>JAICLL010000244.1 GCA_025927475.1 Pirellulales bacterium
CCATCGGTCGGCCCGCAGGTGATCCGGATTAACTTCTACGAACTAATAATGGCAAACCACCCACCCCCTTTCCCCGTTCTCCCGCCCGGCGTGGGGGGGTCTGCCCCCCGGCGGCCGTAATACGACGTTGTGGTGCATTCGTGCGCGGTAGACGGCCAACGTGAAACTCCAGCCGGGCAAGCCGGCGGCATCTTGCCAACCCGCGCGCTAAGGACGGCCGTGCCAGGCTAGCGTACTCACCCGCGTTCGCTCTCATGACGTCCTGCTCTTGATGGCTGCGGACTGGGAAGGCACCGGAATTCGCGTGATTCGTGTCATTTGTGGGTTCACTTCATCCTCCTATTCACGTTCAACGATGATCTCGCCCAAGTCGAGCGTTTCGTTCGCTCGGACATGAAATTCCTTGACGATTTGCGGTTTCCCGCCGCGCTGAGCGGAGAGGCGATAAGTCGCGCCGGGAATCAGCGCTCGCAAGCTGAGTTTGCCCGACTCGTCGTCTGCCGACGCAAGCGGGTGGTTGATCCGGTCGATATTCGCAATAAAATCCGCGTCGGCCATGAGTTCTCCGCGTTCAACCGCATCGAAGTCGAAGCGGGAAGCGCCGGGAGTGACCACCATTTCATCGCTGACATACTGAGCAGGCACAGGCTGGCCCTTGCCGTCAACCAAGCGCAGCATGGCCTCGCCGCAGGGCTTGAGGACGACGGTCCGCTCTCCGTCGCCCGCCTTGAAGGTTTCGGTCGCGCCGAGTCGCCGCTTGGCGTCCAGGAAGTAGACGGGGTACTCCACGCCTTGAGCGAGGCCGGCAAGCTCAAACGCTCCGCCAAGCGTGGGCGTCGTGAGGCCGCGCCAATAAAGCGAATAGGGTGATATGTTAAGCCGCGAGATGACCAGGGCCTCGTCAACGAGCTTTCCGGCCTCGTCCACGATTCGTCCGGTGACGGTCTCGCCGCGCTTTAGTTCAAGCCTTACATCGAGCGCCTCTTGGCCCACTTGAGGATCGAGCTTCGCGATGGCGTGCGCGTAGTTCCGCATTCCGCCCGGTTTGCCTTGGCCAAGTTGGCGCCCGCCGACCTCTTGCAATACGTAGCCCGCTTGCTGGCTATTTACCAGCAGGCGGCCGGGACCGGGCAGCACGGCCATCGAAAACCGGCCGTGCCGGTCGGTAAGCTGAATCGCTTGCCAGCCGGTGAGAATGTCGTCTGAGGCATTCGGGTTGTTCGACGATTCGGGCAGGTATTGCACCGCCGCGCCGACGACCGGCGTTTCGCTTCCCGCTTCGACCACCCTGCCCCGCACCAGTACGCCGCGCGGCAGCGTCAGATCGACCTGCTTGCTGCGCTCGACGGCTCTCCACTCGAAGGCTTTATCCAGCGGCGTATCACGGGCCAAATACGCGGCCCCTTCGGGCGGGTAGGCCGTCACGCCAAAGCGAATGCCCGGCCTCGGGCTGATGCGGTAATGTCCCTGTTCGTCGGCCCTGCCCACCACCGACATCATCGAACCGTATTTCTCTTGGCTGGCCCAGATGGTGACGCGGGCATGAGGCACGCCTTGGCCTGTGTCGGCATAGCGTACCGTGCCTTCGAAAGGTTGAGCCGGGGCAAGCACCAGCCCGGCCTCTTCCCCCGGTTGCACATTCTTGACCAGCGAACGGTACGTTCTGTCGTGATCGCCCCGCTGCTCCTGCGCACCGGTGTTGAGCAGAATGTCTTGCTCCGCGAAGCGATCGTCTCCCGCGACCTCGAGCGACACGCCGTGGTTCGCGGCGAGTCCGTGGAGCACGAACCTTCCTTGCGCATCGGAAGTGACTGTGGCGAGCCACGCCGCCGGAAGCTTGTGGCCGCCATGATAGCCAGCGCCCTGCGCCTCATGGACGTGGTCCGTGCGCAGCACGACCGAGACCACGGAGATCCGCACGCCGGCCGCGGGCCGCCCCTCGACGTCGATCACCTTGCCGCGGACCGGCACTTCATTGGGAAGGTCCAACGCGGCTTCGGTTTCAGCGGCATCGAGGTTCACTCGCCGCCAGGCGATGGCGGCGCCCTTTTGCCGGGCAACCAGAGTAGCGTCGGCGTGCGTCTTCTGAGAGGCGTCTGCGAGAGTCATTGAGTATTCGCCGTTCTCATTTGCCGTCGTCTCGGCCAGCACTTCATCTCCCCAGCCAAGCTCGCCGCCGCGTTGCACTGACGTTCTTCGGGCGATTACGGCGACATGCGCGCCGCTGGCGGGCCGGTCGCCGTGAGTCACGCGACCGCGGACCATCTTGGCCTTGTTCGGCTGAATGGACGATATATCTTTCGCGTTGTTGGTGGACTTGAGGCGACTTTCCGCGGCCGCCGCAGCCCCATCGGATGCGGCGGGCGATACGGCGCTATTGCCCTCGTTCATTTGCCGCGTTGTTTCTTTTGCTTTGTTGCCAGCGCCGGTTGCAGGTGACGGCTCCGCTCCAGCTGGCGTGTTTTGCTTCACCGTAGAGCCCTGCGGCATTCCGCCAGACGGTTTCAGCCGAATATCGCCCAGGTCATTGATCTCGCCGGAGGCGACGATGATCTTTTGCCGAAGAAAGTTTGCGGCGCTGCCAAGCATCAGGTCGTAGCTAAGACCGGGCACCAGGGTGTCAATCTGCAACCTTCCATCGCCGTCTGTTTCCAAGGCGAAGTCGTGGGGCAAAAATCCGGTCCGCCCGACAGAAAGCTTGGCTGCGGGCATCGGCTCGCCGTCGACATCGAGTAGGCGACCCGTCAGCGAACCGCAGGGTTCGAGTCGCACTTCGATCGGTTGCTTTTCGTCGCCGGTCACTCGCCGCAACGCGCCGAGGCGCCGTGCACGATGCTCGAAGATCAGTTCGCCGGGCCGCCGTGGATCGAGACCAGTGAGCGAAAATTGCGGCGTATCGAGAAGGTCCGGAGCAATCGGGTTCTGCGGCCCTCGCAGTCTGACTCCGGCCAGCGGCACACCGGCGAGATCGAACACCGTGCCGGTCAGCGTGCGGCCCGCCTCGACGGACGCATTGACGGTGAGCTCCGTTGCATCCTCGGCCGGGTTGATCAACACCAGCGCGTGATAGTTTTTTTGCATCTGGGGGCGCGGGCCAAAACTGCCCGCTTCGACCATCAGCGAGTTTTCGTCGCCGTGGTTCTGGCCGTCGCCGAAGAAGCGGTCGATGTCGGCGCGACTGAGGTAAGCTGGGGCGTGCTGCTTTGAAGTGATGAAGCCCAACACGCCGGGACCGGGCAAGACACTGATGGAGTAGCTGCCATCGGGCCGAATCATGGCGGCTCCCCGGCACGCCGCAGGCAGCCCGCCGGGCTCCGGACCAAGTGCGGCCACATGCTTGTTCGGCCATAGCGGAAAATAATCGACTCTGCCCGTGGCTCGCTCGCCCGAGGGACGGACGACGACGTGGCCGCGGGCTTCAAGTCCGCGGTCCAACTCGATCTCGACGGGCAGCAAATCCAGCGGCCCGGCCGCCGTCACACTTATCTGGGTGCCGAAATACGGCGCGGGCGGCAAGACCGACAATCGGTGTTCCTTCTCTTTGCGCTCGCCGAGCAGCTCAAAACGGCCCTCGGCGTCCGTCCTGGCGGAATGAACGGTGCGCGAGCCGCGCACTTCCGCATCGGCGATCGGCTTTTTGGTTTTGCGATCGCGCACGATGCCGGCAATCTTTTGCGAGGGCATCGACAAATGATCGAACGTAGCGCCGTAAACATGCGAATTGTTCCAGCGGGCGGGCCGCTGGATGGACTTCGTGTCGCGGGTGATCGCGGTGATGAACCACGACTCGATGCCCGGCCCGGCGACCATTAGCTCGACGACGCGCTCGGCCCCCAGCCCGCGCAGCGTGAAGCGTCCTTCGGCGTCGGTGGTGGCCGCGGCGCGCAGGCCGGGCACGCGCTGGCTCACCTTCCGCTGGAATTGGTACACTTCACCGGCGCGGAACATCTTGAGGAATTCGTCAATCCCGTCTTGGGCCGGCACTTGCACTTGCCGCAGCTTGATTTCGGCCCCGGCCACCGGCTGGCCTTCGAGCGTGAGGATCCGCCCGCGGATCGGCACGTCGTTGACCAGCCGCAACGTGCAATCGTTCGTGGCTTTCGCCGCCTCGACCCAATCGAACCCGAACCCCTCGGCCACGGCGGTGAGTTTGGCCAGTGCCCACGGAGCGTCCACGCGCGAAACATCGAGTGAGTTCCGATCGATCGGAAATTCAAACCGTCCGTCCTTGCCGCTTTCGCCAAGCAATTGTTCTTTCAGATCGTTCACGATCGGATACGAGAGATAAAGCCTGGCCCCCGAGAGCGGTTTACCCGCCGGGTCGAGCACGCGGCCGCGAAGCGTGACGTGCGACGTGTCTTCAGCAGTCGCCGATGGCGCGCTTGCCGAGTCGGCCGCGCTTGCGGCGCCGGCCGGTTGGTCTGCTCCGCCGCTTTCGGATGGCTCTAGCTTCAGTTCACCCGTGTCGAACGTCTGGCCCGGCTTGAGTATGGGAGTGGTCAACTCGGCTTTTTGCTGGCGATTGTCGTCGCTTGCCAAGACGAGGTAGGCCGCGCCGGCCGGCAACAGCTCGATCTGGAACTTGCCGTCGCGATCGGTGCGGGCGGAGGCGAATCGGTGTTGCATCTCGACACGATCGTTCGGCCTGCCGGCGGCTTCGCCATCGAGACGCTGCGCGAGGCGCGAGTAGACCCATCGGCCCGAAACCGGTCTGCCCGAGCCGTCGACCAACCGTCCCGTGATGGTGGCACAGGGCCGCAGCACGAGCGAATCGGGCGGGCTTTCTTCAGTCAGCCAGAGGGCCGCCGCGAGTTTGCGGCCGCGATGCAAAAACAGCACGGCGCGTCGCAGCGGCGGTTCGCCAGGCGCCAAGTCGGCGGTGTCGGTTGGCAGCGGGTCGGGCGACCATTCCTTGTCAAAAACGAGCCCCAGAGAGCGCGGCGGTCGCAGGCCGCGCGTCACGACGCGCGTCAAAGGTTGCCCCGCTTCGTCAATCAGCCGGATGGGCACGGTGGCGACCGGCTTGATCTTGATGTCGCAAGTGATTTCCGCTGCGCCGGTCGGGGGATCGACTTCGCGCAGCGCCGTCGCCAATTCCGTGGTGGGCAGATGAAAGAGGTTCAACCCGCGCCCCGTGGTTTGCGTGAGGTCGGTGATCGCCGCGGCGCCGTCCGATTGCGGATAGCGGCCGTCGTTCTTCGCCTCGAAAGCGAGAACGCCCCGCCCCGGCAGACCGGGAACGACAAACGTGCCGTCGTCGCTCGTCGCATAACTCTCGAACATTCCCATGGTCGTCATGCCCGCCACGAAGTTGGCGTAATCCGCCGCCGCCTTGTTCGAGAGAAATGGAAAATAAGAAACCAATCCCACGATGGGCCGGCCGGTAATGGCGTCGGTCACTTGTCCGCGAATGAGCGTCGCGCGCTTCAGTTCCACGTTGCAAGTGGCACTGCCCAGCCCTTCTTGCTTGCCGACGTGCAACTCGGTGCGGAAATAGGGCTGGCCCGCGGCGGGCACGACGCGCAGCCGTGTGGACCGCTCGGGATGGCTGGGCTTCACCGTGCCGCGCAGCGTGTAGCGGCCTTGTTTGTCCGTGACGGCCGAGATGAAGCCCTCGACCATCAACAGCGACTCGGCGTATTGGTAAAGTCGTACCTCAACGCCCGGCAAAGGCTCGCCGGTATCGGCGTCGCGGATCACGCCGGCGATTGGTTGCTCCGGCTCGGCGGTTAACTCGAAGCGGCGGCCAAAACAGGTTTGCACGCGAAACCGTGGATCGTACTCCGGATAGGGCACCGCGGGCATGTCGCGGGTCACGACGTGCAGCCACGTTTTGGCGATGCCCCCACCGGCCAACTCCAGCGTGACGAGGCGATCGCGTCCCCGGCCCGCAAGCTGAAAACGGCCGCGCTGATCGGTCACGGCTTGCGGCAACAGCTCAGGGCGGCCTGTTTCGAGCGATTTACCGCCGGGAAACCGGGCGATCTTCGGCCCGCCGCCACGCTTTCCGATCGGCCTGCCGATCGATTCTTCGTCAACCGAGGGCGGATTGTGCTTTGCTTGTTCAATCCAGGCGTCCAGATTCTCACCACCGCCCTGGACGGCGTGAATGCCGACATGAACGCCTTCGACGGGGCGGCCTTCAAGATCGAGCACGCGGCCCAAGATCGGGGCGTCGTCGGGCGACAACTGCAAGCTGAATTGGTCCTCGCCCGGCTTCACTTCGCGCCAGTCGAAGGCATAGCCGTCGGCGTCGGCCAACACGACCGTCGTGGAAAGAATGAACTGCTCGCGGGTGGCAACAGGCGATTCTGCCGCATAGCGGGCCGAGAAAACTCCCTCGGCATCGGTTCGCACATCCGCCAGCACGGGAGCTTGAACTTCCGCCCAACTCGTCGACTCAGTATCGATCCGCATCACGCGCACCCGCGCCCCCGTGATGGGCTTGCCTTCCACGTCGAGCACTCGGCCGCGTATCGCAACGGCGTTGTCCGAAGACGCCTCCGCCCCAGCCGAGGGCGGCTGGGCTTTGTCGCCTTTCGCTCCGCGAAAGTAGCGCGTCGGGGTTTCCGCTCCAGCGGCAGGCGGCTGGGCTACATCGGCGGACCCAGCCGAGGGCGGCTGGGCTACATCGGGTTGGCTGTCTGACGCAACGGCCTGCGGCTCGTCGGCATCGGCGGTTGGGCGCGGCGCGAGGCGGATGACGGCGATGGAGGTGACGGTTACGGTCGCGGCAAGCAGCAACAACCGCGCGGCCCGCGCGCTGATGGGCAGATGCGAACAGGCACGATCAAATAGCGCGCGAATGCGATGCTCTAGGTTGCTGGTTTGGGCCATGGGCACGGCGGCGGTTAGCCGAAGCGGCTGGAACGACCGCGCGATCTGCAAGAGCTCGGCGGCGTAGTCGCTGGGGCGCTCGCCGGCCTGGACGACGCAGTCATCGCAGGCCAACTCGCGTTCGATGCGCAACCGCCGCAGGGCATACCAGGCGAGCGGATGAAACCAATACAGCGCGCAGGCCAGCCGCGCCAGCATCTGAAAACCGACATCACAGCGTTTGACGTGGGCCAGCTCGTGCAGCAGCACAAACCGCCGCAAACGATCCGTCCAGGTGCGCGCCCGGTGCGGCAGCAGGACGACGGGCGAGAGCAGACCCCAGGTCATCGGCATCAAGGCGGTTTGCGTTTCATAAAGCGCTACGTGGCGGCGCAAGCCCAGCCGTGCGCGCAGTTCATCGAGCAATCCGGTCCAGGCGGCTTCGGCCACCGGCCGGGCGTGACGGCGCAAGAGATGATTGCGCAGAAGCCCAACGATCAATGGCGCAGCGGCGACCAGCGCACCGAGCAACCAGAGCGCGACAAGATAGTAGATTGTCCGGC
>JAICLL010000063.1 GCA_025927475.1 Pirellulales bacterium
GATGGCCCTCCGCCGCCTGCCCGCTACCGACGGCGGCCGGTCGCGGAACTAAACTGTTACAGTATTGGGACGCAGCGAGTTCGGCATCGAAATCGTGCTGGCCATCGCCTATCGGGTGTACATCGTCGGGCTGTCCTTTGACAAAGTCTGCCTGCTGATGAATTTTTTTCAGGACCTGCATCTGCGGAAGTCTCGGGTCGGCGCCTTGCTGTATTAGTTGTCGCGGGTGTGGGAAGGAGAGTTCGACACGCTCTGTACGCTGTTGGCCAACTCGCTGATCGTGCATAGCGATGAGACCGGCTGGAGCGTCAACAGCGTGTGGGCGTTCCTGTCGGAGAAAGCGCGGTTGTTGTTCTTCGGCGTGCATAAGGATGCCGCGGTTCTGAAGAAGATTCTGGACCCGGAAGTCTTCGCCGGACTGGTCGTTAGTGACGATGCGGCCGTTTACGCGAATTTCAGTCGATCGCAAAAATGTTGGGCACACCTGCTGCGGAAGGCGATCAAGCTGACGCTGCTGGAGCCCGCCAATTTGCAGTACCGCCAATTCGCCGACCGTTTGCTGGAGATCTATCGGGCCGCCTGCCGCGTGCAGTCGGACGGGCGGCTGGGAGATACGGGCCGGGCCAGAAAAGTAAAAGACTTGGACGACGAAATCGTCGATTTGTGCCTGCCGGCATGGGCGGCCGACTTGCCCAAGAGCGAAGGCCCCGCCGACGATTATCGCCGGTTGGTCAATGAAATCATGCGACTCATGCTGGACCGGCAACTGTTCACCTTTGTGACGGCTCCGGCGGTGGCCACAGCGAGCGGCGCCACGATGCAGGCGCCGGGAACCAACAACGAAGCCGAGCGCACCCTGCGCAACCCCGCCGGCGCCCGCAACAGCGGCCGTACCACCATGACTCTGCGGGGAGCGCGACGGCGAACGGTGAATGTCAGCGTGCTGGAGTCCCTACGCCAGCACCTTGCGACCTTCACCCGCTCCACGGTCATCGCTGAAGTCCGCCGATGGCAAGAGGCCGGAGCGAGTTGCTTCGCACAGCTCCTAAAGAAATGCAAGGTTACTCCAACCACGCCATCGCTGCTCGATCTCCTCTTTCCGAAGCCGAGCGGATAGGTGTTGTCGCGGCTCGCCGACGACTTCTCACCGAATGTGACTTTCAGTTCCTCGCCGAGATCCCACTCTCGGCCCCTTTGCACTGCGCGTCGCTCGGTCTTGAGGCGCGGCGTACAATAGACAGCTACGCTTGTGGAGGGCATGCAATGATAACTGGTAGCCGCGGTCAATAACCGCGAAACAGACGCGAATCAATGTGCATGGAGGCCGTAAACGATGCTGCCGCGACGCTATCTTGGGTTCACTGTTCGCACGATGTTACTCGCTGTCTCAGTCCTGGCCCTTGGGCTTGGCGTGCTGGCGGATCGGGCGCACCGGCAGCAGCGCACTGTCAGCGCAATACGCAACCTCGGCGGCCGCGTGAACTACGGCATGTTCGGCGACCGGCTCCGGCCGAAGCTGGCAAATTGGATCGGCCTGGATTTCGGGGCAGCGCCGAGATCGGTGGCGCTCAATGGTTCTCAGCTGGTTTACGCTCGGAAGCAGTTTCCTGGTCTCAAAGCCCCGCGCGACGATGCCCCCGCCGGCGACGACCGCGCATTGCCGCTGATCGGGCAGTTGACCCACGTGATTTCCGTGCATCTTGACTGCACGCTGGTCAGCGATGCCGGGTTGCTTCATCTCCGCGGGCTAACGCGGCTAGGGTCGATTTCGCTGAGCGCAACGGGCATCGGCGACGCGGGGCTGGCGGAATTGAGCGCTCATCCGCACATTGGTTCACTTTACCTTGATGCGACGCGCGTCACCGACAGCGGACTCCGGTATCTCGCCGACATGCGCGAGTTAAGCGACGTGGGCCTCAGCCATAGCATGATCACCGACGAGGGCCTGGAGCATCTCGCTGAGGCGCGGCTCCTCGGTATGCTAAATCTCAATTGGACGGCAGTCACTGGCCGGGGATTTCGAAGATTTCCGACCGACAGCCGTCTCATGTACTTGTATTTAAGCGGAGCGCCGGTCGACGACGAAGGGTTGGCCTGTATCGCGCGGCTGCCGTGGCTCGGCGATCTGGATGTCAGTGGATCGGACGTCACCGACGCGGGGATGGCATGTCTTAGCCGACTCGAGGAACTCGAAGACCTTTACCTGGCGGAAACGTCGGTTACCGACGCGGGCGTTGCCAGCTTAGCCAATTGCGTCGCGCTCCGTGATCTTGACTTGTCGCATACCCGAGTCACAGGCCGTGGCTTCACAACCGGCCATAAAAGAGTAACCACCCTGGAACTCCGGGGTGCACCCGTCGACGACGCCGGGTTGCACTGCATTGCACAGATGCCGTTGCTCTTTAATCTCGACGTCAGCGACACGCAAATCACGGATGAGGGTCTGGCACACCTTGCCAAAGCGAAGAACCTCACACGGCTCAGACTCAACGGGACACGGATCTCGGACGCCGGATTGATGCAACTACAAACATGCGCTAGCCTTGAAGAGCTTGAGTTGAGGGGCACCGCCGTGCATGATGCCACGATCCAGGTTTGGAAGGACTGCCTGGGGCATGGCTGCAAAGTCAGCTATCCGTGCGAGGTCCCGAATGGACTACCGTGGTAGAAGGCAGCGGCAGAAACGGTACCGTGGTCGTGCCCTAGCAGCCTCTCCGGCAAGCCATGTCGCGGCGGGAATCCCGCACCATGATACCAGTTCTCGTGTGCCGGCACGCCGAACGTGCCGCACGTGGTCTTGACCGAGGGGTATGATTCGGGCAATGATCGAATTAGTCTGGCGGCCACGGTTAACGGGACGGCGGATTCTTTGAACAATTACACGTTCGACGCCGACCAGCGCTTGACCGACGAGACGCAGCAGGGCCAGAGCGGGGGAAACGGCGTGGCGCCCAAGCAGATCACCTTCGGCTTTAACCCGCTGGGCCAATTCACCAGCATCGCCCGATACGATTTCGTGGGTGTCGGGCCGATGGTCGATATCGCCACCGGCGCGTATTCCTACGACACCGCCACTCGCCTGACCGGGCTGGCTTACACCGGCAATGGCGGCTCAGTACCGATCGCTGGAAGTGCTTGGGCTCAGCCGGACGCGAATCACCGATGCTGGGATGGCTCATCTGCAACGGCTGACGCGCCTCAAGTACCTTGACCTCAGCTACACCCAAGTTAGTGGCATCGGGTTTGCGCATCTGCGTGATCTGAACGGACTCGAATGCCTTAATCTCACAGGAACACAGGTCGCGGATGCCGGGCTGGCCTACCTCCCAAGGCTAACGGGTCTGCAGCGTCTTTGGCTGTTTTTCACTCGCGTCAGCGATCGCGGACTGATGCACTTACAGGGCCTGACGGGTCTAAAATCACTCGGACTGTCGGGCACTGGAGTCACGGACGCCGGATTGCCGCACTTAGTCGCACTGCCGCGCCTCGAACGGCTAAGTCTCGACGCCACTCGCGTCTCGGATGCCGGCGTCACTTATCTGCGCGCGCTTCCGAGGCTGCGAATGCTTGGTCTTGACAACACCGAGCTCTCGGAAGTAGGGGCGGAACAGATTCGACAGGCATTGCCGGCTTGTACGGTCTCTGCCGACTGGGATGCCCCGCGAGTTCGGCGAAACTAAAGGGGCCCTGCGGCGCGCGTTCGCGCCGTGTGGCTTTGAGCCTCATGATGGCGTTCGACAGCATATGACATATGGCGACGCCCTGGATCGCGTCTACGCCACCGTAGACAGATATTCAAAGAGTTGGACCTGGCGATTGAGCAAACGGCCATCTAACTTAAATGGGAGGCAATTCGATTTGCGTAAACCGAATACTAGGCCGATTCGCGGCCGTTTTCAGTTCAGCCTGACGGCGTTGTTGGCGGTCACGACGTTAGCGGCCATCGCCACATGGCTCGCTACCCTGGGCGGTTTCCGCGCCGTAGTCGCGTTTCCGGTTGTCGTTGCGGTTCTATGGGGTATTCATCGCAAAGATGGCGTCTTCCTTGGTGCCTTCTTGCTTGTCATGGCAACTTGGCTCATACTCGCGCTGGCCGTGCAAGGTCATTGAGAAACGCCGGACTAACTGCTTCAAATACCGACAGCCTTCATTGACAGTCCGATGACATCCCTGAACTTTCGACCGCGCTATTCTCTCCGAGCGATGTTGATTCTGCTCACCGGGTATCTTGCGGGGTTAGCAACACGCGGCGTCATGACGAATTCTCTGCGAAGCGAACTCGCCAGGAGCCGCGCCGAGGCGTCTTTTGAGATTGATCGGTTACAGCTAGAGCTCGAAAATGTGGAGCTGCAGTTACAACTTTCCGAATCCGCAAACCGAGCGCTTCGCCTTTGCCATGAGCGCGGGAACAACGGCTCCCGCGGCGGGTAACGATCGTGAAAGATACGATGCGTCGCCCTTTCCCCGGTGGTTCATGCCTCGTAAGCAGCGCCCAATGCATATGGGTCGTAATTGGATTGGTTCTACGACTTCCCCACCAACTTCTCAAACTCCTCCTCGCTCAACACACGCACGCCCAGCGCCTGCGCCTTGTCGAGCTTGCTGCCGGCCTTTTCGCCGGCCACAAGATAATCGGTATTCTTCGACACGCTCGACGCGGGCCGGCCGCCGTGCCGGGCAATCAACTCTTCGATTTCGTCGCGCTTATATTTCAGCAGCGTGCCGGTGACGACCAACGTCTTGCCGGCCAAGACGCCTTGTGCCGGCGGCTTCGACAAGCGCGGGGCCTGCATGTCGATGCCCAGCTCGGCCAGCTCGCGTACCGTGGCGGCCCCGTATTCGCCATGCAGATATTCGTAGACGCTCTTGGCAATCACCGGCCCGACTTCGTTGACCGCGGCCAGCTCGTCCTCGCTGGCTTTCATCAATTCGTCGATTGAACCAAATTGCTCTGCCAACACCGCCGCCAATCGCACGCCGACGTGCCGAATGGCCAAGGCATTCAACACGCGGGCCAGGCCGCGGCGCTTGCTGGCCTCGATGCCCGACAGCAGATTCTCCGACGACTTGCGGCCCATCCGCTCCAGTTCGCTCAGCTTTTCCAGCGATAATCGGTAGAGATCGCCGTAGCCGCGCACCAGCCCTTGGTTGACAAGCTGATCGACCAGCTTGTCGCCCAGCCCCTCGATATCCATGGCGTTGCGGCTGGCGAAGTGCCGCAGCCGCTCCTTAAGCTGGGCCGGGCATTGCGGATTCGGGCAGCGGATGTAAACCCCGCCTTCGTCCTTGACCAGCCGCGCGCCGCACTCCGGGCAGTCGCGCGGAAAACAAAACCTGGCCGGCTCGCCGTCACGCAGGTGCTTTTCGACACGCACGATATGCGGAATGATTTTGCCGGCCTTTTCGACCACCACCACGTCGCCCACGCGAACGTCTTTGCGCTCGATCTCGTCGGCGTTGTGCAGGCTGGCGCGGCTGACGATAGTGCCGGCCAGTTCTACCGGCTCCAGGTCGGCCACCGGCGTAATCGCCCCCGTTTTGCCGATCTGCACGCGAATATGTTTCAGCCGGGTGGTCGCCTCGTATTTTTCAAACTTGTAGGCCACCACCCAGCGCGGGCTTTTGGTGGTCGCGCCCAGCCGCTCGCGCTGGGCGAAATCGTTCACTTTGAGCACCAGCCCGTCGATCTCGAAATCGAGTTCGTGCAGCCGCGACACCAGCGACTCGCAATGTTCCATCGCGGCTTCGATCGAGCCGAAACATGTCACGTTCGGCGTGGTCGGCAGACCGTAATCGCGAAGCTGCGCGAGAAATTCCATGTGGTTGGTCGCCGCCAGTCCTTCGACCGCGCCGACGCCGTGGCAAAAAAAACGCAGCCGCCGCTTGGCGCAGATGCGCGGGTCGAGCAGGCGAATGCTGCCGGCGGTGACGTTGCGCGAGTTGGCATAGGGCGATTCGCCTTTGCTCGCTTGCTCTTCGTTCAGCTTCACCAGGTCAGAGTTGGTCATGTAGACTTCGCCGCGCACTTCCAGCAGGGCGGGCGGCTTGTCGCCGTGCAGTTTCAGCGGCACTCCGCCGACGGTGCGAATGTTGTGCGTGACGTCGTCGCCCACGCGGCCATTGCCTCGCGTGACGCCACGGGCAAGCCGTCCTTGCTCATAAACCAGCGACACGGCCACGCCGTCGACCTTCAGCTCGACCACCCACTCGACGGTTTCGCCCGGCAGGCGTTTGGCCACACGGGCGGCGAACTCGCGCACCTCGGCTAGGTTGTAAGTATTCTCGATCGAGAGCATTAGCACCGCGTGCTCGATCTGCGGCAGCCCTTCGACCGGCTGCCCGCCCACGCGCTGCGTGGGGCTGTCGGGGCTGACGAGCCGGGGGTGCTCCGCCTCGAGTCCCTTGAGCCGCTCCATCAGCCGATCGTACTGGAGGTCGCTGATTTCCGGGGCGGCCTCGAGGTAGTATTTGCGGTCGTGGCGGCGAATCTCTTCGCGCAGCCGGGCGATTTCGGTTTCGGCAGACATGAAGCCCTGATCTTTCCGTTGCTCCCGCGAATCGACGAACGCCAGTATAATGCCAAGGCGATGTACGACCAACGCGCCTCTCTCGCGGGAATTTTGTGGCGGAATTTTCGGAAGCTCGAACGACCCTTGCCGACGGCATCGATCCCGACGCGGTTTTGCCGCGGTTCGGTCTGAGCAGTTTTCGGCCTGGGCAACGCGAAGTCATCGAAACCGTGCTGGCCGGGCAAGACTGCCTGTGCGTCATGCCCACCGGCGGCGGCAAAAGCCTCTGCTACCAGTTGCCCGCCGTCGCCAGCGAAGGGCTGACGCTGGTGGTTTCGCCGCTGATTGCCTTGATGAAAGACCAGGTCGACCAGTTGCAGGCCCGCGGCCTGCGGGCGACGTTCGTCAACAGCTCGCTCACTCCGGCGGAACAGCACGCGCGGCTGGCGGCGATGGCCGGCGGCGAATATCAGTTGGTGTATGTTGTGCCCGAGCGGTTCCGCAGCCCGCGTTTCGTCGAGGCGGTGCGCGCCCAGCGGTTGCGGCTGCTGGCCATCGACGAGGCGCATTGCATCAGCCAATGGGGCCACGACTTTCGGCCCGATTACGCGCGGCTGGGCCGTTTTCGGGCGATGCTGGGCATGCCGCCCACCATTGCGCTCACCGCCACGGCCACCGAGCGCGTGCGGTGCGATATTGTCGACCAGCTTGCCCTGCGCTCGCCGCGGATTTTCATCACCGGCTTCGTGCGGCCCAACCTGCGCTACGAGGCGCAGTTACCCTACGGCAAATCGCTGAAAGACCGCCTGCTCGAAGGCTTCCTGCGCGAGAACCCCGGCTGCGGCATCGTCTATGCCTCGTCGCGCAAGCGGTGCGAGGAAGTGGCCGAGCGGATTCAACAGGCCACCGGGCGCCGCACCGAGGTCTATCACGCGGGCATGCAAAGCGACGAGCGCCACCAGGCCCAAGACCACTTCATGCAGGGCAAATGCGAGATCGTGGTGGCCACCACCGCCTTCGGCATGGGCATCGACAAGCGCGATGTGCGATTTGTGGTTCACTACAATTTGCCGGGCACGCTGGAGGGCTATTACCAAGAGGCGGGCCGGGCCGGCCGCGATGGCCTGCCCTCGCGCTGTTTGCTGCTGTTCAGTTTCAGCGATCGCAAGATTCAAGAGTTCTTTATCGAAAGCCGCTACCCGGCCCGCGAGATCGTCGAGCGGGTCTACCACTACTTGCGCGGCATTCCGCAAGACGTGATCGAACTGACGCAGCAAGAAATCAAGAACTCGCTTTCGCTGGAGATCAGCGCCGATGGCGTGGGCGCCTGCGAGCAACTGCTGGAGAAGGCCGGCGTGCTCGAGCGCCTGGAAAGCCGCGAGAACATGGCCCGCGTCAAGCTCGACAGCGATCTGCCGACGCTGGTCGATCTGCTGCCGCGACAGGCCAAGACGCAGCGGCGCGTGCTCAAGGCCATCGAGCGGTTTGTCGGAGCGGTCCGCGGCGAGTGGGTCGATCTGCCGCCGCGAGAATTGCTGGCCGAGGTGGAAATGGATCAGGCCGCCTTGGCCCGCGCATTGCGCGAGCTGCGAGAGCTGAAAGCGTTCGACTATATTCCGCCGTTCCGCGGAAGGGCCATCCGCATGCTGGTGCGCGATGTGCCCTTCGGCAAGCTCGACCTGGACTTCAAGACGCTCGAAGAGCGCAAGCAGGCCGAGTACGACAAGCTGAACCGGATGATCGCCTTCGCCGAGACCTCGCGCTGCCGCGAGCAAGAGATTCTGGCGTATTTTGGACAGAAAGACGCCGAGCCGTGCGGGCGTTGCGACAATTGCCAGCGGCGCGGTCTGCGTCCCGGCATGCCCGGCGCCGGCGCCGAGCAAAGCCCGGCGCCCGCCGATGACCAGCCGCAGCGAATCGAAAGCGACGAATTGGTGCTGGTGGTGCGCAAAATTCTCAGCGGCGTCGCGCGCACGCGCGGACGTTTCGGCAAACATCTCATCGCGCAGATGCTGTGCGGTTCGACGAATGCCAAGATCAAGAAATTCGGCTTGGAGCGGCTGACCACGCATGGGTTGTTGAAAGATTTCAAGCAGGACCAGGTAGTCGAGTTGCTCGACGTGTTGCTGTTGGTCGGGCATCTTTCGCAGGGCGGCGCCGACCATATGCGCCCCACGGTGCAATTGACCGAGCGTGGCAAAAGCGTGATGACGGGCTTGGCGCCGCCGGGTCTGTTGCCGCTTAGCCCCGAGCTGGCCAGGCGGTTTGAGGCTCGGGCCAAGCGTGTGGCACAGCCGTCTTCGGCTCATGGGGCGCAGCCGCCCTCGGCTGTGGGCGGGCTGGCTGCACAGCCGGGGGCGGCTGTGCCACATGCAACCGGGCCACAGCCGGAGGCGGCTGTGCCGCATGTTGACGCGCCGAAGCGGGCGCCGCCTGCGCCGGCAGAGCTGGCCGACCGCGAGACGGGCGAGTTGCCCGGCCACTATTGGACCTGGCGATTGCTGTCGGCGGGCCTCACGCCCGAAGAGTGCATGGCCATCCGCGGCTGCGAGCGCGACGTGGTGCTCGACCATGCGCTGCGCGCGGCCGAGAGCGGCTGGCCGGTCGAGGCGAGTTGGCTTCTTTCGGGCCAGGCGATCGCCTTGCTGGCCGAAGTCATCGGTCCGGAAGAGCCCGCTCGGATTCGCCCCTTGTTAAGCCGGCTGCCAGGCGTGCGCTATGAAGAGGTGCAGCTATTCCTCAAATGCCGGCGGTAACTCTTGCAAACTTTCGCAAATCGGCGAACATACACGCATGGGCGATTCGTGGACATTTTAACGACTGGGCGACGCGGCTGAGCAACGATGAGTTTCGTCACCTCTCTCAGCCCGGCCGCGCTCGATGGCAAATTGCGCCGCTGGAGCTCGTTGCTGCCGGTCATCGAGCAGCACGAGCAAGAGTTGGGTCCGCTGGCCGATCACGACCTGCGAAAGCGCAGCCTTTCGCTGCGCTATCGAGCGAAGAGTCAGGAACCGCTCGATCGCTTGCTGCCCGAAGCCTATGCGCTGGTGCGCGAGGCGGCGGGGCGCACGCTGGGCATGCGGCATTTCGACGTGCAGTTGCTCGGCGGCATCGCCATGCACCACCGCTCGATCGTCGAAATGCAAACCGGCGAAGGCAAAACGCTCACCGCCACGCTGCCGGTTTACTTGAACGCCCTCTCTGGCCGCGGCGTCCACGTGGCCACGGTCAACGACTATCTCGCCCACCGCGACGCCGAATGGATGGGTCCGATCTACGATTTGCTCGGGCTGAAAGTGGGTGTCATACAAGCCATGATGGCGCAGCCGCAGCGACGCGAGGCCTATGCCTGCGACATCACCTATGGAACGGCGGGCGAGTTCGGCTTCGATTTTCTGCGCGACCGGCTGCTTTCGCGCCGCGCGGCCGAAGGGCTGACTGACCTGCTCGGCGGCATGTTGGGAGCGGCCGCCGAAGCCGATGCCGAAGAACCGGTCCATCGGCACTTCAACTTCGTCTTGGTCGACGAGGCCGATTGCATTCTCATCGACGCGGCGGGCACCCCACTGATCATTTCGGCGGGAACGAAGAATGACGCCGCTGCCGCGGAATGCTATCGTTGGGCGGCGGAGGTTGCCCCGCGGTTCGCCGAGAACGAACATTACCTCTACCTGGCAGACCGCCGGGCCGTTGAGTTGACCGCCGCCGGCCGCAAACAGGCCCGCCTGCTGCCCAAGCCCGACGCAATGGACGCGGTCGGCACGTTTCCGATTTACGAGTACATCGAACGTGCCATCAAGGTCAATCGCCTCTTTCTGCGCGAACGCGAATACATGGTCCGCGACAATCAAATCGTGATTGTCGACGAGTATTCCGGGCGTCCGGCCGAGGGGCGAATTTGGTTCGATGGAACGCAACAAGCCGTGCAAGCCAAAGAGGGTCTGCCAATTTCCTTGCCGACGGGACACGCGGCCCGCGTCACGGTGCAAGATTTCTTTTTGCGATACGACCGTTTGTGCGGCATGACGGGCACCGCGCGCGATTCCGCCCGCGAACTGCGAAAAATCTGCAAAGTTTCCGTGCAAGTCATTCCCACGCACCGCCCGGCCATGCGCGCAGCTTGGCCCACGCGGATTTTCGGCACGGCCCGCGACAAATGGGCGGCCATCGCCGCCGAAATCAGCGAGCTGCGCGAGCAGGGGCGACCGGTGCTGGTCGGCACGCGCTCGATCGACAAGTCGCTGACGCTGTCGGGGTTGTTGTCCGCGAGGGGCATCGAGCATCGCGTGCTCAACGCCCATCGCCTCGCCGAGGAAGCCGAAATTGTGGCCGCCGCCGGCCAGCACGCGCAGGTGACGGTCTCGACCAACATGGCGGGCCGGGGAACAGACATCAAGCTGGGCGACGGTGTGGCCGAGATCGGCGGCCTGCACGTCATTCTTAGCGAAATGCACGAGGCCGCGCGCATCGACCGGCAGCTCATTGGCCGTTGCGGCCGGCAGGGCGATCCCGGCAGCTATCGGCAATACCTATCGCTGGACGACGACATTCTCCTGGTGGGCCTGGGCCACGAGCGGGCCGCGTGGCTCGCCGAATACGGCAAAACCAGCGGCGGCCCGTTCGATCAGTTATTATGGGCATTCCAAAAAGCGCAACGCACGGTCGAGCGGCGGCACTTCCGCCAGCGCCGCAGCTTGCTGCATTGGGAAGAAGAGCGGCGGAAGCTGCAACGAGAGCTAGGCCACGATGCCTGTATCGATTCGGTCGGTTGACCGCCGCCATACATGCCACCTCGATCCTTGCGAGACTCCTTTCCGAGCTTGAAAATACCATGTCATCCGTTCGTGATTTCGACGGCCGCGTCGCGGCACTGGTGTTTGGCGACTTCATGCTCGACCGCCGCATCGCCGGAACGGTCGATCGCATTTCGCCCGAGGCCCCGGTGCCGGTGCTGCACGTCAAGCACGAACACGGCTGCCTGGGCGGGGCCGGACACGTGGCCGCTTCGTTGGCGGGACTGGGTTGTCAGGTCACCGCGGCAGGCGTGATCGGCGAGGACGCCGACGGCAGAACGTTGCGTGATCTGTTGCGTCAAAACCCGCTCTTGAAAGACGAGCTGCTCGTTCACGAGGGTGCGACGACGGTTTGCAAAACCCGCCTGGTGGCCGGCACGCATCAGCAATTGGCGCGGCTCGATCGCGAAGGGCCGCGGCAGTTGCTCGCCGATGGCGCCGAGCGACTCTTTGAGCGCATCGCGTCGGAGATCGGCCGGCATGGGGTGGTGGTGATCGCCGATTACGACAAGGGCACCGTGAGCGAAGAGCTGGCGCGGCGGTGCATCGCGCGTTGCCGCGAGTTGGCCGTTCCCTGTCTCGTCGACGGAAAGAAACCTGCTTTCGCCGCCTATGCCCATGCGACGCTTCTGGCCCCCAACCAAATGGAAGTCGAACGGGCCATCGGCCGGCGGTTGACGGGCGATGAGCAGATCGGCGCGGCCGCCGAAGAGCTGCGCGAGCGGCTGCAGTTCGACTCGATGGTGGTCACGCGCGGCGCCGAAGGGCTGACGGTCGCCTCGGCGCAGGGCACGACGCACGTTCCGACCGTCATGCGCGAAGTGGCCGATGTGACCGGCGCCGGCGACACCGTGGTGGCGGTGTTGGCGGCTTGCCTGGCCGGCGGCTGGCAAATTGAAGATGCCTGCCGCCTGGCGGTGCTGGCCGCCGGCATTGCCGTCGGCAAGCCCGGCACCTACGTGGTCCACGCCGCCGAGCTCGACGCGGTTCATCGCGGCGTGTCGCCCAAAGTGGTCGATTGGGCCGGCGCCAAGAAGCTGGTGCAGGGCGCGCAGCAACAGGGCAAGCAGGTGGTGTTTACCAACGGTTGCTTCGATATTTTGCACGCCGGCCATCTGTCGTGCTTGGAGCGCTCTCGGCAATTGGGCGAGCTGCTCGTGGTGGGCCTGAATTCCGATTCGTCGGTGCGGGCCCTGAAGGGCCCCTCGCGGCCCGTCTTGTCGCACGACCATCGCGCGTCGCTCTTGGCCGGCTTGGCATGCGTTGATCTGGTGGTTATCTTCGATGAAGAACGGCCGGAAGCGTTGGTTCGCCATCTCGCCCCCGACGTGCTCGTCAAGGGGAGCGACTACTCGCGCGAACAAATTGCCGGCGCCGACTTTGTCATCAGCCGCGGCGGCAAGGTGGTCACCCTGCCGTTGGTGCCCGGCCTGAGTACGTCGAAAATCCTTGCCGAGCAGCAGCGCCGGTAGAGCGACTTCATGCCAACAATTAATACCGAGCGAAGTGTTCACTGGAAAGGCATGGGAGACGCGGTGGGCTTGGCGTGGCTCGCCGAAGGAACGCGCGGCCGAGACGATTGCATTTCCTTCTATGCTACGCCCGGCGGTATGCAGCACGCGGTATTGAGCCTCTTGCGGCAGCCCCTCATGGACGCGCCCAGCGACGCTGATCTGTTGCTGCCCGACTCCTATGGGCCTGAATTGAGAGATCATGGACGGAGGCTGCGGTTGGAATACCTGCGCGATTTGTTGGGCCTGAGCACGGGTTTTATGAGGCCCACGGCCCAAATTCCCAGCGCCGATTTGGAGTGGGCCGCGACCACCGCCAACGATCTGGGCGGTAGCCCCGTGTTGCTTTTCCCGCAGACGGACTGGGAGTCTCGAGAATGGCCAAGCTGTTATTGGGTCGATTTGGCCTGGCAGCTTCACCATCAAGGGATCCCCACGCTGGTGATCTTGGGCCATGCCGACGAGCGCTATTTGAACACCCCGCGAAGCATTTGGGGGCACGATCTTTATAAGGTTGCCGCTCTCATGAGCATGGCCCGTCTCATCGTGGGCAACGACAGTGGCCCCGCGCATTTGGCGGGAACCCTTGGCGCCAGGACCATCGCGATTTGTGGTGGAACCAGGGGCGACTGCGTGTTCGGGCATATTCCGCAGGTGCTGACAGTAACCACGCATGAAGCGCCGGGTTGCGCCGAATGCCATTTCCAGGCGCCTTATCGCGCCGCTTGCGATCGAGGGTGCCAGGTACTTTATGCTTTAAAGACGCACGTGATCTTGGAGCGGGTGCTTTCAGAGATCCAAGCCGCCTCAGACAACCAGCGTTAAGACCATGCCGCTCATCAACACCACTCTTGGCTCCAGTTACGCCGGCATCGGCGACGTGGTTTCGCTCGCCTGGATCGCCGAGGGCACGCGCGACACGCCCGACCCTATTTCGTTCGTCACCAGCCCGGCGAATGCCGTGGTCCTCAATCTCTTTGGCCAAAACGCAACCGACCAACCGTCTACCGATGGAATCTACGTCGGCGACGCCTATGCCACCGAGCTGGCGGAGGGCGGCGCTCGGCTGCGGCTGGACTACATTCGCGATAAGTTGGGGCTCAACACGCCGTACAAACGTCCGCGGGCGCATTTTCCCCCGGAGATCCAGGAATGGGCGGAACAGACCAGGCGCGGCTTTCCCGAAGACGATCTGGTGTTGCTGTTTCCGCAAACGTTCTGGAAGCCCCGGGCCTGGCCCGATCCTTATTGGGTTGAGCTCGCTTGGTGGTTGAAGAAACGCAATTTGGCGGTCTTGGCCATGCTTTCGCATGAGGATCCGCGGTTTAATAACCTCCCGAATTTTATGTGGGGGTTCGACCTTCACCGCGTGGCGGCTCTGATGAGCCTGGCGAGCCTGGTGGTGGGCAACGATAGCGGGCCTGCGCATATCTCGGGCACCCTTGGCGTGCCGACGATCGTGCCCTCTGGCCCCACGCGCGCCGAGTGTGTATTCGGGCATATTCCCGAAGTGATCGCGCTGACCAACGATGAGCCGCCTGATTGCGCCGGTTGCCATTTTAAGCCTCCCTTTCGCGCGGCTTGCGATCAGGGTTGTCAGGCATTGTATGCACTCAAACCGCACACGGTGCTCGGCCGCGTCATTTCGGAATTGGCTTTGATCAGCGTTCGTCGGCCCGCCGCGCCGGCTTGGCTCGCCACGGAGTAACAACATGAATACCGCAATGCAACTCTGGCAGAAGATCATTGACGAACTGCAATTGGCCGTGCGCCCAGAAGCCGACAGCCATCCGCATGCGCCCGAGGAATACGCGCAACTGTTTCATGGCACTGGCGACGGAGGCACGACCGAGGTGGAATACCTCAATCTGATCAACGCTCTGGTGATGGCGGCGAAACCGGAAACCTTGCTTGAAACCGGCTCGGAGCGCGGCATGGGAACCCTGGCCATCGCTTGCGCCATCGCGGCCAACGGCTTTGGCAAACTCTACAGCGTCGATCTTCAACCTTCCGAACTCTTATCGGCCAATCTTCGCAAATATGGCCTTGCTGAGCATGTCGAAGTCGTGGCGTCCCATTCGGTTTCGTTTTGCGCCACCTGGGTCGGCGCGGAGTTCGACTTCGCTTTTTTCGACTCCGACGTGCATTGCCGAGCCCGCGAACACGACGTCCTGCGCCGCCGCGGAAAACTGGCCCCCGGCGCCGTCTGCGTGTTTCATGACACCAGCGCCCTGCGGTTCGGCGTGGACAGCAGTTTCGATTACATTCGCTACACCGACGCGGCCCCCGGCCTCACGTTGCCGTTGTCGCGCGGCCTGAAAATCGTGCAAGACCCGCCGCAGAGCATGGATTATCGGTGAACCAAACTTACCTCAACGACTCGATCGTAAACTCGCGGACGTCGAACTCCGAATCATAGGCCGACAGGAAGAGCCAATCGCTCTGAGGCACCGGCCAGTCGGGCGAAACCGACAGCCGCCGCGGATCGCCCCGCCAGTCAATCACCGGCTGCTGGTCGACTTGCAGCCAGATTGAATCGGCCGTGATGCGGCAATCGATGTCGACCGGCTTGTGCGACGGCAGAAAAACGCCCGGCTTTTTGGATTCGTTCTCGTTCGCCGGTTTGCCATCCAGGTTGTGGATGCCGCTGAACCGCTGCTGGTAGCCGTCGATCTCCAGCATGGTCTGCCGGCGGCCCACGACCACACCCAGACCCAGGCACTCTTCGCCTTGTAATCGCTCGACCTTGAGATGCAGCGCATACGCTGATGGCGGCTTCACCGGAACTTGCAGCCGCGCCTCGAACTCAACGGGCGACCGCAAGCCACTCTTTTCAAAGAACCACACGCCTTGCACGCGGTCAAGCTCCGGATCGATCAGTTTGAGCAGGTCGACGGGTTTGCTAGGCTTTTTGCCCGAGCCGCGCAGGACCAGCGTCGGCGAACGCCGGGTGGGTGAAGCGGGCGGCAACGGGCTCTCGGCGGGCCAGTCCCACGGGCGGTACGCGACCAATACCCCCGAGATTCCCGCCCGCGGCCAAGTTTCGCGCTGCACGTTCTTGCCGTCGGTAAAGGCGTTTTGATGCAGCACCACGATCTTTTCGGCGTCGGCCTCGTCGATCACCGCCGTGTGATGGCCCATCGTCCGCTCGAAGCCCGGCGCTTTCACTTCCGCCCGTTCCATTTGCAGAATGTCTCCAGGCAGCCACGGCTCGCGTTCGTCGAGTTCGCGGCCCCAGTGATAGAGGCCGCGCTTGCCGGCGCCGGCGGCCTTTAGGGCATCTTCGGCCAATTGCGTACAATCGCCGTCGCGCACCGGCCGGCCCAGGTGCTGCCGCGCAAATTCCACCACGGCGCGATTCATCGGCGGGATGTTCTTCGCCAACGACTGCGCGGCCTCCGGCAGCTCGATAGTAGAGTTCCATAACGCCTTTGAGGAAGCGTTAGAGAAGGCCGAAATTTTCAGAGCGGGTCTCCGCGCGGTGATCCATTCGATGCCGATGAGCACGTTTCGGTCCACGTGCTTCAGTGCTTGCGCATCGCGCTGTTTGAACGAGCGCTCGACCGATTCCAGGTTGCTTAACCGTGGATCGGCGGCCGCGCGCACGGCGTCAATCTTCCATCGGCGCAGCGCTTCGGTAAGCTCAACTCCCGCGGCCTGGCCCAGGTCCCAATCGGCCGCGGCCGACGTCCGGTGTCGAACGGCCACCACCGCCGATTGGCCCTTGATCGCGCCGGCCAACTCCGCGGCGGGCGCGTCCAGCAGGCGGCCCAGCTCGATGAAATCGGCATCGGCGCCCCGCGCCAAGAGGCATGTCGTCAAGAAAAACAGAACGATGCGGAAACGTCGGCGGGCCATCATGATCGAAGTGTACGGGCCTGCGAAAACGGAGGCAACCGGGTAGCAGATCCTGGAAATCTTGCCCGCAAAGCTTGACAGATTTCCCAGGATTGCTATTTTCACGAGCGTCACTCTTTTTTGTTGACCCCGTCGGCTGCCCGGGATGGCGGTTGATGGCAATCGTGGACCAGTCGCATGGTCTGCGCGGATGGCCCTGAGGGCCATCGTGATTTGATGGCGCGGTCACGCTGGCCGTGTTAATTCCCCAAGGTCACCCAGCGTGGCCTTGTCACTGTTGGTCTCCGGTCGTGTGTCGTTGCTCTGTGCGGCTGTTGTCGTTTGCGTGTGTGGGTGTTCGCGCGTCCGAGCGCGCGTCGGTCGTGGTGCGTTGACGGATCTTTTCTTTGGAGCCGAGTGCTGCCATGTATACGCCCTTTCGAGGTTGGTCGCGCCTGAAGCAGTGGTTTGAAGTCGCCAAAAAAAGCTATTGGCAATCGGTCACGCGCTTCTACATTCCTCGTCGCAAGGCGGCGGGCGGCCCAGTGCCGGCGGGCAGACCGCGCCGCTTTTCATGGCTGCCGTATCACGGCATTCGCTACCAGACGCTCGAATTGCGGGCCTTGCTCAACGCCGACCCGCTGCAAGTCGCCGCGGCCCAATCGGGCGATACCAGCAATGTGGCCAAGACCGCGCCACTCTATCCGGTCGGCACCGCCGGCGTCGCCTCCGATACGCAAGCCATCGGCGCGGTGCCGCCGGGCATCGGCTATCTCGCAGGAACGCCGGGCGATGGCAGCAACCAGGTCTTCGTGCAAAACCTCTATCGAGAGTTGTTGGGCCGCGAGCCGGATCCTCAGGGCCAGGCATCGTTTAACAACTATCTCAGTCAAAACAACAACGACGCCGGCCACAACAACGTGGTGACGATATTCCTGAATTCGCAGGAATATAAAACGCACTACGTCGACACGATCTATGGTGCCTTGCTGCACCGCGCGCCCGACCAGGCAGGCTTGGACTACTGGACCGACAAGCTCGGCCAACCCGGCACGGCGGGCCAGCATCAGGGCAGTTCGGACGAAAAATATGTGATCGCCGCCTTTGCCGGATCGAATGAGTATTATTTCAACGCTGGCAGCACGCCTCAAGGTTATGTCACGTCGCTGTACAACGATCTCCTCGGTCGCGCCCCCGACACAGGAGGACTGGCGTTCTGGTCGAGCGTGGCGCAAACCACAGACCACGACGGTCTCGTACGCGATTTCCTCGAAAGCTCGGAAGCTCAGCACAAGTTGCTCAACGCCTATTATCCGGCACCTGGCGGCACCGCCGCCACGCCGCTGCCCGCGCCCGGCCAGCCGGCGGGCGGTGGGTATGCGTTGTCGATCATCACCGGCGGCGGCTACGAGAATCTCTTCTTGCAAGGCTCCGGCGCCGGCGACGACGGCTTCTTCAATAGCCTGCAAAAGAACACGTCCTACGACGACCTGATCAAGGATATCACCACCAGTTCGCAGTTCTATCAGAATTCGAACAGCTCAGGCACTGGCTCTGGTTCGGGCGGCGGCTCCAGCAGTGGCTCATCGTCAGGCAGCTCTTCGGCCAGTGGTTCATCGTCCGGTAGCTCTTCGGCCAGTGGTTCGTCGTCAGGCAGTTCGTCGGCCAGCGGCTCATCATCGGGTAGCTCGTCCGCCAGTGGCTCGTCGTCCGGTAGCTCTTCGGCCAGCGGCTCATCGTCCGGTAGCTCTTCGGCCAGCGGCTCATCGTCCGGTAGCTCTTCGGCCAGTGGCTCGTCGTCAGGCAGCTCTTCGGCCAGTGGCTCGTCGTCAGGTAGCTCTTCGGCCAGTGGCTCGTCATCAGGCAGTTCTTCGGCCAGCGGCTCGTCATCGGGTAGCTCTTCGGCCAGTGGTTCGTCATCGGGTAGCTCGTCCGCCAGTGGCTCGTCGTCAGGTAGCTCTTCGGCCAGCGGCTCGTCGTCAGGCAGCTCTTCGGCCAGTGGCTCGTCGTCAGGTAGCTCTTCGGCCAGTGGCTCGTCATCAGGCAGTTCTTCGGCCAGCGGCTCGTCGTCAGGTAGCTCTTCGGCCAGCGGCTCGTCGTCAGGCAGCTCTTCGGCCAGTGGCTCATCGTCCGGTAGCTCTTCAGCCAGCGGCTCGTCATCAGGCAGCTCGTCGGCCAGTGGCTCCTCGTCGGGTAGCTCTTCGGCCAGTGGCTCCTCATCAGGCAGTTCTTCGGCCAGTGGCTCATCGTCCGGTAGTTCTTCAGCCAGCGGCTCGTCATCAGGCAGCTCATCGGCCTAAGGCATCTGGGGCGCTCTCGATTCCCGCTCCAACGGCTCAATGGGTAGAGCAGATGGCAGGGCACGACGAACCACCGAGGGCATGAAACAGCTACGGGACGAGCGGCTTTCGAGGGCATCGCATTGGCCGCGGCCCAAGCCAGCAATCGGCGCGTTCGCGCCATCATGCGTGGTCCGTCGTGGCGCTCTTCCTCGAAATGCGTTGTCAAGTCTATGAATTCGGGTTTGACCGAGCGACGGACGGCCGCGCCCGCGCCTTGCCTTCGGCGAGCGGTGATTGACCAGCATCACGTCTTCGCTTCGTGCTTCGTTCTCTTCGTTACCTTTTCTTCAAACCGTCCTGTTTAAAGTCGTCGTGGTCGACAGCCAACCGCTTCGAAACCTGAACATTCGGCTTGGCGGCGGTGTCTTGGCGATTGCCCGACAAAGCGATAGGCTGGTGGAGGCAATCTTTTCCGCGGCCGAATGGCGGAACTGGCAGACGCACGGGACTTAAAATCCCGTGGGGAGTAATCCCCGTGCGGGTTCGAGCCCCGCTTCGGCCATTCCCTTGAATCACTCGCAATCCTCGAAACGCTCGAAAACTGATGGGTCGTCCCTCAGCGACTTGGTAAAAGAGAAGGAATCGGCATGTCCACGAAAAAGCGCGCGGCGAAATCCTCGGTTCAACCGGCGCGGCCGAAAGCGGCTGCTCGCAAGGCGAAAAGGCGGCTGCCGCGCTTCGATGCCGAGCCGCCGGTTCTACCAACTCCGCGGGCCGTGTGGCACACTTACCGGCACGAAATCGGCGCCAATCCGCGCCATGAGCCCCTGACGGTCGACCTCGACATTTCCGGCGGTCGGGGCAGGCATCCTGCGATGCCCGCGTTTGTCGGTTTCACCGCCGAACTTGCCGACGAGCGCTGGCCCGATCAGTTTGCCTTTCGACTGATCCGCTTGCAAAACGGGATGGCGCGTGTCAGGATCACGCGCGTCGACCGCGGCCTGGAAGAGCTGTCGTGGGGAGACAACCTCATCGTACATGTGCTGGTGGTCGATCGGTAGCCGCTTGCTCCAACTCACACGCCCTTCGGCCGGCACCAGAACGACGTTGCTGCGTAGCAGGGGGCGCGTTCGGATCGTCAAGTTCCCGAATTCCACTTCGAATGGTCCGGTCAGAAAGCCCCGTTGCTGCGGCGACCGCCTCAATTCCACCCCATCCCAACGAGCGCGCGTCCGCGGCCCCCAGCGTCTGCGCGCTCGCTCATCAAGGTCCGCAACAACTGCGGTGTATTTTTCACGAATCCATTCGACGACCTGCGCATCCGGCATGGCCGGAGAGCTTCGTTGAGCGTAAGATGCATGTCAACATCAATTCCGGCAACTTATTGTTGAGCGCGCCCTTAGTTCGATTGTCGAGCTCGGCCGCGCGCCAGACCGCATCGCATCGTTTGGGGCCGACGCGGAGGGCGAACTTTATCTCGTCGGCCTTGACCGGGGCATCATTTATCGGCTCGATTTTGACGACGCGGATCTTAGTCCAGCGCCGCCAAAAGAGGTCGTAGCGACTTCGCGCGGGACGGGAGCGGAATGGCGCTTCACGCTGGTTGCGCCCGAGGCGTCATGGACGGAAGCGGGGTTCGACGACACCTCCTGGGGCACGGGCCTGGGCGGTTTCGGCACCCAGGGCACGCCCGGAGGTGTTGTTCGCACGCCATGGCGGTCATCGGATATCTGGCTGCGGCGCGAATTTAGACTTGACGGCATTGACCCGACGATGCTTCGCTTCGTCGTTCACCATGATGAGGATGCGGAAATCTATCTGAACGGAGTTCTTGCAGCGAGACTACCTGGGTTCGTTCGCGAATACGATGAGGCGCCAATTCTTCCAGCGGCACTTGCCGCGATTAGACCGGGGAATAACATTCTCGCCGTGCATTGCCATCAGACGGGCGGTGGCCAATTCATTGGCGTCGGCATCATCGCATCTCGCGGCGATTAGAATGTCACGGAGTTCGCTGTCGCGCTAGTAAGAAGTCGACGCCTCCGGCGACGAGGTGCTGCACCAGGTTATAGCACAGAATCGGCAGCATCACCTCGGAGTGCTCGTGCAAGGCCATCGCTGCCAGCACCAGCCCGGTGCCGTTGTTGTTCATGCCCAGACCGAAGACCATCGATGCTGTCTGTTTTTCATTCAATCTCATTGCGCGGCTCAGCCACCAGCCCGATGCGAAGGCCGCCAGACAGAGCGCCACCACCGTAACGGCGATCAGCGCCAAATAGTCGCCGTCGGGGCGCGCGATCACATCGGGCAGAGAAAGAGAGGCATTCGAGTAGATCAGAGCGAGCAAAACGCTTCCGTTGGCCACTTTCAGGTAGGGCTTCGCGGCTGTCATGCGTTCTTCCCCAAGCGCCTGCCGAATAGCAATGCCCAGCGCCGACGGCAGCAGCACTCCGAGCAACAAAAACGTTCCGGTTCCTTCCGTGGCCAACTCCCGCAAGTCCTCGGAATAATCGCCTACCGTCAGAAAGCTCACCAATTTGAAGACCTGGGGTGTTGTCCACGGGCTGAGAAACGTCGAGATGAGCACCAGCCCGAGGCTGAGCGATAGATCGCCGTCCGCTTTCTGCGCCCACGCGGTCGACGACCCGGCGATCGGCATCGCGGCCACCAGCGCCAGGCCCATGAGAATCGTCTGGGTTTCCTCGACTTCGGGCCACCCGCGCATACATCCCGCAATCACAAGAATGAAGAGTAAGGGGACCGCGAGATTCGCCGCCAAGCCGAGCACGAGCAGCCACGGTCGCCGCATGGTGTCGCGCAGCGCCGACGTTTCCGTGGCCAGTCCCGCGTTCAGCAGTAGGAACGCCAGCATCAGGAACGGAAGCGACAAGGTAACCTGGTCCGCGGAGACGGCCACCTCGCCGATCGCCAGGCGCCTCATCCGCAGCCCCCAGCCAGGAAAAACCGCTGCTAAGCCGTATCCGACCAGCAGAAGCACGAGAAAGTATCGATGCAGGAACCGCGCCGCCGCTTCGGAGATGGTTCGCGCATATTCTCTCATGGCTTGAATTCCGGCTCGCGCCCTTCGCTCTCCGCTGACTTTAGTTATGTCACGAAAGCAGAAGTAGCCATCTTGGGTCGCCGGCATTGCCTCTGGCCGCGTGCGACGGTAAACGAAAGACGCGGAGAAGGAGCAAGGAAGACGCGGAGCAGACGCCCAGCGCTTGTGTTCCGGCTCTCCCCTACTCCCACTCTCCGAGTCTCCCATTTCATGGCGGTGTGGGCAAGATTCCCGCGCGTCAGCCGTAAATGTCGTTGCTGGTTGAGGCGCGGTTGAGGAGAATCGCCGTCGCCAGCTCGTCAAAGTTTCCTCCATCACTGTAGAGTCCGCCGCCGATGCCTTGGCCATCGTCGCCGCCGGCGCCCGCCGCGCCGCCCTGGGCGTCGTTGAACGCCACCAGGCAGCGAAGGAGGGTGAGGTCAGACGCGGGGAAGGGTCCTAAGGGGCCGCCATTGAAGATGCCGCCGCCAATCCCGGCGCCGCCGGCGCCGCCCTGGGCCAAGTTGAACAACAGCGCCGTGTCGGAGAGCACGGCCTCGACCCCGAACTCGGTGAGGAAGCCGCCGCCCATGCCGCTGCCGCCGTCGCCTCCGCTGCCTCCGGCACCCGCCGCGCCGCCGGCGCCGCCACGGGCTTCGTTTCCGCTCAGCAGACTATGATCGACGGCGATCGCGCCGAGCAGCGCGCGGATTCCGCCGCCGCGGCCATCGCCGCCCATGCCACCGTTGCCGCCATCACCGCCCACTCCTCCCGTGCCGCCCACGGCCTGGTTGCCTGACATCACGACATTGCTGATGTTCGACACGGGGTGCGCAGAGCCGAAGGTCACGGTATGCACGTACGCTCCGCCACGGCCGATGCCGCCAGCACCGCCGTCGTAGCCTGTGTCGCCCGCGCCGCCCGTGCCACCCGTGGCCGTATTGCCGGTGAAGCTGCAATTCGCCACCGTGAGCGTTCCATCGCCCAGCGACATCGCGCCGCCGGCCCCAATGCCGCCATCGCCGCCGTCGCCGCCCGCTCCGTCGCCGCCGTCGCCGCCCAGCGCTTGGTTATTGACAAACACCGATCGGCTAACGTTGGCCACATTGTCGGCGCCGTCGACCTCCAGGGCGCCACTCTGCGCTTGCCCGCCGTCGCCGCCCGCCACGCCATCGCCGGCGCGGGCAACGTTGCCGATGAAGGTAGAACCGACCACCGTTAGTGGGCCATCGGCGATGAGGCCGCCGCCTTTCGCGCCGCCGCCCGTGCCGTCGACACCCGTGACGCCCTGGGCCAGGTTGCCGGTGAACGCGCTGTCACGGATAACGCCCGTGCCGTCATTGTCGATGCCGCCTCCCTCGGTGGTGCCGTCGCCGCCGGCGAAATCCTCATCGGGATAAATGAAGGTCAGCGAGCCAATGGCCCGGTTGTCGACGAACGTCGAGCCGCTGACGCTGAGCGTGCCGCCGATGGCATTCCACACTCCGCCGCCAATGCCGTAGGCCGTATTGTCGGCCACAGTGTCGTTGAGCAGGTCGAGCTTGGCGCCAAGTTCGACGGCGATGCCGCCGCCGCCTTCGTCATGCACGAGCCCGTGGGCAATGGTCAGTCCGGCGATGGTTACGTGCGCGCCCTCGACGTCGAATACGCGGCTATGGTCACCGCCGCTGACCGTGAGCGCCGCGGCGCCGGGGCCTTCGATGCCGACGCTCTTGCCGACGGCCAGTTGGCCGCTGGTGAGCGTGATCGTCTGACCGGCAAGGCTGTGGGCGAAGCGGATGGTGTCGCCATCCTGCGCGGCGGCGAGTTCGGCCCGCAACGAGCCGGGGCCGCTGTCGGCGTTGGTCACCACGGTGAGCGCGCTGAGCATCGCTCGATCTTCGAGCGCCTCGGCGATCGGGCGGAAGCGGGCCGCTCGCGAGCGCCGCCGGGCCGAATGCGACCATCGTTTTCGCAACCGGGATCGAAATGACATGGTGCTGATCTCCAGCAAAAGGGTTCGGTCCGCAGGGTCAGAGCGAGACGGCCTTCCACGGCGCGCGGACGGTTCGCCGGGGGGCCGAGGGTGGATTTGCCATCAGCGAAGCGAAATCGCTGTGCGCGAACACCGGGCGGCCCATTGTCGCCTTTCGCTCCGCGGAAGCGAAAGGCGACATTGGGCATGAACTCTTCACGGCTCGATCACGCCCACGGTGCTGTCGTCGCTGATCGACGCGGTGGCGACGTTGTAAAGGTCTTCTGGCCCGCTGGAGTCGGTGTTGCCGGTGATGACGGTGGCGTTGGCCACATCGAGCGTTCCATAGTTGTAGACGCCTCCACCCAGGCCGCCAGCGCTATTGCCGGTGATGGTGCAGCCGCTGATTGTCAGCGTGCCGAGGTACCAATTGGTGATGGCGCCGCCATAGTAAGTGGCCGAATTGTTCGTCAACGTGCAGTCGTTGAGCGTCAGCTTGCCATAGTAGTCGACGAAGATGGCGCCGCCATAATTCGCCGTGTTGTCGGAGAATTGGCTGCCGCTCACCGTGGCCGTGCCGTTGTTCTCCAAAGCGCCGCCTTCGAAAGCGTCATTGCCCGAAAAGTTGCAGGCGTCGATGGTCAACACGCCCTGAACCGCGCCATAGATGGGATTGTTGTAAATGCCACCGTTGAAGCCGCCGTCGCCGTGATTGCCGGAGATGAGCACGTTGCCGTTGATCGAGAGTGTGCCGTAATTGTAGAAGCCGCCGCCTTGGCCGGCGGAATTGCCCGACAGTTCGCCGCCGCTGATCGTCGCCGATCCGGCGTTGGTAAAGCCGCCGCCGGCGCCGCCATAGCCGTAACCATAGCCATCCTCGCTCTCGTCGCCAGAGAAGGTGCTGTTGGCGACGTGGATGGTTCCGGCGTTGAAGACACCGCCACCCACGCCATAACCAAGCCAGGGCGTGCTCGGTTCGCCGTTGTAGCCGCTGTTGCCACCGATGGCGACGTTGCCGCTGGTTGTGTCGTTCGTCAGCACGGCGCTGCCGTTGACGACCGCGAGGCCGCCGCCAAAGGCGTCGCCGCCCTGGCCGCCGTACGTAATGGCGCTGTCGCCGCCGATGCCGCCCTGGGCGTGGTTCAATGACAGTTCGACGGTGTCCAACGTCGCATCGCCGCCGGCGACTGCAACCCCACCGCCGGAAGCATGACCGCCGACGCCCACGGACGGGTAGTAATAATTGGAGTAATCGCCATTCCCCCCCTTGCCGCCCACGGCCCAATTGAACTGGACCACGGCCTGATTGGAAACGTCGAGCGTGCCGCCCAGCACATACACGCCGCCACCGCCGCCGGCGCCGCCGGCCGAGGCATGGTAGTAGCCGTAGTAAAAGTCGTAGTAGGGGATGGCGTCGCTATACCTGGCGCCGTCGCCACCGGTGGCCGTATTGCCACTGAGCGTCGCGCCGGCCACGCTGACCGTGCCGCCTGCTTCATACAATCCTCCGCCGAAGCCGCCGCCGCCAGTGCCCACGGTTCCCAGCGTGTCGGGCTTGTTCCTGACGCCGACCAGCGCGCCGGCGTTGCCGCCGTTGCCGCCGGTGGCCCGATTGTTCTGGAGGATGGTGCCGGCGTCGAGCGTGACGTCGCCGCTCGACCAAATTCCCCCACCCGCCGCGTCGCCGCCGTTCTGGCCGTCGATCCTTTCGCCTTTGTGGAGTTTCTTCGACACAACGCCGTTAGCGCCCGCGCTCCCCTGGGCAAGGTTGTTGTCGATGGTCACACCCGCGAGCATCAAGGTTCCTTCATTGTAGATGGCGCCGCCCTCGGCCGCGTTGCCCGAGCCTTGGGCCAAGCCATTCCGCAGGGTCACGTCCTTAAGCGTCAGCGAGGCGCCCGGCGCCACGTCGAACAGTCGGAACGGGGCCATTCCGTCAGTAACGCGCTCAATGATGTCGCCGTGACCGATAATGGTCAGGTTTTCTTTTCTGCCATCGATCACCGGCAGGCCGTTGGCGCCATTCGTCGTATTGTTCACCGCGGCCAGGTCGTAGGTGTATGGAGTAGGACTGGGAATGTTGACCGCCAGGTCGATCGTGTTGATTCCACCGGCGCTGTTCGCCGATTTGATGGCCGCGATCAGCTCATCGACGCTGGCAGCCGTATATGCCGCCAGCATCGCGCGATTTTCGAGCGGCTCGAGTTGCGGGCGAAAGCGCCGCGCGCGAGCGACCTTTTTGGCGCCGCGTCGCCGCCCGCCCCACAAAACTTGTTTTTGACACCAGCTTGTGAACGACAACATCGTGTTCTCCTCGAAATGGCGAGCAAGCGAAAGCCAAACATCGCCGGCGCCACGCAGGCCAGCGCGGCGGCGGGTCGAACCAGGCGATTCAACGAAAAAACAATTTCCCGTCAGTGAGTTAAATGCGGCGGGAATGGCTTTGTCCACACCGGCCGACGACTTGCGTGCTCTCGCGCGCACTCACGTGCGCACTCTTGTCGCCGTTGCGGCCGCGCCGCCGACATATCGGGCGGGAAAGCTTGAGCTACGGCCGGCCGTCGACCAGGCTTCGCACCTCGCGCAGCAAGGTGACGTTGTCGATCCGATTGCCCATTCCGTTCCAGGACGGGCCGTCTTCGGACACGTCGTCACCGGTGCGATGATCGGCGGCATCCACCCAGGCCTCGGCCTCGGCCAGACACCGCCGCGCCTCATCGTGCCGTCCTTGACGCTCGTGGGTCAGAGCGAGAAAACACCACAGCCAGGCGGTGGGACGAACCAATCGGGCGGCCTCCTCAAAACAAAGGCGCGCGTCTTCAAAGCGGCCGGCACGGTAGCAGGCCGCGCCCCACAGGCGAGCGTTGCCCAGGCCCCGCGACGCGGCCAAGCGCCCCAGGGGAATCAAGGGCGCCATCTCGGGCAAGGCGTCGGCGCCTATCGTACAGGCGCTGACAAGCTGATGGGCCACCGCCGAGTCAGTCGTTGCCTGAAATCGACGGAACATTTCGCGGCATCCTTGGCGATAGGCCTCCAGTTCACCCGCCGCCAGACGGGCGCTCACGACGAAACTCCAAAGCCGCACATCGTCGGGCCGCAATTCGCTGGCGGCGGCGAACTCCTCGGCTGCGTCATGCCACTGGCCCGCTTCGGCCTGGATATAGCCGCGATTGCGGTGCGACTCCAGCAGTATCCGCGGGTCATCCGGAAGCGCCGACAGCGCGGCGGAGTAAAGCGCATCGGCGTCTCGCCGCAACCGTAGCCCCGCCAAACCCCGGGCCCGCAACACGGTCAGCCGCGCATCATCGGTAGGCGCCGCGCCGCGAAGCGTTAAGTGCGCCTGGCAGCGGTTGGCGACGAACTCAAACCAATCGCACCAGCTTATGGGCCAGCGCGGCTCGGCGTTCTGATGGATGGCCCATCCCGTATCGTCGACGCCGTCAAACATCGCCGTCAACCAGCCGTCTCGTACCTCGTCGGCCTCAGCCAGCGCTTGCTCGGCGTCCGCTGCTTTGCCCTGTCGGTGGTACGCCAGCGCGAGCAAGGGCAGGTTGATTTCACGCGCCGGCCACGACAAGCCGGCCTCGCGAGAGCGCCGGAATAGCTCCACGGCGCGCTCATCATGGCCAGCGCGATATGCGGCTAATCCCGCCACGTAGTGAACCCAAGGCACCTCTGGATGGGTCGTGGCGACCATTCCGGCGAGCTCAGCCATTTCTCGCGGATCGGCCTTTGGGTCGGGCAGGGCCATGCACGCCCTGACCAAGTCCAGGGCGACCACCGGATCGTCACCGCCGGAAAATCGTTTTCGCATGTCGGCGCACAGCCGCCCATAAGCGTCCGTATCTCCGGCGTCGAGATGGATCAGCGCCAGCAAGAGCCATTTCCAGCTCGATTCCGGGGAGCGGAGTTGGAAGGCCCGCGCCCAGTCGCGTCGCACAAGCTCCCAGAGACCCAATCGCGCGAAAAGCATGCCGCGACCCTCCCACGCGCCTTGATGCTCCGGACGCCGCTCGATGGCCCGCGTGAAAGCAAGCGCGGCATCATCCCAACGACGTCCGTCGTTGGCATGCCGGCCTCGCTCGACAAGCTGCTGCGCGACGACTAAGTCGTCGAACGCCTGCCGTCGCTGCTGAGCGTGCTCGTCGGCATCGTTTCGCGCGGCGCGTTCATCCTGCTTGGCGCGCTCCGCTTCGCGCTTTCCAGCTTACCCCGGCAAAGGCCACGACGATGACGATGACCAGCGCCGTCAACAGCGAGGCCGCCAGGCGATTGCGCCGGCCCCAGCGCCAGGCGGTCTCGACGGCCGTCGCTCGGCGAGCGCGGACCGCCCTGCCGTCGAGGAAACGCCGCAAGTCGTCGGCCAACTCCCCGGCCGTCGCGTAGCGCTGCCCCGGTTCTCGCGCGATCGCCTTCAGGATGACCGTCTCCAAATCGCGAGGGATGCCGGGCGAAAGCTGCCGCGGATGCGGCGGATGTTGCTGCAAGATCTGCCGCAATAATCTCGCCCGCTGCAACTCAGGGAATGCCGGCCGCAGCGTCGCCAACTCATACAGAGTCAAGCCGAGCCCGTAGATGTCGCTGCGGGCGTCGCACGACTGAAAAAAACGCTCGGGCGCCATATAGCGCAGCGTGCCGATCAGATCGCCCGCCTGCGTCAGATCCTGTTCGTCGTCGGTTTTGGCCAGGCCGAAATCGGTCAGCCAAACGGAGCCTCGCTCGTCGAGCAAGAGGTTCGAGGGCTTGACGTCGCGGTGCAGCACGCCCTGGTCATGCGCGTGCTGCAAGCCCTCAGCCGCTTGCACGCCGATGCGAGCGACCGCCTGCCAATCGCGCGTCGTTGTTCCAGCACGTAAAAGAGATCGCGCCAAGGAGCGCGACGACGCCCCGGCCGGTTCTTGTTCGGGCGGTTCGCGCGGCGAATTCTCTCGATCCTCCGTAGGGCGCTGGAGGCGCAATTCATCGAGCACCGCGTCCAATCCGAAACCGGCAATAAACTGCATCACGTAGTAGTGCAGTTCTTCGTGCTGTCCGACGCCGAAGACCGGCACGATGTTTGTGTGGTGCAGCCGCGCGGCGGCCCGCGCCTCGCGCTCGAACCGCGCCCGTTCGGCCCGAGTCGAGACGAGGTGCCGCCTGAGCACTTTCAGCGCCACTTGCCGCCCGAGCGACGCTTGTTCAGCTTCGTACACAATGCCCATGCCGCCGCGGCCCACCTCGCGCACAATGCGGAAATCGCGGAGCTCCTGAGCGGCGGCTCGCTGCCGCGGCGCACGGCCGCGTCGCAACCGGAGTCGTCCGACCGCGGCTTGATGCTCTCCAACAGAATCAACGCCGGAAATACCTCTCGCAGTTCGTCGGCGTAGGCCGGGTGGCCGGCCACGTATTCGTCGAGTGTGGGCCGTTCGCCCCGGCGAAAGCGTTCGACAATGTCCTCGGCCAGGCGGTCGACGACATTGGGCGAAGAATCAGAATTACCCATACGCAAACTTTAAGTCGACCAGTCGGTCACGTCGAGCAATGCGCGCTTCAGCCGCATCAGTGCTCGCACATAACGATTGCTGGCCGCGGATTTCGATAAACCGAGCGTCTGAGCGACCTCTTGGTTCGTCAATTCTTCGAAATGGCGCAGCGCGAGAATCTCGCGGTCGAGCGGCTCCATGCTCTCCAGCACCTTGGCGACGGCCTGACGAAGCTCCGCTTTCATGGCGGCGCGGCTGGCCGACGTCAGGCTGTCGCACAGTTCGGCGGCCAGTGTCATCGCCTCGACTTGCGGCACTTCTTTGGCGACTGACCGCTTCTCGGTCGTCAGGTGCCGCCGGTGCAGTTCGGCCAGCTTTTGACCGGTGACGAGGCGCAACCAGAGCAAAAACGGCATGTCGGCCCGCGCGGCGTATTCCGTGGCACGCGCGGCGACGTCGAAATAGGCGTCTTGAAGGATGTCGGAGGGGTCGATTCTCCCTTTCAGCCGCCGGTCGAGCCGAAGCTCGACCATTCGCCGCAAACGCGGGCGATAATCGACAAACAGCGCGGCCAGGGCATCCTGGTCGCCCTGGGCAATCCGATCCAGTCGGTGTTGCGGCTCAAGAGCATCGAGCATCGTCGCCGTCCTTCCACCCGTAGAATATAACTGCGCGCGGGACCAATTGTACACAGAAAAAAACCCCCAGGGCTGCAGAAAGGCGGCGGCCAGGCAGGCGCTTTTTTTCGGCGCGGCGCCGCGCGGCATCGGTAAGAATGTGCCCGACCAAGTGCCGGCATGTGGCCTTTGAGCGGACTCCACGGCGCCCACGATCGTCAGAACGTCGCGGCCCAGCGCACGCCATAGACGTTCAGGTCGGGCAGCGGTCCCGGCAGCACCCAGCGCTCGTAGTTGAGCATCAGCAGGCTGTTGCCGGCCAGTTGATAATTGACGCCCCAGGTAGTGCGCCGGATATCGAAGCGCCCGGTAAGCACGCTGCCCGGCGGCGGCAGCAGGGCACGGTGGTCGAGCAGATCGTACCGGATCAGGAAGCTGAACTTCGATTCTTTGCGCCGTCGCACTTCACCTTCCAGGTAGATGCCATTCACATGCTCTCGGAACCTCGGTTGTCCGGCTACCGACGCGGCGATGCGGTCGGTATCGCGGTCGGCATACTCGACTTGGAAGCGCACGAGATCCTCGTAGCGCATCTGCAGATCGAAGCCGTAAATGCGGTAGTACAGACCCTGATTGCGCGGCCCCGAGCCGGGGTCGTCGTTGAAGCGCCCGGCGGTGATTGAACTGCCCAGGCGAATAAATTGATTGCCCAGCGTGACACGGCCACCCACCGCCGGCTCTTTGTTGCCCGCCACATAATTGCGGCTGTCGTAAAAGCTGATGCCGCTGGCGTTGCCGCGCAGACCGTTGACCACGTAGGCATCGAAGGTGGCCGAGCCTTTCTCGCGCACGGGCACCGACAGACTGAAATCGGCGCCTTGGTCGGCGTAGGGCATCGGCAGCACGGGGTCGCCCATGTCGGTGGGAAACGCTCGCTGGCCCATCGTGAAAATCAGCGGCTTGGCGACGGTGCGATACACCGCGGGGTTCGCCTGCGCGGAGAAGGCGCCAAACGGAACAATGAACCTGCCGGCGTCGACCACCGCCTTGATCGGCGAATCGCGTTCGCAGAGCAGATTGACCAGATCGAGTCGCATGGCGGCTTCGACGAGTTCGATGCGGTGGCCGTTGCCCGGCTCGTTATGACACGTGACGCAAGCGGTGACCCGCCCGCTGAGCGGACCGCTGCCTTGCCAGTTCGCTCCCACCCAGGTTTGTGGAAAAAAGCCGGGTAGCTCCATGTTGTCGTTGCCCTCGCGCCAGAAGGGCGAGATGGTGGCCCAAATCGAAAACGACTGTTCGGCCGTCGCGGCCGACGCGGCGCCGCCCGCTCCGCCTGTTGCCGCCGGCGCACTCAGCGAGGCGAGATAGGTGGCGATGGCTTCCCAATCGCCTTGCGGTACGTTCGCTCCGTTTTTGCCCGCCATCCGGCGGACCGTGGCGCGCCAGCCTGCCAGGTCTTTCTTTTTGGTGGTCGAGCGCGCGGCATCATGGCATTGGGTGCATCCGCTCTGAAAGGCGGTATTGCCGCGCGAGACCAGGGCCGCGTCAACTCCGCCGGTGCTGGCGGCGGCGCCGCCGCCAGCAGGCGTGCTGGGGGTGCGGGGCGCTTGCCGCGCGCTCACCGAGGCGAGGTAGGTGGCGATGGCTTCCCACTCGCCTTCAGGAATGTCAGCGTCGTCTTTGGCCGCCATTCGGCGGATCGTGGCGCGCCAGCCTGCCAGGTCTTTCGTCTTGGTGGTCGACCGCTCGGCATCGTGGCATTGGGTGCACGCGCTTTGGAAGGCGCTGGCGCCGCGCGAGACCAGAGCCGGGTCGAACCCGCCGGCGCTAGCGGCGCCCGTGCTGGGTGCGTCGGTCGTAGGCGGAGCGGCCGTCGCAGCGGCGGGGGGTGGTGCTTCAACCTGCGAAACAGTTTGGATTTGGCGCCGCGAGCTCTCCCCGCCGGCCGTGCGCCCTCCGAGTTCGGGCGCGGCAAACAACGACGTCCGGGCGGGTTCGTCCGAAGCGATCGCCGCCGCGATCGGTTCGGCCGAGTTGGCCCAATCCGGCGTTTCTTGGCCGGACGCGGCCGATGCCGCGACCAGAAGTCCGGCCCACACCGCCGTGATGCTGCGCCGAATTCGCCTCACCGCGAGGCTCCGAGTTTGAGGGTGGCTGAAACCGCGAAGTTATTTCGGTTGGCATCTTGGGAAAACCTTAACGGTAATGGGTTTCGCGCAAAATTTGGCGGCCAGGTCCGATTTTTTTCAGAATGCGGGCGAATCCGCGCCCGGTTTTACCGGTTTGCAACGTTTTAAGGAGTTGACACTTCGAGGGGTGATGGTCGCCCTGGAGAGATGCGCAACTTGGGATGAACTCTGAAAGGCTTCTTATGTTTCGCCGACTTGCACCCGTCGCGGCCACATCGACAATCCGGTCCGACGGAAACCGTCCGTTCAGCATGCTCACTTCGACGGCGAAGCGTGGATCGCGCCGGCGACTAGGACGGCCCAAGCCGAAGAAGCCCTGCAAGAATGCAATCACGACGCGGTCACGACGCTGTTTCCTCGAGCCGTGTGAACCTCGGTTGCTGCTGACGTTCCATCTCTGGAAGATCGATCAGGTGTATTCCAGCGCCGACGGCAAGGCCCAGTTCGTTGAATTGCGCGATCCGGCCGACGGCGAGCAACACCTCTCGGGTCATTTCATCAGCAGCAACGAGAAGACGTTTACCTTTCCCGCCGATCTGCCCTCGGCCAGCACCGCCAATCACGACTTTCTAATTGGCACGGCCAGCTACGCCGCGCTGCCTGGCGCGGTGCAGCCCGATTACATCATCCCGGATAACTTCTTTAATCCGGCGGGCGACACGCTCGACTATGCCGATGTCGATGCGTTTACCTTCACGGCGGGGCAGATACCAACCGATGGCGTGAAGTCGGCGTTTCGCGATGTCAACACGTTCAGTCTTACGACCGGCGCGAACTCCGAGACGGATTTCGCCGGGCAAACCGGCTCGGTGTCGGATGTGGCGAAGAACGGATACTTGCAGCTTAACCTCGTGTCTGATCAGCCTGGCGCGGCGTTGTTAACCGACCCGCAGTTAGTCAATCCTTGGGGCATCAGTCAGACGCCCGGCAGTCCGTTCTGGGTCTCGGACAACGGCACCGATGTTAGCACGCTTTATAGTGGCGACGTGGCGGGCAGTCCCTTCAGCAAAGCCGGATTGGTGGTCTCCATTCCCGGCGGAGCACCCACCGGGCAAGTCGCCAATGGCACCACGGACTTCTCGGTTGGTTCCGGCGCCGCCACCGCGCCGGCCAGGTTTATCTTCGCCTCGGAGGACGGCAGCATCACCGGTTGGAACCCCAGCGTGCCGGCGGCCGGTTCCACCCAGGCCGTGGTCGGCGCCAGCACCACGGGCGCCGTCTACAAAGGCCTGGCATTGGCCAACAATGGCACGGCGAATGAGCTCTACGCGGCCAACTTTAATAGCGGCGCCATCGACGTCTTTAATGGCACGTTTCAGCCGGTGACACTGGCGGCGGGGGCTTTCGCCGATCCGAATCTGCCGACGGGCTATGCTCCGTTCAACATTGCCAATCTCGGCGGCAAGCTCTACGTCAGCTATGCGCTTCAAGATGCCGCCAAGCACGACGACGTGGCGGGCTTCGGCCACGGCTTCGTCGACGTGTATGATACCAGCGGCGCCCGGTTGCAACGCTTGATAACCGGCACGCCCGGCGACCCGAATAGCCCGCTCAATTCGCCCTGGGGAATGGC
>JAICLL010000214.1 GCA_025927475.1 Pirellulales bacterium
CCCCGGCCTGCCGCCATTTTCTGCCGCCAAAACACGGCTCCGGGTTTTGTTGTCCTTTTGCCTCACCCCCGCGGCCGGCCGCCCCGGGGCCCGGGGCGGGGGGCCCCCCCGCCACTGGGTAGACGCCGGGACAGAACGGTGGGCACGGCGCCACTTAGCCTCCAAACTCCTTCACCTGCCAGGCAAGCTGGCAGGGGTCGTGGCCTGCTCCCGGCATTTGTGTAGAACAGAAAGGCCGGTGGCCACGGCTTGATGGCCGCACTGTGCTCAAAACCACCTGGGGGTGATCGGCAGCACGCAACCGCTGGAGTGACAGAAAAATTGATGACAGAAATATGCCGCCGCGGGCGGTGCAAACCAATCAGCGCCGAGTCCGAGCCTCCCATTTTTCTGTCAGCCATCTTTCTGTCAATCCGCGTTGGTCCGGCGGCGTGCAGTACGTTCGACGGTGTTTCGTCCGTGGCCGACTTATCGGCAGTTGATTAAACTGGTCGATGGTTGCGATGTCTCGAAGCAAACTCCGCACGCCGCAAACGATGGCCACCGATCTGCCCAAGCTCCACATCCGCGACGCGACGCCCGCCGACGCCGCACTCATCGCCGAATTCAACCGCCGCCTGGCCTGGGAGACGGAAAGCAAACGCCTCGATGCCGAGGTGCTGGCCCGCGGCGTGCAGTTGGCGCTGGAAAAACCCGACTGCTGCCGATACTTTCTGGCCGAAAGCGGCGGTCAGGTCGTCGGGCAGACCATGCTCACCTACGAATGGAGCGACTGGCGAGCGGGTAGGTTCTGGTGGATTCAAAGCGTCTACGTCGTCGCCGAGCAGCGCGGCCGCGGCGTGTTTCGAGCGCTGTTTGAACATGTGCGCGGGCTGGCCCGCTCGACGCCCGACGTGTGCGGGCTGCGGCTTTATGTCGAACATCAGAACGCGGCGGCCCAGACGACCTACCGCCGACTGGGAATGTCGCCCAGCGGGCATCTGCTGTACGAATTCGATTGGTCGGGCGCCGCAACGACCTCAACCGCCGCCGAGTGATTTGGTATTCTGGTATATTGAAGCCACCAACCACACCAACCCGAAGCGCAAGCGAGCAGAATCTCCGGGTTCTCTCCTTCGACGAATCTGCTTGGCCCGCGAACCCATTCTCAGCCCCGAAGACGGCGAAGAGCCGGACGACCGCCGCTTCCGCTCGCGCGTCGAGCCGGAAGAAGACCGCGTGCTGCGCCCGCAGCGGATGGGCGACATGGTCGGCCAGCGCGAGGTGTTCGCCCGGCTGGAGATTGCGCTCGACGCCGCGCGCAAGCGCCGCGAAACGCTGGGGCATATCTTGTTCGACGGCCCGCCGGGCCTGGGCAAAACCACCTTCGCCACGGTCATTCCCCGCGAGCTGGGCGTCTCGCTGCAAATCGCCAGCGGCGCCGCCATGACGGCCCCCAAAGACCTGATTCCCTATCTGACCAACGCCGAAGAAGGCTCGGTGCTGTTCATCGACGAGATTCACCGGCTGCCCAAGGCGGTCGAAGAGTTTTTGTACCCGGCGATGGAAGATTTTCGGATCGACATCACTTTGGGCGAAGGCGTGAACGCGCGGACCATCAACATGTCGCTGCGGCCCTTTACGCTGATCGGGGCGACCACGCGCAGCGGGCTGCTGTCGGCCCCGCTGCGCGACCGGTTTGTGCTGCGCGAGCATTTGGATTTTTACACGGTCGAGGAACTGGCCGAGATCGTCCGCCGCAATGCGGGCAAGCTGGGCTGCCAGATCGAAGCGAGCGCCACGACTGAGATCGCCTCGCGCAGCCGCGGCACACCCCGCCTGGCCAATAACCGGCTGCGCTGGGTGCGCGACTACGCCACCAGCAAGGCCGATGGGCACATCACCTTGACGCTGGCTCAGGCCGCGCTGGAGATGCAACGCATCGACCGGCTGGGACTCGACGGCCAGGACCGCCGCTATCTGGAAACCATCATCCGCGTTTTCCATGGCGGTCCGGCGGGTGTGGAGGCCGTGGCCCACACCATGAACACCGCGCCCGACACGCTGATCGACGAAGTCGAGCCGTTCCTCTTGCGCCGCGGGCTGATCGTGCGCACTCCGCGCGGTCGCCGCACCACGCCCGTCAGCTATGAGCATCTGGGTTTCGAGCCAGGCCAATCGGGCGACCCGCAAGGCAAGCTGTTTTGACGACGCCCCCGAGAGCTGGAATGTGAACGGCGGGCGGGGTACCATCACCTATTGGGAGCCTGGCCTGGCACTGGTGGTTCGCCAAACCGACGACGTACACGAACAGATCGGCGGTGTGCTGCGCGTGCTGGGCCACCAATGACCGGCATGCGGAGCAGCCGCCGCGGCGGTCACCTGCCGATCGCTCCACAAAACCTTGGCTTGACGGACATCCGACCATGCTTCATCTCACCGCTTTCTTGCTCGCCTCGTGTCTGCCGTCAGCCGCCGAAATCAAGGCCGGCGCAGCGGAGGCCGATATCACGCCGCCGCCGGGCTACCGCATGAGCGGCTATTTCCGCGAGCGGCTGAATACCGGCACGCGCGACCCGCTGCATGCCAAGGCCTTGTATGTCGAGCAGGGCGATGAGCGAGCCGCGCTGGTCTTCTGCGATCTGATTGGCGTGCCCGCCGAAGTGGTCGCTCAAGCGCGCGAGATTATCGAGCGACAAACGCGGGTGCCGGGCGATCATGTGCTGGTGGCGGCCACGCACTCGCACACCGGCCCGCTGTATTACGACGTGCTGCGCGAGCATTTTCATCGGCTGGCCGTCGAGAAGCACGGCGGCGATCCGCAAGAACCGTTCGACTACGCCGATCAATTGGCCAAGAACATCGCCGCGGCGGTCAAGCAGGCCCACGACGCCGCGCGGCCGGCGCGGCTGGCCGCGGGCATCGCGCAGCAGACCGGCCTGTCGTTCAATCGCCGCTTTCACATGAAGAACGGCAAGGTGGTCTTCAATCCGGGGCGGCTGAATCCCGACATCCTTCGTCCCGCCGGGCCGATCGATCCCGATGTGGGCTTGCTGCTGGCGCGCGACGCGGCGGGCGATCAACCGCTGGCGCTGCTGACCGTCTTTGCCCTGCACCTCGACACGCTGGGCGGCAGCGAGTATTCCGCCGATTATCCGTATTACCTGCAGCGGGCGTTGCGGCGCGATTTGGGCGACAAGCTGGTGTCGCTGTTCGGGGCGGGCACCTGCGGCGACATCAACCACATCGACGTGAGCAGCGCGCGCCCGACGAGCGAACGGTCGGAGACCGAGCGCATCGGCAACCGTTTGGCCGAGACGGTCGTCGAAAACGTCGATCGTCTGGCGCCGATCGGCCAGCCCGCTTTGGCGGTGCGCCGGCAAATCGTCGATGTGCCCTTGCAGCGATATCCGCCCCAGCAGGTCGAGGCAGCCCGTCGCAACATGGCCAAGATCGGCGGCAAAGAGCTGTCGTTTCTCGATCAGGTCGAAGCGAGCAAGATCATGGCGCTCGAACTGCGCGGCAAACCGTCGCTGCCCCTGGAAGTGCAGGTGTTTCGCTTCAGTCCCGAGGTAGCGCTAGTGGCTTTGCCGGGCGAGGTGTTTGTCGAGCTGGGCCTGGAGGTGAAGCGCCGCAGCCCGTTCCGCACCACGCTGGTCGTCGAGTTGGCCAACGACAATCCGCACTATGTGCCGACGCGCAAGGCGTTTGCCGAAGGCAGCTACGAGGTCGTCAATTCGCTGGTCGAGACCGGCGGCGGCGAGCGGCTGGTCGAGGCGGCGGTGGAGCTTTTGCAGCGGCTCGCGCCATCGCAGGCACCGAAACGTTGAATGCCCTCCAAATCACTTGACGCGTGGAAAAACGAACGCCGAGCCGCACTCGACGAATTCGAGACCGCCCACCAAAGTGTCGGAGGGACAGGCTCCACCTTCAAGCATTAAACGGGGTTTCGCCCTGGTAGGGAGGAAATATGGCTTCTGTGACCCCGCGTGCGGCGTTTCACCAAGGAACGGGTAATCGAATACCTGATTAATGGTGGTCTGATTTCGATCTTGCAAACCAACATGCCGGCCCCGAAATGCCCTCGTCCAGTTTGGCTTGGCCTCGATCAACTCGATAATGTCACCTATACATTCGCCGCCGAGCGCGGCATTCCAGGAGGGCAAGTTCCCCCGGCATCGGCTCTTTGGGAAGACAAAGTGTCAAAGCTGAAGCGAGCGGAGGTTGAGTCGTATTTGGAGGGCTTTGGGTTGACCCATGACGAGGCTGAGGACGTTGTACGCAAAATAGGAACGGCGGGCGGCCCGCGGCGTAGCCCGGCGCCTTGAACTTCGAGCGACTGGCATTGCCGCCGATGGGGCTAAATGGCTATGCTTCCCCGCCACTTACTCGATTGGGGGATGCCTTACATGCAGCCATTGCGCGTGCTCCTGGCCTTCGGCACTCGGCCCGAGGCCATCAAACTTGCTCCGCTCATTCACCACTGTCGCCAGCACGACGAGATCGAGCCGATCGTGTGCCTGACCGGCCAGCATCGCGAAATGCTCGATCAGGTGATCGAGTATTTCGGCATCGAGGCCGACGTCGATTTGGCCCTGATGCGGCCCGGCCAATCGCTGGCCGAGCTGGCCGCCCGCTGCTTGACCGGGCTCGACCAGACGCTGGCTCGCTTTCGGCCCGATTGTGTGGTGGCCCAGGGCGATACCACCACGGTGGCCGCCGCGGCCTTGGCCGCCTTCTACCGCAACGTGCCGTTTGTGCACGTCGAAGCGGGCCTGCGCACCGGAGACCTGCACGCCCCGTGGCCGGAAGAGATGAACCGCCGGCTGGCATCGCTGACCGCCGCCATTCATTGCGCCCCCACCGAGCACGCCCGAAAGAATCTACTGGCGGAGCGGGTGCCCCACGACGCGGTACACGTCACCGGCAACACGGTGATCGACGCCCTGCTTTGGACCGCCCGGCGCGAGCGAGGCCGCGGCGATCATTGGCGGCAGAAGTATGCCGTCCTCGGCGAACAGCCGCTGGTGCTGGTCACCGCCCACCGCCGCGAAAGTTTTGGCCACGGGCTGGACGACGTCTGCCGGGCAATCCTGATTCTGGCGGCTGAGTATCCCGACATCGAATTCGTGTTTCCGGTGCATCCGAATCCGCAGGCCCGCGAATCGGTGGACCGCATTTTAGGCAAGCATGGTGACGACAACATTCACCTGCTCGATCCATTGCCGTATCCCGAGTTTGTCTGGCTGATGGACCGCTCGACGTTGATCATCAGCGACAGCGGCGGCGTGCAGGAAGAAGCCCCCTCGCTGGGCAAGCCCGTGCTGGTGACGCGCGAGGTGACCGAACGCACCGAAGCGCTCGAAGCCGGCGCGGTCGAATTGGTGGGCACCGAGACCTGGAAGATTGTCGACCGCGCGGCGCTGTTGCTTTCCGACGCCGAGGCGTATACCGCGCGGCAGGTGGCCAGCAATCCGTATGGCGACGGTCAGGCGGCCGAGCGGATTGTCGAGTTGATGCTGAGCGACATCAGCCGCCGGAGCGAAACGCCCGTGCTGCGCCTGGCGGCATGAGTTATCTTGGCGGTCATCGAATTCTCACAACCACGCATGCCGAAGCGCTTTGTTCTGCTCGACCGTGATGGCACGATCAACGTCGAGCGGCATTATCTTTCGCACCCCGATCAGGTCGAGCTGATCGCGGGCGCCGGGCGTGGTCTGGCCGCTCTGAGCAAGCTCGGCCTGGGGCTGATTGTGGTGACCAACCAATCGGGCGTCGGACGGGGCTTGTTCGATCTCGCCCGGCTCGATGCAATCCATGTCCGCCTGCGGGAGCTGTTGGCGGCCGAAGGCGTGACGTTGGATGGCATTTTCTCTTGTCCGCACCTGCCCGAAGACGGCTGCGGCTGCCGCAAGCCGTTGGCCGGGCTGGTCGAGAGCGCCGCGCGCCAATTCGACTTTCGGCCCGCCGAATGCTTTCTGATTGGCGATAAGCCGTGCGATCTCGAACTGGGGCGTGCCATTGGCGCGACGACGTTTTTGGTGCGCACCGGCTATGGCTCGCAGGTGAGTGACGAAACCGCCGCGCAAGCCCATTACGTGGTCGAAGATCTCGGGCAGGCCTCGCAAGTCATCGGCGGTTTGCTCCGCTGCCGATGAACGTTCAAGCGGCACGCCGCGCTACTGGGCCTTGGCCAGTTCGGAGCTCAGGTAATCAACCGCCTTCTGCAACTGGCGATCAACAAACCCGGCCGAGACAACCTGGCCGTTGGAGGCACTGCCACCGGGCGGGGGAGATTTGCCCGCCTCGCCCGCGGCGGTCGGCTGCCCGGCGGCGTGATTCACCGCCAGAATATCGCGGTCGCGGCGATAAAGCTGCAGTTGCAGAAACTCGCGGTCGTCGAGCTTCATCTCATAACCGGCGTCGGGCATCACGCCCCATTCGTCGCTCTCTTTGGCGTCGGGAAAGCGGTGGATGTTGTGCCCGTTGGGCCGTTGGTAGCTGGCAGTGGTCAGCTTCAACATGCTTTTGCCGCCTTCCAGATCCATGACCGTCTGCACGCTGCCCTTGCCCCAGGTGCGTTCGCCGACGATGATCGCCCGCTTGTGATCTTGCAGCGAGGCGGACACAATTTCGCTGGCGCTGGCGCTGGCCCGGTTGACCAGCACCGCCATCGGAAAGCCCTCATACGTGTCGGGCTTGTGCGCGCTCCACGAGCGTTTGGGACTGTTGCGCCCCGAGGTGCTCACAATCTCGCCCTCGGTCAGAAACAGATCGGCCACTTCGATGGCCGCGCTCAGCAAGCCGCCGGGGTTGAAACGCAAATCGAGCACCAGCCCACGCAGGTTTTCTTTCTTCAACTGGTCCAGGGCTTTTTTCAGCTCGCGCTGCGTCTCGCGGCCGAACGACAAGATGCGGACATAGCCGATCTTTTTGTCCGGGTCGAGCATAAAGTTCCACTGGTCGCGGTCGTTGCGCGTGTCGCCGCGAATGCTTTCCATCTGGATCAGCTCGCGCGTGACCGTTAATTTGTCCAGCCCCGCGCCGCCGGGATGCTGCACCTTGAACGTCACGCTGCTGCCCGGCTCGCCCTTGAGCCGCCGCACCGCTTCGTCCAGATCGATGCCTTCGGTGCTTTTGTCCTCGATTTCGGTAATGACATCGCCGGCCTGCACGCCCGCTTTGTAGGCCGGGCTGCCGACGATGGGCGTGATGACCGTGAGCATGCCGCGGCGCAGCTCGACCTGGATGCCGATGCCCGTGAACTGATTCTCGACCGTCACTTTAAAGCGGTTGACGTCGTCCGGGGCGATGTAGTTCGAGTAGGGATCGAGCTTGGTCAACACGCCGCGGATGGCGGCCTCCATCAGCTCGCGGCGGCTGACGTCTTTGACGTAGTTGCGATCGACTTGGTCGATGGTGTCGGCCAGGGTCTTAAACAGCTCGTAGTATTCGGCGTCTTCGGGCGTCGAGGGCTTGTTCTTCGACGCGGATTCAGCCGCGGGCGCCGTGACTTCATTGGCCCGTGCCTCGAATCCGCCAACTACCAGCGCGAGCCCCAGGCCGACGATCCAAAGGGTCGTTCTTAGCTTTGACGTCTGTAGGGAACGGACTACGTGCCGTTCCGAGCGTTCTTGCAATCGTAGTGCGAGCGCCGTGACCAACCGACGAACGGGCATGAGAGGGTGCCTCCGGGCAATTTTAGCGTTATCCTAGTATAGGAGGGCCTGTTTCCAGCGGCAAGAACAGCTTTAGCACACGAACCCGCAGCGCGAGTGCCGAACGTCGAAATGGCCGTCGCCTCGAAATTCAATGCACTCGTTTCGCACAATCGCGAAGAGGAAAAGCTGCACCTGGACGCCTCAGATTTCATCCAGATCGTGAAGCGGAACCAGCAGCGCATCGACCGTGACCGGCTGCGGGCGCTGGGCGAGGCCGTCTATCCGAATGGCGGGCGTGATCTGCTGGCGATGGTCGACGATGTTCTGGCCGGCCGGCGGCTGCGGGTGTAAGGAATGAGGAATCATTCGGGCCACGCCCCGGTTATTCCGTCTCCGACAAAATCCGTCGAGCTTCGGCGCCCATGCGGCCGGTGAGCGTCAGCGCCCATAGTTTGAAGTCGGCGGCCAGCGACCACAAGGGATAGCGGAAGGTGGCCGGCCGGTTGCGCTCGACAGCCCAATGGCTGATCCAGGCAAAGGCATAACCACAGACGGGCACGGCAATCAGCCCCCACCACCAGCCCGAAAACGCGACGGCGGCCAGCAGCGCCAGCGCCAGCGTGGTGCCACAGAAGTGCCAGGCGCGCGTGGCCGGGCGGCGATGCTCGCGGACATAATAAGGCCAAAACTCGGCGAACGACTGAATGCGGTCGGAGGACATGAAAAGCAGCCTACTGAGCCACGCGCCTGTCTGCAACATGGTCTGCACCAACCTAGCGTTCTGCCACTCGGTCAACTTATCATATCCCCATGACCCTGATCTCGCCCGACGAGCGGCGGCGGCTCGAAACGCTCGACCGCCCGGCCCTCGAAGCCTACCAGCTCACGCGCCTCAACGCGCTGCTGCAAAACATTCTGCCGAGCAACCGCTTCTATGCCGCGCAACTGGCCGACTGCAAGCCGCCGCTGCGCTCGCTGGCAGACCTGGCATCGCTGCCGTATACCTTCAAAGAGCAGCTTCTCGGCACGCCCGACGACGCCGGACTGGCCGCCAACCGCACCTTTCCCATCGAGCGCTACGTGCGGTTTCACCAAACGTCGGGCACGCGCGGGCGGCCGCTGGCCGTGCTCGACACCGCCGATGATTGGCGCTGGTGGCTCGACTGCTGGCAATTTGTGTTCGACGCGGCCGGCGTGACGGCGGGCGATGCCGTGCTGATGGCGTTTTCGTTCGGGCCGTTTGTGGGTTTCTGGAGTGCGTATGACGCGGCGGCGGCGCGCGGCTGCCTGGTGGTGCCCGGCGGCGGACTTTCGAGCCTCGCGCGGCTGGAGCTGATTCGCACCGCGGGGGCGACGGTGGTTTGCTGCACGCCCAGCTACGCCTTGCACCTGGCCGAGGTGGCCGCCAACCGGCAAATCGACGTCACGCGGCTCGGCGTGCGCGTGTTGATTGTCAGCGGCGAGCCGGGCGGGTCGATCGCCGCCACGCGCTCGCGCATCGCCGAGGCCTGGCAGGCCCGCGTGTTCGACCACGGCGGCGCCACGGAGGTCGGCCCGTGGGGGTTCGCCGACGACGCGCAGCGGGGACTGCACGTCAACGAAGCCGAATTCCTCGCCGAGTTCCTGGCCGTCGACACCGGCCGTCCGGCACGCGAAGGCGAGCTGGCCGAGTTGGTGCTGACCACGCTGGGCCGCGTGGGCAGTCCGGTCGTTCGCTATCGCACGGGCGACCTGGTGCGGCCCGTTTGGGACCACGGCCAGGCCCGCCGGTTCGTGTTGCTCGAAGGCGGCGTGCTCGGTCGCCGCGACGACATGCTCATTGTCCGCGGCGTGAACGTTTTTCCCTCGGCCATTGAACAGATTGTGCGCACCTTTCCTGAAGTGGTCGAGTACCGCGCGACCGTGTTCAAAAGGGAGGAGATGGATCAACTGCTCGTTGAAATCGAAGACCATCTCCATCAGCCATTTCGCGTGGCCGACGAACTGCGGCTGCGGTTGGGTTTCAATATCGAGGTCCGCGCCGTTGCGCCCGGCTCGCTGCCCCGGTTTGAAGGCAAGGGGCGGCGCATCATCGACCAGCGGGCGCCTCTCATGCCTTGATGAGGTTTGACATGCAAATGCCTGGCGAAGTCGGAGTTGGCCGTCCAGATATTTAAAATTGCTAAGGCGCGTCGGCTTACGCAGGCGGCTGCGGGAGAGCTTTTGGGTATTAGGAGCGGACGAAAAATAACTTCGTCCTACAGTTCCCTCTCCCTCCGGGAGAGGCTAGGTGAGGGCCAACAAAACTGGCGAAGTTATTTTTCGTCCGCTCCTTAGTTCAAGTTTCGCAGTTTTTGCTAGCAGCAGTGTAGCTGGCACGGGCCCCTTGGTTAAAGAGCGAGCCTCCCGAAGAATGCCTTTAGAACAAGAGCATCTGAAGGAGGCCCGCAA
>JAICLL010000136.1 GCA_025927475.1 Pirellulales bacterium
TCACCAGCAACCCTTCGCCGCCGGTGCCTTGCAGCAGATTCTTGAAGCTGAGCACGGTTTTGTCGGCGCCGGCCCCGCGCACCGTGACGCCGGGCACGTCGAGCGACAGCGTAGCCGAAAAATCGTATTGTCCGGCGGCCATTTCGATCACATCGGCCGGCTGGGCTTCGATCAGGGCCGTCTGCAATTGCCGCTGCGCTCTGGGGCCGGGCTGAATCGCGATCGTTCGTCCTTCGCCGCCCAATGCCGCCACCGGGGCCCCGCAGAGCGTGGTCATGAGAACGATCAGCAAACCGGTGGCTGGGGCAGAGCCTCGGCGATGCCCCGGCGGGTACGGCGCGCAGCCAGGCAGGAGGGCCTTGCAGGTCGGATGATTCATCGCCCTCTGGAAGCCCGACGCGTAAGCGAGGGGCGACTCCGGGCGGCTCACGCGTCGGGCTTCCATGCGCTTTCCCTCGCAGTTCTTCAATCTCTGTCGCATGCGGGTCCTCGCAATTCTCGTCCACCACTAATGTAACGCAGTCTGGCCGAGTCGGGTATGACTGTGCGGCAGATGCTCGCCGCAGGGCTTGCTCTTAATGCCGCGAGATTAGGCCGCAAGCCGTTTGCGGGCTTGCGCTCGGGGCGCGGTCATGTAGGAGTATTTTTGCTGTCGTTTTTTGATGAGGCGAGGTTCTTTGCGGCCAGGACGATGCCCGACCACGGAAGCGGCAATGGCTCGCAGCAGTTCTCTTTCAATGCGGCTTTGCTCCAAGTCGTCCGAGCAACGCAGTGCCTCGGCAAAGTTATGAATGTGGTTCCTTGCGGCAGTGAAGCTCAGCGCGCGGGGAGCAGCGTTGTGACGCGACACCGCCTGAGCCATCCGCACGCGAATCAAATTATACGCCAGGAAATGCATCCACAACTCTTTGCGGACCATCTCAGGCGTTTGACACAGCGAGTGATGGATGTTGAGAGTTTTGCCGAATACCACATCGACGCAGCGAGCTTTGAGGAGGGCAATGTCTCGGTACGCATCGTACAGGCGCTCGGGCAGGCGCTTGCGCGCGGTGCAGTAGCTGCTGCTGTCGGGGGAACACGGTTTCAGGTTGCGACGGACGCGATCCGCCAAGATCCGGCTGACCGCGGGGCGAACGGCGGCTTTACTCAAACATATTCGGGTTGGTGAGCGGCACATTGGCGCCGCCAATTCGGCTGAGCATGGTCTGGCCCAGGAAGCGCGGCTGGAGCATGAAGTTGACGCCCGCGTTGTTCTTGCCGCCATCGACATAGGCGGCGATGCTGGTGATGAACGATTCGCCGACGCGCGTGAAGGTGAAGTTCTCGCCGATGTTGCGGTTTTTGCCCAACGGCACTTGCGTGTTGAGCGACACCAGCCATTTCGGGCTGAGCTGATAGCTTTGCGAGAAGGTGAGCACGTTGTAGGTGAACGGGCCGTTGAGCGACCGGATGCCCAGATACAGGTTGATGCGCGGCGGGCGCGATAGCGTGGCGCCAACGCTGTAGGTGCGTTGCCCGCCCGCGAAGAAATCGTAGCCGCCGTCCGAAAGCACGGTGAGCCGGTCGCCGACGTGCCAGCGGAGATCGTAGAACACCATGCCCCAGGGCGCGCCAAAGTTGTCTCGGTTGGGGTTGGGGAAATAGACGGCGCTGGTGTCGAGCACCACATAATCGATAATCCGGCGATGCCCCACCGGACCGCGTTTGGTTTGCAGGCGGTTGCGCATCCCGAGTCGCACGGCCGCGAAGCGGTCGGCGATTTCGGTGCTCGGGGAGCTGACAAAGTTTTGCAGCCCGGCCCGCAAGTCGTAGATCCGCGGATCGTACTTCAGCGGCAGCGTGCCGCCGTAGTCGAGCGACATAAACCGCCGCTCGAAACGATACTGAGCGTTGTCTTGCACCGGATCGTAAAGCACCAGGCTGGTGACTCGGCGGTTGGCGTCGGAGGCCGAGGCATCGACGTCGAACACCACCTTGTGGGCCAGGCCGTGCAGGTTGAACAGATTGCTCTCGACGTTGGGGTTCGACGCCCAGAACATAACGCTGCTGCGCACCCCCGCCTGTCCGAAGGCGCGGCCCACGTCGGCGTTGTTCAAGTCTTGCCCCCACTGGGCCAGCTCGCCCTCGGCATAGGGCACCACCTTGACCGGTCCCAGTTCAAACGGCGCATCGATTTCGTGCCGCGTGGCCACCCGGTCGCCTTGGTGCGAGCCGGAGAGTTCCCACGGAAGGAACTGAAAGTGTTGCAGATCTTGCGGGTCGGGCGGCAGGCCGATGCGCTCGAACTGCCCATAGCCGACGTTGGTGTGTTCGTACCAGGTGATGCGGTCGCCCAACAGCGACGTGCCCGACATGTAATGATCGAGCCGCGGCAGCCAGTTAGTTTGCGTGAAGAAGGGGTTGAGCCGCACCTGGCCGTACGCGCTGTACGAAGTGTTGTTATCGTATTTTTTCAGTTCGATGTCGGTCGTTTCGTCCTTATGTTGGTCGAACTCGGCCTCATAGTATTGCTCGAGGAAGTTGTAGTCGCTTTGCTTGGCAAATTCGCCGGTCAGTTGGAAGCCGTCTTTGAGCTGTTGACGGAACTGGCCGAAGATGCGACCCCGGAACGGGCCGGGGTGGGTGATGTTCATGCGCGTATAACCCAGATTGTCGAGGCCGTGATCGTCGAGACCCCAGACGTTGACGTAGCCTTCCGTCCGGCCTTGTAATCCAAAGAAACTCGAGCGATTGATGAGCAGGTCGGTGCCACCGCCGAAACCGCGCTTCGTCAGATCGCTGACAGTGAACGTCCAGTCGAGGCCCTCCGGCTCATTCTCGATGCCCAACAATTGATAGGCATCGACTTCGGCTTCGGTCCACAGTCCGAAGATTTTGTCGTACTGAAAATACCCTCCCGCGAGAAGCGTCGACGGCTCTTCGAGGTTGGTGGAAAACCTCGGCCAATAAAACACCGGCACCGGACCCGCGAACATCAGGTTGTTCTTGGCCGACACCATCTGGTCGTGCTCGATCACTTCCTCATGGTCAGGGCCGCGTTTCGGCACGCCGGTGAACGGATCGACCACGCGGCGCTGCCGATCGTAGACGCGGATTTCTTGCGATTGCAGGCGATAGCTCGGGCGGGCCATCCGGCTGGTGGTCAAGAAGCTGTTGCGGGCGACGAAGGTGTTTTCGTCGATCTGCCGGATCAGGTCGGCCTTCAGCCGCATCAGACCGCCGAACTTGGGCACAGGCGACGTGATTTCGGCCCCTAGCACGGTGCCGGTATTGTTCTTCACGTCGTAATACATGCGGTCGGCATAGATGACGCGGTCTTGCTGCCGGAAGACGACATTGCCCTCCATGTAAACTTCGAGCGGAATTTCTTCGTCCTGGAATTTTTCTTGCACGCCGGCGTCGATTCGGCCCACGGTCCAGATCACCACCTTGTCGGCCACGATGTCGAGCTGGCCGACCTGCGGCAGGCCGTCGATTAGAATCTGCACGCCGCCGGTGATGACGGCCACGCCTTCATCGGTGGCCTGGTTCGATTTCCACTCGACGTGAGGAGGCAGATCACCGCGCTGAAAGATGCGCAATTGGCGGACGCGCAGGGTGGGCGCAACAACCGCCGCGCCGCTGGCAGCGGCATTTGCATCGCCGCTGGCAGCGGCGGCGCCGTTGGCAGGGCGGAACTGGGTGTGGGTGATGTTGCTCGAATCGGGATCGCGCGCCGCCACGGCATTGGCCCACACTGCGGGCTTCACCGGCGGCTCGGGCCGCGGCCGCGGTGTGTGAATTTCGACCTTGGCCGATGAATAGAATCGGCCCAGCCAGCCGCGTTCGCTTTTGGTGGGCAACGATGCCTGCCGCAGCTCAGGTTTGCGTCCGGCTTCGATTTGCACTTCGCCTTCCAGATAGGCAATCAGCTTCGAGGGTTTTTTGGCAGTGCCATTCCCCGGCTTGATCCAGAGCACGGCGTCCTGGGCGCGGCAGGTGTTGAAGCCTTGCTTCACCACGCAGCGTCCGCGCAGCAGCCAGACGTTGTAGGAACCCTCTTTCCAGGTGCTCGCCTGATCGGCCGAAATGACAATCGGATCGTCGGTGTGCGGCGGCGCCAACTCGACCTGGGCCTGTGCGAGCCGCGCGCTCAACACGGCGATGATGCACACTCCTAAGCGCAGCACAGCACGGGCGCGCAGGCCGAAGCGCGCGCGCGGCGAAGCGAGCGATCGTGTCGCACGTGAGCTGATCAGGAGAGAGACATCCTTTTGCCGCCGCGCACCGTTGCCGAGCGCTGCTGGCGGAAACACAAACCGAAATGCACGAAGACGTTAGAGAAGTGACGGCCCGAGGGCCGGGCGAGATTATAGGAGCCGTTTGGCCGACCGGTCAAGCTAGGTCAAAGGGAATTTAAGGCGGCTTGGGCTACCCATGCCGCTCTCCCTAATGACCGAGTTTGAACGCTCAAAGCGGCTGTCGCCGGTCAGACCTGCCCGATGTGCGCGTCGGCGGCAGCCGTCTGCCCCGCTGCCTCGCTCAAAGCCGGATGGGGGGATGCACCCGCCTGCCGTGCCAGCAGGACGCTTAGTTGCACCCTGGCAAGCACTTCGAGCAATCGGGCCATGGTGTAAGGCTTCACCACGAAGTCGTCGAAACCCGCTTCGACGGCTTGCTGCCGGTGCAGCGGATCGCTGAGTCCGGTAACTGCGATGAGGGGCGTTTTAGAGAAATCGGGCTGGCTGCGCAGATGGCGGGCAAACTGCAACCCGTCCATGCCCGGCATGGCCAAATCGACCAGCAGCACTTGCGGACGGAGCGTTTGGGCTTGCTTCAGCGCGGCTCCGCCTTCCCGCGCCACTTGAACTTCATGCCCCCAATGCCGTAACAGCATTGCCAGGCTATCGATGGTGTCCTGGTCGTCGTCGACGATCAGGACCCGCAAAGCGTCTCCCGCGCTCATGGCACGCACTCGCTGCAAGGGCCATCCAACCCCCGAACACGCATTCACCTCGACAGGCATCACCACCTGCGAAGTCTTCCCTGGCCAACCGCTAAGTCTAGGCGTCGGATGTCGAAAAGCAAGAGTCGACGACTCGGTTTTTGATGACAAATCGTTTATATAACGAATATGCAGCACACGATGGAAATCACGCCAATCGGGCCGGTGCGTGCCACCGTTCGCCCGCCTGGCTCAAAAAGCATTACCAATCGGGCGATGGTCTGCGCGGCCCTGGCCGATGGAACCTCGACACTCGTTGGCGCACTTGACAGCGAAGACACGCAGGTGATGGCCGAGGCCCTGCGACAGCTTGGGATCGGCATCGATCACGACGCCGCGACGCAGACACTGACCATACAGGGTCAGGGCGGCAAACTCGCTGTGCCGCCCGCAGAGATTTATGTGGCCAACAGCGGCACGACCATTCGCTTTCTGGCCGCGATGGTCAGCCTCGGCAACGGCGTTTTTCGGCTCGACGGCACGCCGCGGATGCGCGAGCGGCCGATTGGCGATCTGGTCCAGTCGCTGCGGCAGTTGGGCGTCGATGCCCGGTGCGAGGCGGCGGAGGGGTTTCCGCCGGTCTTGATCAACGCGGCTGGTCTGCCCGGCGGCGACGCCGCAATCCGCGGCGATGTTTCCAGCCAGTTTCTCAGCGGGCTGTTGATGGCGGCTCCGTACGCGCGCCGCCCCGTGACGCTCAAGGTAATAGGCACGCTTGTTTCACAGCCCTATGTTCAGATGACTTTGGCAGTGATGAAGGCGTTTGGAATTGACCTTCCGCACGACGAGCTACGCCGGTTTTCTGTGTCCGCCGGCGAACATTACCGCGGCTGCCGATATGCGATCGAACCGGACGCTTCCGCGGCTAGTTACTTTTTTGCCGCGGCGGCCATCACCGGCGGCGAGGTGACGGTTGAGGGGTTGTCGCGGGCCAGCTTGCAAGGCGACGTAGCGTTTGTCGAGGTGCTCGCGCGGATGGGGTGTCGGGTGGTTCACGGCGACGACCGCATCACCGTGAGCGGAGGCAAACTGCGCGGCATTACGACCGACATGAACGCCATCAGCGACACCGTGCAAACGCTGGCGGCGGTGGCGCTGTTTGCCGACGGCCCGACCACCATCAGCGGCGTGGGCCACATCCGCCACAAAGAAACCGATCGGATCGGCGCACTGGCCACCGAATTGCGCAAGCTCGGCGCGACGGTCGAAGAACTGGCTGATGGCCTGCGCATCGCGCCCGGCGTGTTGCGCGGGGCGGCGATCGACACCTATCAAGATCATCGCATGGCGATGAGCCTGTCGCTCGTGGGCCTGCGTCAGCCGGGCGTCGTGATTCGCGATCCTGATTGCACCGCCAAGACGTACCCGGGGTTTTTTGACGACCTACGCAAACTTGAGTCCGGCGGCTAGAGGACTGATCTAAATAGCTGTGCGCGACTCCCGGCTCCGCGTTGTCGCCAGTCGCGCACCGCTATTGTGTAAGCCGTCTGTACTTGACGAGACGGTCTGGAAGACCATCCTACTCGAAGTTGATGCCACATCAGGGCCGGTCGAGCGGTGCTGAATTTTTCCGTCGCAATTCGCGCAGGGCTGCTGCTAGCACTTCGTCCGATGCAGCGTCGGGCGCCTTCACCTCCATGTCGGGCTCGATGCCCTGTCCCTCGAAGCAGTTGCCGTCAGGCAGCAGGTCGCGCCACGACGGAACGTAGACCGTTACGCCATTGGCCAGGCCGATTGGCTGGGGATTGCCCGAACTGCCGTACGACCGCTGACCAATGAGCTTGCAATGCGGCACTTGCTTCATCATTAACAGGAACGACTCGCAACTGCTCATGTTGGCCGGCCCCATCAGCACGGCGACGCGGCCGCGGAAGGCCGGCCGTTTGGGGTCTGGCGCGACCGCACGCTCCATCGTTTCGGAAAACTTGCCCTCACTGCGGATCACGTGTTTGGCATAAACCTTGGGCGACGAAAGGAAGCAACCGGCGAATTGCCGGGCCAGTAGTTCGTCGCCGCCGCTGTTGGGCCGCACGTCGACAATCAGCCCCGGCGCATCGCGTGCATCTTCGAGCGCCTCAAACACCGGCTCAAGATTTTTGAGCCGCTGGCGATCCCAACTGGCAATCAACAGGTAGGCAACGCCATCGTCAAAGCGGCCCACAAACACGGCGGGCGCTTGTTGAGTCCAGCCGGGCACCGACCGGCGGAGCACCGCCAAATCGAAATTGGGCGTTACATTTCGCGTCGTGGTGGGAAACACCGCTCCATCGGCTTCGAGCCACAGGTGCAAGTCATTCGCCTTCTTGAGCGACATTGCCGCTTCGGCTGCGAACTCCTTGGCAGTGCGGGCCGTGATCAGCCGGGCTTCGGCATCATTAAAAACTTGCCTCCAGTCGACGCCGTGCAAATCGCGGTAAGCGTAGTCGGCATCGATCGCCCGGCGCAGCTCGGCTACCGCCTCGCGGTTTTCTGCTTCCGTCAAAACGTCGGCCATGCCGTCGCCCGCCGCCGTGCGGAAGCTGAGTTCATACCGCACCGCCGCTTCGCCGCCCACATTTTTGAAATTCTGAAACCGCCGGCTATTGATGCCCAGCCTGTATTCGTGCTCCGATTCGAGCCGGACGGGCAACACGCAAGTGCGCTCGTCGAGCCAGCGCACTTTGCCCGTGACCTTGGGAAACGATTCGCCTCCGCCGACGAACGAATGCCCGCTGTGATCCATCGGCTGATCGAACACGACGCGCAGCCGCCGCAGGCGCGGGCTGACTTCGTCGTCGCCATTTGTTGGTTGCGTGTCGACGACTGTGGGGGGCGCCGCCTCAGATGAGCTGTTTCCAGCGAGTGTGAGCAGCGATGCAGCGGCAACCAACGACAAGGAAATCGGCTTAATGCGAAGAGAAGCCGCCAAGGTCAGTGAGAAAAAGCACCGGTCGCTTTGGGCGCAAATGATGATAGAATTGGCTTGCACTATCTTTCTGCGGTAAGAAGGCCGAATATCCCAACGAGGTCTATCTTGGGAAAGTGGAACGATTTCGCAAAGAATCTTCGGTCTAGATTGCCCGCCGAGCGCGCAGTGTGTATGTCGATTCCTGAAATCATCCGTGTCACAGGAACGACAGATAAAGCGATTCGTCAGCCGGGATGGTGGGACCTTGGTGCGCGAGGCGCCGAGGCGTACACCGCGCTCGCGGATGAAGGAATCACATGCGACTATATTACGGTTGACGGGGAAGTTGAATCGGTGAGATTCTTCCTTTCATGGCTTCCAGTGCCAAATGACTAAGACGAAGAATCCCTACGGCAGGTATTTCGCGCGGACGTGAATGACGCCGCCGTCTTCCAGACGCTCGACCACTTCGTAGGTGTGCAGCCGAGGGGTGACGCCCTGCTGAGCCACCTCTTGCGAAAAACCCCGCAACTGGGCCCCGATCGAGCCTTGCCCGGTGAGCTGAAAAAACTGCGCGGCCTCGTGGGCCGGGCTTGCCACGCGCATGCCATCGGCGATGCCGCCGAGAAACTCGAAGACAATATTATTCATGAGGAGCAAACCTCGTCAAACCATGACCTGCGTCAGGCGGCGGCCATCACCGCGACGCTCTAAGCAAGCCTATCTTGCTCGCCGCCGCCGGGAAAGAGGGAAATAACGATTGGGGGAACTGCGGGTTGGGGGCTGGCGGCTAGCGGCCGGGAAGGATTGCCGGCCACCCGCGACAAATCCTTGCGGGTAGACGCCTTTGCACGCAGACTAAAGGTTCGCCAAACCGCCATTCTGCCGGGTGGGCCGTTCCGCTACGCTTAGCGACGATGGGCATCGTCTGCCACCACCTGAAGCTGCGTTGCGCCGCTGGCCTGCTAGCGTGGGCAACCCTGGCGGCCGGGGCCTGGGCGCAGCCGTTCGCTGGCGGCGTCTCACCTTCGCCGCGCGGCGGCGACAGCGTATCGTTTCTGAGTGAGCATCTGCCCTCGATCTTCGACCCTCCCGCGCCGCGCGGCGGTTTGCTGGCCCACTCCGTCGCCGCGGAGTTCGCCCCAGAGAACGACGAAGAGCCGCTCTACGTGGTGGCGCCGCCGCGTTGGCAGCCCGGCGACATCGATTGGCTGGAACGCCAACATCGTGTCGCCGCCGATGCCTTTGATGATCGCCGGGTGGAAGCGGCGCCGCTGCTGCCGGCCCCGCCCCGTTCGTTTTGGCAACGCTGGCGAGAGCAGCGGCAAGCCGTGCGGCGCCAGCCCGGAAGCTGGCAGCGATATCCGTTTTACTTCGAAAAGTTCACCGGCGTCATCAACGTCAATGAGCCGGTGTACAATCTAATTCACAATGGCGTAGGCAATTTGTTCGGCGGTCGCTGGGGCTGGGACTTTGCCCGCTCTATGGGCGTGGAGACGCGGCTAGGCTATGTACGGTCCACGCTCAACGACACGTTGCACCCGCTGATTCCCGCCCACGAAAATTTTCTGTTTTGGGACGCCGACCTGATGTTTTATCCGTTCGGCGACACCAAGTGGCGGCCCTTCGCCATGCTCGGCATGGGGCTGGTCGATCTGGGCTACATCGACGACCACGGTCGCGAGTGGCACCAGCAGCTCATCACCATGCCGTTCGCCGTGGGGGTGAAATACCGCCTCAACAACTTGAATGCCCTGCGGCTCGATGTGACCGACAACGTGATTTTTGGCAACAATCACGGCGGCAACGGCCAGCACGTGATGCACAACATTTCGGTGCTATTCGCCTTCGAGCGCCGCTTCGGCCTGCCGCACCGCAGCTATTTCCCGCACCGCGACATGAGCAAGTGGGCCAGATTCAAAAGTTGGCTGGCTACGACCGACTATTGATTACAAATGCCGCGACCAAGGGAATTTCAGCAGCCGCTGGCCATAACGAAATTCCAGGCCGGCGGTTAATGCCACGTAGTGGAACGTCGAGGTCACATGGCTGCCGAACGTCAGCTCGTCGATCAGGTCGATGCGCAGCGCCCAGCGTTCGCGCCACAAGTACTTGATGCCCACGCCAAAGGGAAACAGAAACAGCGTGTCCAGATGCTGATGGTTCACATCGTCGCGGAAATAGAAATCACTCCAGCCGATACCGGTGGTGATGAACGGCCTCCAGCGTGAGTCGCCCAAGGGGTAATACATCATGCGGTATTCGCCGGTCACGCTCAGCCCGGTCTCCAGTCGCTGGCCGTGGCCGTTCGTCAAGTTCAAGGCGCCGAACCCCAACCGCTTTTCGATGCCCCAATAGTGGTCGTAGTCCCAGCCGAAATTCACACCGCCATAGTAGCTGGGCAGCTCGTGCACGCGATGGCGCATCAGCGGGCCGCCGTTGGTCGCGCCGCTGAAGCCGCTGATCGAAAACGGTTGCCCGCGCCAACCCGGCAGTGGCAGCGGATCGCCAATGCCCAGGTCTTTGCGCCAGTCGGGCGTGCGGCGGCCCCAATAAGGCACCACGCCCTCGGGCGACCAACGCTCGACGAAACGGCGGAACCGCCCGTGGCTGGCCGAGTCTGCCGCGGGGTCTGGGCAAATGGCGCAAGGCGGAAGTGTGCCTGGCGGCGAAAGGACTGGCTCGCCAAACGTATCCACCGGCGACTCAAGCGATCGGCCAAAGGCCGGAGGCGGGTTCGTCAGTGAACCGCTGGCCGGTGAGCCGTCCGTCAGCGGGCCGTCCGTCAGCGGGCCGTCCGTCAGCGGGCTGTTTGTCAGCGGGCTGTTTGTCAGCGGGCTGTTTGTCAGCGGGCTGTTCGTCAAGGGGGTGCCCGGAGCAAGGTCCTCATCGTAGGGCGTGACGTTCAGCCGCGAAGGAAGCTCGTAGGCACGCGGCGGCGGCTCGTCGGCCCAGGCCGGGCCTGCCACAACCGCCACCGCCAACATCGAAACGACCCACCAGCCATACATCAGGCCCTTGCATAACGTCATGGCTGAAGATGTCCGCTTCTCCACAAAAACCGATCGCCGCGCTAGTTAACAGGTTTTCGGCTATCACGGCAACGGCAGTTCAATCGAGCCGCGCCGATCGCAGCCGCAGCGAGTTGCCGATCACCGACAGCGAGCTGAGGCTCATGGCGCCGGCGGCAATCATGGGGCTGAGCAAAATGCCGAAGAAGGGATAAAATACGCCCGCCGCCACTGGCACGCCCAGCAGGTTGTAAAGAAAGGCAAACAGCAGGTTTTGGCGAATGTTCCGCATCACGGTTCGGCTGAGTCGAACGGCTTTCACGAGCCGTTGCAGATCGCCGTGCAGCAGGGTGATGCCGGCGGCTTCAATCGCCACGTCGGCGCCGGTGCTCATGGCCAGTCCCACGTCGGCGGCGGCCAAGGCGGGGGCGTCGTTGATGCCATCGCCGGCCATCGCCACTCGCCGCCCTTCGGCCTTCCACTGTTCAATGCGGCGGTGCTTGTCGGCGGGTGTCAGCCCCGCTTCAAAGCGATCGATGCCCAGCGTCTCGGCCACGGCCCGCGCGGCCAATGGGCCATCGCCGGTGAGCATCACCACCTGCAGGCCCAACTGGTGCAGCGCGGCGACTGCCGCCGCGGTCGTCGGTTTGATCGGATCGGCCACCGCCAGCATGCCGGCCAGGTGGCCGTCGATTGCCACATAGACGTGCGTGGCGCTGGCCTCAGCATCGTCGCTTCGGTTGAAATGCCCTAGCGACTCGGCAAACTGCGGCGATTCTTGGCTGAGCCAAGCCTGGCTGCCGACCAGCACCCGGCGACCCGCGACCAATCCTTGCACCCCACAGCCCGTGGTCGAAGCGAAGCCGGCGACGGGCGGCAGCGACAAATGTCGTTCGCCGGCGGCGGCCACGATTGCTCGCGCAAGCGGGTGTTCGCTGGGGTGCTCGACCGCGGCGGCCAGCGTCAACACGTCCGCTTCGTTCCAGGCATCGGCGACCGCCAGCGCGATCAGGGCCGGCTTGCCCGCCGTCAAGGTTCCGGTTTTGTCGACCACGACGGTATCGACTTTGGCCAGCGCCTCGAGCATGGCGGCGTCTCTGACAAGAATGCCCTCTTTGGCGCCGCGGCCTACGCCCACCATGACCGACATCGGCGTGGCCAGCCCAAGCGCGCAGGGGCAAGCGATCATCACCACGGCCACCGCGTTCATCAAGGCAAAAGCCAGCTTCGGTTCCAGCGGCGAGAGCCAGGCCCAAGCTGCAAACGTCAGCATGGCCGCCAGCACCACGGCGGGCACAAAATGGCCAGCCACCACGTCGGCCAGCCGCTGAATGGGGGCGCGGCTGCGCTGCGCCTCGCCCACCATCCGCACAATCTGAGCCAGCACGGTGTCTTGCCCGACGCGGGTGGCCCGCACCACCAGGGTACCCGTCTGGTTCACCGTGCCGCCGACCACGTCGTCGCCGCCGACCCTGGCCACGGGCACCGGCTCACCGGTGAGCAGCGACTGATCGACGCGACTTTCGCCTTCAGTCACCTGGCCGTCGGTCGGAATTTTTTCGCCGGGGCGGACACGCAGCAAGTCACCCTCGCGGACCGCTTCGAGCGGAACGTCATGCTCACTGCCGTTGTGGACTACGTGCGCTATGGGCGGCGCCAAAGCTAACAGCTCACGAATCGCGCTGCCGGTGCGGCGACGCGCCCGCAACTCGAGCACCTGCCCCAAGAGCACCAAGGCCGTGATCACCGCCGCCGCCTCGAAGTAAACCGGGGCGTGGCCGTGATCTTTGAACTCGGAAGGTATGAGACCCGGGAAAAACGTTGCCGCCAGGCTAAAAAGGAACGTAGCGCCTACGCCCAACGCGATCAGCGTGAACATGTTCAGGTTGCCCGTCATGAGCGACCGGGCGCCGCGCACAACCAGCGGCCAACCCGCCCACACCACCACGGGAGTGGTCAAGACCAACTCGAGCCAGCGCGCCGTCTGAGGCGATAGCCACCGATCGAGCGGCACACCCATCATGGGCAACATGGCCAACAGCACCACCGGCAAACCCAGGATGGCGGCGACCCAAAACCGGCGGGTCATGTCGTTCAGCTCGCCGTCGTCGTCCGAAGCCAGCTCGATGCTGTTTGGCTCCAGCGCCATACCGCACTTGGGACACGCGCCGGGCGAATCCTGCGCAATCTCAGGATGCTTCGGGCAGGTGTAAACCGTTTTGCGCGCCGGCGCGGTCGGCTGCGCGGGCTCCAGCGCCATACCGCACTTGGGGCAGCTCGCCGGACGATCGCTTTCGACGCCGGGGCACATCGGGCAGATGTAGGGCGCTTTCGTCCGCGGCGACTGGGCGGGCATGGCGTGCGGATGCGCTTCGAGCGGCTTGATGCCGCCAAGCTGAACGAGTTGCGGCCCGCCGGCGTCGAGGGATTTTCGGTCCAGGAACTTGCGCCGGCAAGACTCGCAGCAAAAGTAATACGTTTGCCCGTCACGCTCGACCGTCAGATCGGTCGATTCGTCGACCTGCATGTGGCAGATGGGATCGATGGCCATGCGGTATTTTATACATGCAAGTAGGTTGGACCGAGTGAAACGATCTCCACCTTTGCCCCGGACTCTTTGTGGGAGGAGATCTCCCGCATCGTCGCGGCCCATGTGGCAGCAGAAGCGCAAAGCGGGCCGAGAGGCCGCGACACGGCGGCCTCTCGGCAAAAAGACATCCTGCTATGCGCAACCGCAACCGTCACAGTCGCAAACTTCGCAGGTGCAGGTTTCGCCATCGCACGCCGGGCAGCGGCACACCGTGCAGCCGCATCCGGCGGCCGCGGTGTCCGCCTTTAGCTCGCAGCATGGCGCCATTACTTGCGGCGCCATGGCTTGCGAGGTTTCGCCACAACCGCAGCTTCCGCAATCGCAGACGCCGCACGAGCAGCTTATGCCGTCGCAGTCGGGGCAGGCACACTGAGAACAAGCGCAGACCGATGAGCTCGCCGCCCTCCGCGTCCTGGCGTAGGCGTATGAACTGACCACCAGCGCAACGATCGCCACCATCAAAGTCACGAACGATAAACGTCGCATGATAAACTCCTGATTGAATTTGGTGAAACAGACGATAGGTGACGCCTATCGCCGCATCAATTCAGCCAAATGCAATAAAGAGCGCAGACATGGGGCGCGGTGGCAAACAACAGCCCAGGCTCGCCGCGGCGAAGGCGTTGCTTGGCCGGCGGAAAATCGGCCAGACGCAGGCTGTCGCCGACCAGCGCTGGGTCAACCGGCGAGGCAGAGCGAGAAAAAACCGCCCCGCGCGCCGCCGGCGTGGCCGGCAGCGACTTGATGCAGCAGCATGGCTTTTCGCCGATGGCCGGCGGCGACGGCAAGCGAGCGCCGGCAACCGCTTTCGAGGAACAGCACGAAGCCCGCTCGAGCTGCGGCTTTGTTGGCGCCGGCTCACAGCACGTGTGCGGGGGCGGCGTTTCAGGCTGCGGCGTTTCAGATTGTTGCCGTTCGGTGCAACAACAAGGCCGCAGGCTGGCGGCGGCAGAATTGCCCGCCAACGCAATGATCGTCACCAGCGTGACCGCCTTACGGAGCATCGTCATACTACAAACTCTACGCCTTTTCAGAAGTTCGGTCAAGAACGCCGGTGATTTGACAATCGACTGCGCATCGGTACGATGACCTGCAATGAAGTGATTTTTCGCCCTTTCGGGGGTCTTCCAGCCAAGGAGGTTTCTCGCGTATGACTCAACTTGAACAAGCTCGGGCCGGGGTAATTACGCCCGAAATGGAGTTCGTCGCCCAACGCGAAGGGCTGGAAGCCGAAACCATTCGCGACGAAGTCGCACGCGGGCGAATGGTCATTCCCTCCAACAAGGTCCATCTGCAAGGCCGGCTCGAGCCGATGTGCATCGGCGTAGCCTCGGCGTGCAAAATCAACGCCAACATCGGCAACTCGGCGGTCACCAGCAACGTCGACACCGAGCTGGAAAAGCTGCACACCGCCGTCCATTTCGGTGCCGACACGGTGATGGATCTTTCGACCGGCAAGGACATCGACCGCATTCGCCAGGCGATCATTGCGGCCTCGCCCGTGCCCATTGGCACGGTGCCCATTTATCAGATGCTCGAAGAGCTGGGCGGCAACATCGAAGACATGCGCCCGCAACATTTTTTGGATATGGTCGAGCACCAGGCCAAGCAGGGCGTCGATTATATGACGGTACACTGCGGCGTGCTGCTGGAACACCTGCACCTGACCATGAACCGGGTGACGGGCATTGTCAGCCGCGGCGGTTCGCTGATTGCCAAATGGATGATGGCCCACCGCCAGCAGAACCCGCTCTATACGCACTTCGAAGATCTGTGCGACATCATGCGCGCCTACGACGTCACCTGGAGCCTGGGCGACGGGCTGCGGCCAGGCTCAATCGCCGACGCCAGCGACGACGCCCAGTTTGCCGAGTTGAAGGTGCTGGGCGAGCTGACCGAACGCGGCTGGCGGAAGAACACGCAGGTGATGGTCGAGGGTCCGGGGCACATTCCGATGGACCAGATCGACATGAACATCAAAAAGCAGATGGAGTGGTGCAAGGAGGCGCCGTTCTATGTGCTGGGTCCGCTGGTGACCGACATCGCTCCGGGCTACGACCACATCACCAGCGCCATCGGCGCGGCGCTGGCCGGTTGGAGCGGCGCGGCCATGCTCTGCTATGTGACGCCCAAGGAACACCTGGGGCTGCCCGAAACGGACGACGTGAAGCAAGGCGTAATCGCCTACAAGATTGCGGCCCACGCCGCCGACCTGGCCCGGCACCGCCCCGGCGCGCGCCAGCGCGACGACGCCCTGAGCCGCGCCCGTTTTGCTTTCGACTGGAACGAGCAGTTCCGGCTTTCGCTCGATCCCGAAACCGCCCGGCGGATGCACGACGAGACGCTGCCGCAAGACACCTTCAAAAGCGCCCACTTTTGCAGCATGTGCGGCCCGAAGTATTGTTCGATGAAGATCACCGAAGACATCCGTGCGATGGCCGCTTCTGGCGAGCCGCTGGTGGAGCTGTCGGCGCGGTAGCCGTTCTGTTGGTTCCGCGAAGTTGTAACGTGCGTCCGCCCGGCGATAAAAGTTGCCGCGCCCCACGCATCGTGCGATAATGTACCGCGGTACAAATCGAATGAGTTTTCATTCCTTCGAGCACGGGTAACATATGACGTTTCGCGGGCATATCCATAACGGGCAGGTGGTGCTCGACGAGCCCGTGCCGTTGGCAGAGGGAGTCGAAGTTCAAGTCAGCCCCTTGCGCGAGTCGGGTGGCGCGGCCGCAGCGCCCGTCGATGGTCTACAGCAAACGGGCCAACTTTCCGTCGAGCGGAATTTTCATCAGCTCGTGGACGAGTGGAAGGCGGCAACGGCCTTGACGTCATCAGGCACCGAACTATTGCTTCATCCGGCTTATCAGAGAATTATTGGAATGGGTAAAGACGCGGTGCGCCTGATCGTGGCGGAAATGCAGCGTGAACCCGACCATTGGTTTTGGGCATTGAAGGCAATCACAGGAGAAGATCCTGTCGCGGCCGACGATCGTGGGAAGGTCGATCGCATGACCGCCTCCTGGCTGAAATGGGCTGAACAACGTGGATATTGAGCGTCTGCTGGCTCGACAGTTCCCCTTTTTGACGTCCGAAGGTTTTATCGAAACCAGTCCCGCCAGTGCCCAATACAACTGCATCGCTTGGGCGGCAGGTCAAACCGACGAATGGTGGTGGCCGTTGCCGGTAGGCGCCTATTCCTGGCCAGCCGGGGTTCCACGGTCTGAAACGCTCACCGCGTTCTTACTGGCATTTCAATCCCTCGGCTATTTGCAATGCGACGATGAGAAACTGGAGCCGACGTTCGAGCGCATTGCGTTGTTCGTCGCCGACGGTAAGCCGACTCACGCTGCCAGGCAACTGGCCGACGGATCGTGGACGAGCAAATTGGGAAGATGGATTGACATTTCGCATTCGCTGCGCGCGCTTGTTGGTCCAACGTATGGAGAAGTGGCCGCATTGATGAAGCGTCCGCGGATTGCGCCGGGCGCCTGGAACGAGTTGAACGGTTGATAGTTTTTCCAGTCGCCGGTTAGAGCAACCGATCGAGTCACCTTTTCCCATCGGCGAACAACCCCCGAAGCTCGTCTTATCCGATAGAGATGGTCGTGAACGTCTTGGCGTATCAGTTTGCGCTTTTTGACCCACCCTTGGCGGATGGCATCGCGGTGCGCGCCGACGTACAATAATTCATTCCCACATGGCAGCTTTTCTCTTCGTTTCCCATTTCGCCCTTCAATGCCCGATTGGGGCAAGGTTTCCGGTCGTTGCAATCGAGAGGTCGGTAAATGAACCGCGGACTGCGCAGCGGTTTTCTCCTCATGTGCATCGTGGCGTCGGTGGTGTGCGTACTATTGATGTTGAAGGCGCACGAGGCCAAGCGGCGAAACGACGCCATCGTCTGGATTGAGGAACAGGTTGGAGCAATCTTTGATCCGACCGGCCCAAATACCTGGGCCATTATTTCGTTTCGCGGCGCGGCGATCGACGACAAGTCGCTTCCCAGTGTTGCCGAGCACTTGAAACCACTTGGCGCGATTTGGGAGTTGGACATGCGCGACACACGTATCACGGGGCGAACGCTGGCTGCATTATCCTCTCTGGAGCACGTCGATCGAATCGTTCTCGATCCCACTCAAGTCAACCGTGATTCAATCCAACAGTTAAATCGCTGCACGTCCATCGATGGCATCAAGCTCATCGGCGACGCTACCGAGGCGGCTGTCATCGAGCTCTTACCGGCGCTTCGCGAATGGAGCCGGCCGGGCAAAAAAATCCTGGTTTTGGACAGTCTCTCCGCTGACGGGTTCAGGCGATTGGTGGAGGACGCGCCAAACTTGAGCGGACTGCAGACCGAGGCTGACAACTACTGGCATCCCATCGCCATGCGCGCAGGCCCACGATAGCGGCGGTCGTCACTCACTCCCGATCGCCGCGAAGGCCCGGGTGCGTCACAATCTGCACCCAACCATTCTCTCGGCCTGCCGATCGGCATTTGGGCCCTGACCGTCTTATCGGATCCGAGCATCAAGAGCAAGTTTCAGCAACTGCAAAGCGCACCACCGGGGCGCAGGAACGGGTTTGCAGGAGTCGGCTGGGCCGAGTAATGTATCTGGCCGGGATTTGGTTTACTCGTAGGACGCAAGTTCAAGGATGGACAAGACATGTCAAATGCTAAGCTCGCGGAGCGAAGGATCAAGGAAA
>JAICLL010000025.1 GCA_025927475.1 Pirellulales bacterium
CACCCCGGGCCGGGGCGCGCCCGCCCGATGGGCCGGGGGGTGGGGCTGTGGGTTCCCGTGCCCCCGCACGCGGACCACCCGGGCAACCGCTTAGCCACGGCCCCAGCCACCGGGGCAGTTGCCAAACTGATTCATCAAAACCGATCAGACGTCGGCGAAGATGCTAGCCGTTTTGATTGTCGAATCGAATGGGAGCTTCCGCGGCCTCAGAGCTGCGTTGCCGCAGGGCTTCATAAAACAGCACCGCGGCGGCGGCTGAGATATTCAAGCTATCGGCTTGCCCTCGCATCGGCAGCTTGATGGGCGTAAGGCCGGGCAACCGCCAAGCATCGGAAAGCCCGGCGGCTTCGCTGCCTAAGACGATTGCCGTGGCGCCGGCGTAGCGGACGTCGGTATACAGCCGGTCGGCGTCGGGCCGCGCCGCATACACCGAAAACCCGTGTTGCCGGAGCCAGGTTTGAACGTCCGCCGCCGCCGCGGCGCAAACCGGCGAGGTAAACACGGTGCCCAGGCTGGCGCGGATAACGTTCGGATTATACAAATCGGTTCCGTGGCCCGTGGCGACGACCGCCGAAACGCCGGCCGCGTCGGCGCTGCGTAAGACGGCGCCCAGGTTGCCCGGCTTTTCGATCGCTTCGACGATGGCCACCAACGGCTCGGGCGGCAATCGCAATTCGGCCAGAGTTCGGTGCGGAGCCTGCGCGACGGCCAGCACGCCTTCGGCCCGGGCGCCAAAGGCGAGCTTGTGAAACACCTCGGGCGTCACCTGCCACAGCTCCGCCCGCGTCGCCGCCAGCCGCGCGCGCACCCGTCGGGCGTCGTCGCTCTGGCAGAGCGATTCGCAGACAAACGCTTCCAGCGGTTCGACGCCGGCGTCGAGCGCGCGGTCTAGTTCACGGGCGCCGTCGATGAGAATGCGGCCCTGCCGTTGGCGCTGGCGGCGGTCGCGCAGCCGGGCGACGTCTTTCACCCGCTGGTTTCGCAGGCTGGTGATCATGAGCCGTCGGTCAAGGCAGACAAGTCGTCGAAAAACTCCTGCTCCAGGCGGTCGGCTTCGGCCGCTCGCTCGGCCGCGTCCTCGATTCCTTCGTCGCTGCTTTGGCGGAGTGAGTCGGCGATCAGGCCCCAGGCCTTCGCGCGCAGCTTCATCGACTGCTGCAGCTTTTTGAGCGCCTCTTGCTGCTCGGACGGCAGATCGGTCAATTGCTCGAAGCGATGCTCCTGCGCCTTCCAGTCGGGCAGCACCTCGTGGTCGATCACATTGGCGAACGACTCGGCGGCCATCTCCTTGTTGTCAAAGCGCCGTTTGGCTTCGAGGTAGATTTCGACGCAAGTGCCGTCCACCTGGTGGAACCGCTGCAACTCAGTAGCCAGGTCGCTGATCGGCGGCGTGTACGAGGCGGCCAACACGGCCAGCACCGCGGCCAACACGAACAAGGCGACATTGCGGCCCACACGGTTCCAAATCGTCGACTGGTTCAATGGCTGCGCCAGCACCAGTCCGCACAAAAAGCCGGTCATGGCGCCGGCGAGGAAGCCGGCGTTGTCGAGCCGGCTGCGATACAGGCCGATGCCAATGTTGTACGCCAGAAAAACAAAAACGCCGGCCCGCAACCGGCTGAGCACTCCGGTCGGCACGACGCCCTTGGCGCGAAAATGGTAGGCGACCAGCGCGCCGATCAGTCCGGTGATGGCGCCGGTGCTGCCGGCCAAGACGGCGTGCGGCTGGGCAATCATGCCCGCCAGGCTGGCGCCGAAGCCCGACACCACGTAAAGCAGCAGAAAGCCGACGTGTCCCAGCAACCGTTCCAGCAGGCTGCCGAGTTGATAAAGCGCCCATTGATTAAAGAGCAGTTGCAGAAGGCCGACGTGCAAAAACACATTGGCCAGCAATCGCCAACCTTGGCCGCCGGTGGTCAGCGGGCCGTAATTGCCGCCCCAGGTTTTGAGCACCGCGGCGCCAGGCTCCAACCAATCGGCGCCTCGCAAAACCATCGCACCCCACAGCACAACGTTCACCGCCATGATCGCCAGAGTGACCGGCGTAAGAGGCGTTGATTGCCTTACCCGCCGATCGAATTCAGTAAGGGATTGGTCGTTCATTTCAACGGAGTTAGCGGAGCGATGACGTTGAATCGCTTTGTGCGCCGTTTGATGGAGGAGATGGGGAGATACAAAAAGATAGGGAGATAGAAAACAGATAAAGAATCAGCCGCACCTTTTCTCTTCCATCTCCCTATTTCCTCCTCATTTCCCTATCCCCTCTAAAAAAGGGTGGCCGCTGGCCCGTCGCCTAACATCTAATAAATGAGTACAAACTCCCCATCGGGCTGCGTACAGACGGCCACCAGGCTCCAAACTGGCACGCCTTCGGCCTGCCCGCGACCGCCGGGCAGCGGGCGGCCTTCGGCATCGAACACCTGCCACGCCACCGAGCCGCCCTTTTCCCAACCCATTCCTTCGGTCCAGGCCAGCACGACTTCGCCCTCGCCGTTGGCTGCCACCACGGGATGCTTGCGCTTGCCGGTGGCGCCGGGCGCCGCGATGGGCTTGCCGCCGCGGCCGCTCTGCGAATCGACGCGCGCGTAAAACACTTGCCCGTCGGTTTCCCAGGCTGCCAGCGGCCCGTTGAGATCGCAGGCCAGCGAAGCTGTGCTCATCACGCAGTGCGAGACATTCCAATCGGCAATCTTGACGCCGCGGAAGGTCTGCCCCTCGTTGGTCGAAGTCAGCAGGTGCATATCGCGGTGAACTTGTTCCGCCGCCGAACGGTAGAGGATCAGCAGTGTTCCTTCGTCGTCGGCCATCGCCCGCATGCCGCAGCAGCCGCAGCAGCCGGTCGGTTCGCCGAAAGCCGGTTGCTCGGGCTCGAAGAGCTGGCCATCATCGCGGCTGTGCGCGACCCACACGCGGCGGTTCGCCTCGCCCTTTTGCCCAAGCGTAGGCGCGTGCCAGACGACATACACGTTGCCGTCGCGGTCGGCGGCCAGCGATCCGCCGCCATCGAGACCGACGTTGGTGGTGATGACGTTCCGCTCTCGCTCGAACGCCTTGCCGCTGTCGTCGAGGCGCGTGTAGAGCATGGGCGGCTTTCCGCCGGGCGCCTTTGGCTGGGCACGGTCAGAGCCCATCCAAGCCACGTGTACGCGGTTGTCGCGGCCCACGGCCAGGTGTGCCCCGCGAATGTTGCCGATGGCGATCGCGCTCTGCGGATTTTGATTGATCTTGATTGCCGATTTGAAATCGCCGACGCCATCGTTCCACCGCAAGAAGAACAGGTCGCCGTGCCGCGGCTCTCCATAGAAATAAATCAGGTCGATGGCGCCGTTGTCGTCCACCGCCACTTGCGGCTGAATCGCCCCTCGCGGCAAGCGCAGCGTGCGCACGTTCTGAGCGCTGGCGGCGGACGCGCCTAACATTGCAACCGTAACACACAAGATGATTCGGCGAAGAGACGGCATTGATTTGTTCCTTAGGTTTGGGGCGTTTCGCGGAGGAGATAGGGAGATCCCCTCAATCACGGCCACGGCGGCGCTCCTTGCTCGGTAGAATCTCCAGGCAAGTGGTCCACCAGCCCGTCATGATGGTTTCTTGAAACTCTTCGGGCAAGCCTTCTTCGCGCATCTCGGCGGCCAGCCGGCGATAATCATACTCGATGGGCACAAACTCGGCACGCAGCCCGGTCTGCGGCGAGTGCTCCAGCAGCAGATACCAGACGTTCGTTCGCCCGTCGTTTTCGGGCCGGCCCAGCACGCCCACATTCACAAACCGCCGGCCGCCGCTCAGCTCGCGTTGCCAGCGGATGCCGGTATGCGTGGCCAGCAGCACATCGGCGTGATGGTCGGCGGCGAGCAATTCGAGAAAGTGAGTGGGCGTGGTCGATTCCCAGAGGAACTCGTTGACTTTCCGGGGGCTGCCGTGGCAGAACAGCACCTCGAACGGGCCAAGCCGCAGCCGCCGCTGAGCAGGCAGCGTGCAAAGCCAGCGGCGATTCTCGGCCGAAGTGCGGGACAACGTGTAATCGTAGCTGAGCTGGGCGAAATGGTTGTCGCGCGGATCGGTGTAGCCGCATTGGCAATCGTCGAGGCCGCGGCCCACCGAGTCGTCGTAGTTGCCCCGCAGGCAGAGCACGTTGTGCTCGTGCAAGAGCGGAAAGACCCGATCGGGATGCGGGCCAAACGCGCCCAGGTCGCCCAGGCAATAGAGGGCGTCGACTCCCCGGCGACGCGCATCGGCTAGCGCCGACGCGAGCGCCAGATAATTGCTGTAAACTCCGCCGAAACATGCAATGCGGCTCAGCATGGTTCGTGCAGTTCGGGGAAGACGTCTTCGTTCAAGCCTTGCTGCCGGACCGCGGCGCGCAGCTTAGCCAAGAACTCGAATTTGTGGTTGGCCACCGTCTGTTCCGACATGCCCAGTTGAACGGCGGCGTCCTTGTTGGCGATGCCCCGCACAAAGAGCAGCTCGGCGCAGCGAATCTTTTCCCAATCGCCGCGAGAACGCCAATGGGCGAGCAATTGCGAGAGCGCCTGCTCCAGGGCGATTTCTTCCAATTGCCGCCGCTCGTCGCTGCGGGCAATGCTGCTGGCCGGGCGCTGCGAGCCGGGCGGTTCCCAATCTTCGCGGCTGCTGCTGGCGCCGGCCAGCGGCAAGGTGGGCCGCCGTCCCTCGCGCCGCAAGTGGTCGGTGAGCTTATGGGCCGCGATCGAGAACAGCCAGCTTTCCAGCGGACGATGCACGTCGTAATTCGGCAGGCTGGTGAGAAAGCCGATGAAGGCCTCTTGCACCACGTCTTCGCTGGCCGCGCGATCGCGCAGCCGCGACTCGACGAATGCCAGCAGCCGCCCCTCGAACCGCTCGATCAGTTCGTTCCAGGCGTCCGATTCGCCGGAACGGACGCGCTTGATCAACAAAACATCGGACTCGCTGGCCGGCATCGATAGACATTCACCAATTTCGAGTGCAATCTCCGCATGAACTCTGTCGGGAACGGACGAAGTGCAGCTATCCCACCAGGAGCAGACCCGCCACAATGCCCAATATCGCCGCGGCGGCGCCCAACCGCAAGCGGCCGGTGTAGTAACCCCGCGAGAGCGTATCGAGCTTCAGATAACCAAACACCGTGGCCAGCAGTCCGAAAAGACCTGCCGCGCCAATGCCCGCGAATCTCAGCCGCCTGGCCACCAGCGATTGCTTGTAAATCTCTTCGATGTGCTGTTGCTCCGCGGGGCCAAACGCCAACAGGATGTGTCGGTAGATCATTGGCCCCACCGAGGTTTCGCGGTGCTCTTCGATCTGCGTGCGTACGATATGACGCCTGACATACAACCCGGGGACTTGGAAGGTTTGGGCGCCGTCTTCCCCGAGAAACAAACGGACATAACGATGAAGCGCGTCGTCGAGCGCCTTGGCCTGTTCTATATCGCACTCGTCGCGCGTCGCATAGGGGCCGACGGTAATGGGCATTTGATAGACATCGCCGACAAGCCCCGCGCCGCTGTATACCCAAGCGGGCAACCGACCATGATCCCCGTCCGCGGTCTCGGCAGTGCCCGCAGCTTCGGCAGTGCCCGCCGGCGCGGTTGCCGGAGGCGAGGTGGTGGTTGACGCCGCAGCGCCCTCGCCGGCCTCCGCGCGTAGCGGGGCGGTGCCGCCGCCAGCTTCCAACTTGGCGTCGGGCACGGGGGGAAGGGGCGGTCTGGCAGACTCAATGTGCACCACGGGAGGCGGGGGCGGCATTTCGGCAATTTCCCTGACCGCCGGATCGCCGGCAAGAGGCATGCGCAAACGATAGACGCCCAGCGAGCCCAGCAAAACGCCCCCCACCAGGAGCAGTGCCAAGAAGGCGCTCGCCGCCCCCAGCCACGACCGGCTGCTGACCGTCGCCACGAGCAGACCAACGACCACTACGACGCCCACGATCGCCAGCCAGCTAAGTCTAAAGTCCGCAGTTGCGTGCATAAGTCACCTCCGCATTCTAAGCCGTGGCTCTCCCCGCGTACCACGGGCTGGCCAATTGCACGGCGATCGACATGGCGACCGCGACGACGATGCCCCAGGGTTGGGGGAAGGGCCACACCAGCGCGAGCAGCCAACCCCAAAAGCCCGCCATCAGCGCCGCCCAGATGCTCATTCGCGCCGGCCGCAGCGGGTCAGCCTGCTTCCACCACCGTATGACCATGAGCAGAAACGCAAAATATGCCATATGCCCGACGAGCCGAGGCACGCCGTCGCCGTCGTAAAACTGCGCGTTGAGATAGTGCCGCGTGATCGGCTGCGGCAGGCGCCAATCGTAGGTGAGTTGAACCAACAGCAGGTCTTTGATTGCCCAGGCCGCGGCCCCCAGCGCCATGCCCAATAGCAACAAGACAAAGCGGCGCAAGACCGGCTCGCCGGGACGGCTTTCCCAAAACTTGGCCGCGATCAACACCAGCCACGAACCGAGCGTGCTGACGGCAACCAGCCAAATGAACTGTTCGAGCTTGGGCATCTGTCCGGCGACCACGCTCAACACCAGTCCAATGGCCGCGGCCACGATTGCCGACAGCAACATCGAGCCGGTCAGCTCTTCGAGGCGCAACCGCCAGCTTTTGGGCGGAAGAAAGGCGAGCGTTTGGGCAATCGCACCGCGCCGACGAGTTCGCGCAACGCAGGGTGGTGCGATCGCGTCCTGGGCATTCGGGACGGGCACGACATCGCTGAGCGGCGACGCCGGCGATGCAGGTGGAGGCGGTCGGCGGATGTTGCCGCCCAGCAATTGGCGCCGATACTCCTGCGACGCGGGCGTTGCGGGCCGCGACGGTCTTTGGACCACCACCGGCGGCGATTTGGGCGCCGTGCTGTTGTCTATCACGACTAACCGCACGACGTAGTAGATGGCGTAGAAGATCGCCGCTCCGGTGGCTAAGGGAATCAGCCACAGCGAATGCGTGACAAGATAGCCCGCCGCCACGATCAGCGCCAGCTTGGCCACGCCGTTGATCCGCCCGCTCTTCCATTCATCGACGAAGCGCGTCCAGCCGGTGCGCACCGCCTTCATAATGGGTTCTTCGTCGGCCAATTGGGCCTCGACGACTTCTTTGCCGCCGGGTGGGCATTGTCCACTCGCAGCGGCCGGTTTTTGTCCGTTGCCTGTGGTGGGCGAGGCCCACGCCAGCGGAGCTGCTTCAGCTCCGCCCGGCAACAGCGCCACAAGCTCGCCCACGCTCTTCAGCCGCAGTTCGGGATTCTTGGTGAGTGTCTTGGCAATGGCCGACCGGTAGGGCTCTTCGATCCGCTGCAAGTTCGGTTCGGCCGTAAGGTGCTTCATCAGCACTTCGCCGACGCTCTCGCCCTCGAAAGGCACATGGCCGGTGAGCATCTCGTAGAGGATGATGCCCAGCGCATAGATGTCGATTTCCTTGCCGTAGCGGCCGTTGCCGATTTCGGGCGCCATGTAGTGTACGGTGCCCACGCTTTCGGTCTGTCCGCTGCGGCGGCTGGCCGAAATAAACTTCGACAGCCCGTAGTCGCCGATTTTCACGACTCCTTCGTCGCGAAAGATGTTGCCGGGCTTCAGGTCGCGGTGCACGATGCCGTGATCGTGCAAATAGGTGACGCCGGCGGCGATGCCGTAAAACCAGGCCAGCGCCTCCTCGCGCGGCAGGCCATCGGGATGCCGGGCCAGCGTGTCTTCGAGCGACTCGCCGGCCACATATTCCATGATCACCCAGCTATCGCCCAGCCCGTCTTGCCTGACATCGAACAGGTCGAGCAGATTCGGATGCTTCAGATTAAGGCACTGCGTGACGCCGCGCAGCTCGATATCGAGATTGCGGCGGATGAGCTTGAGGGCCACTTCCTTGCCGGCGTCGCTGGTGGCGTAATAGACTTCGCCAAACCCGCCGTGACCGATGCCGCGTTTGATGGTGAAGCCCTCCAGCGGGCGCGCACCGCTGGCGTAGGTGAACTTGATGAGCGCGGCTCGTGGCTGGGCGTCCGGCGCTGCTTGGGTGGCTTCGAGGTTCATGGGCGGGTCGTGGTCTTCATCTAGGCTAATGGCTGCGAGTTGCATTTGTCCAGTTTCCCAGCGATGTGGCACAGCCGCCCTCGGCTGTGGCCCCTGTCAACGCCGCCGTAGGCGGCGAATCACAGCCGGGGCGGCTGTGCCACATGGCTTGTGCCGGCAGCGCGCTATTAGGACACTGATTCACGCTTCATCAAGGGGTTCGACGCTGAAGGAAAAATCTTCGCCCACCACCTGCGATTTTGGCCCCAGCCGCCCGCATTCAGCGGTGGGCACGCCATCGATCCGGAAAACCCTGGGCCCACGGCAAAACAGCCCCTCGCCTTGGCGATACAGCACCACTTGGCTGGACCAATCGCGGCAAACGACGTGATTTCCCGCGGCGGCGCCCAAAACACACGAATCGGCCAATAATAAGATGGCGTCAGACGAGGGCTGCGTGCGGTGATGGCTGACGAACTCCAGCCGCGCGGTGGCGCTCAAGGGGTGCGGCCGGCGGAATCGCAGCCGCACGTTGCCCCCCAACTCGATCTGGCAGCCATCGGTCAATATCGTGGCCCGCTCAACCGGTCGCCCATCGAGCCGCACCGAGCGGATTGGCTCAATCAGATAGCTTTCGCCATCGCGGCGGATTTTCGCATGGCGGCGCGAGACATCGCCCAAAATGGGAATATCGACCGGGCCGTCTTCGACCGGCTGGCCGAGCAGCACTTCGTTGCCGGTGCAAACCAGATATCCGCCCACGCCATCCACCCACAACAAGAATCGCCGGCCAGGGGAGGGTGATGGGTTTTCCATGTGATTTTTTGTGCGATTCACAAACTCAGCAGCGATCTGCTCCGACGGCTGGCGGCCGGGGCGGAGCCTTGGCGATGCCCCGGTTAGCATCTCACCGGGGCATCGCCTGGCCGAAATCGCCGCTTGCACGAGTTGAGCGGATTCATGGCCAGGTTTTGCGCCATCCACCGGACGAACGAACCGCCGCGGCACTCCGGCTCTCGCATTCATTCCCGCCATTGTCCACGCGCGGCGACGGGCGTCGCGGGCAGGCTCATGATCGGGGCAAAGTTCCAAAATCGCTTCGGCGTGCCGGAGCGCATCGGTCCAAAGTTCGCCCAGCAGAGCCTCGTGCAGTTGAGCACTCAATCGGCGGCATTCGGCTCCTTTTACCCTACACGCGCTGCGTGCGTCTTCCAAACCCTGAACCGCCGGCGCCAACGCGGCGGCCGCCGCCAGCTCTTGCTCGGCACGCGCAAATTCGCCGGTCCGGCAATGCCGCTGGGCAACAAGCACTCGCCGAGCGGCCTCGCGCAGTGCTCGGGCCGGCCGCGTCAGCGAGGCCCGCTCCGCCAGCTCATCCAGTCGCGCCACGGCGGCGGCCGGCTCGCCCGCCGCCAGATAGTCTTCGGCCTCTCGCATGCGCCGCTCGATGAGGTTTTGCCGCAGTTGGGCAACGCGGTCGGCGTCGGCGCCCCAGGTGCGGGCCATCGCCAGATCACGGCAACCGGCGGAAGTCTGTCCCACCGCCAGCCGCCGTTCTGCCCGGCGTGCCAGCTCGGCGGCCACCTTGGCCAGCAGCTTTTTGGCGGGCAAAAACTTGCCCAGCTCGCCGTCGCCCAAAAGTGCGCCGGCCTCTTCCAGGCGGCCGCCGCGAAAAGCTTCCTCGGCGGCCCGCAGCTTGATTCGCCAAGATGAAAACATGATGGAAGCGGCGCAGGGTTGGAAACTCGTTTCGTTCAGACGATCAAACAGCTCTGTAGGGTGGGCCGAGCGCAGCGAGTCCCACCATTGGCCGCATCATCGTTGCCGCGCCAAGTCACCGCCGGAAGATGGGACTCGCTACGCTCGGCCCACCCTACGGCCTTCCGCACACCGTGACCTATCTTGATTGTCAAAACCGATCAGAGAGCACGATCCGTCGGAATGCGATCATTCGTCGAATCGAAAGCACTCCGTCGCTAATCGGCCGCCACCTCGACGGCGCGCTGCTCGCCAAAATACTCTGCGACTTCCTCCACGATATTCTCCGGGGCCTGCTCGGTCACCGGAATCTCGTCGCCCAAGGCGCCTTCGGCATTCACCAGCTTTTCGGCTACGGTCAGCCGCGTCCGCAGGTCGGTCACCAATTCCTTGACGCGCGACAACTGGCTGTCGTCGAACTTGTAATCGCTGGTCGTTTGGGCCGCCTCGACCATCTTCAGCCGGGCTTCGAGGTGCTCGACATCGACTTCCAACTGCCGCTTGGCGTCGAGCATGCCCGCCAGTTTGTTGCGGGCGGCTTCCAGGCTGCGCTCGCGGGCGGCGTGCATCTCTTTCAGGCTGGCCAGCGTGGCGTCTTTGGTTTTGAACCGCTCGAAGCGATTGGCCAGGTCGACCTTCACCCGGTCGGCGGTGTAGCGGTGGCCGGCATATTGAAAATGGCTGTTGCCGGTCGAAAGATCGTCCTTCAATTTCATCAACTCGCCGCGGTCTTTGGCCAAGCGGTTTTCGGACTCATGAATCTGCTTGTCGAGCCGTTCGACTTCGACTTCTTCCTTGGCGATGACGTGCATGTTTTTGCGGATGTCGGGCACCAGGTCTTTCACCATCCGCCGCGCCCGCTGGATCTCAAATTCGATCGGCACGCTGCTTTTGACCGATTCTTTGACCCACCCCGCCGAGGTGCAAACATAGCTGGCGGCTTCTCGTCCGAACAGCACCAGGCTGACCAACGTGGCGGCCGCCCCTCCCAAAATCAACTTTTTGACCATGACACCACTCCTTCTAAGCGGCCCATCGACGAGCCGAGAAACCAGGAAACGGCGGCCCGCGCGAGCCGCGCTCATAACGTGACTTCGCCGTCACTTGAGCGATCTTGGGAGTTTCGTGGGATTTTGCCGCCTGACATGCCCTGCCGGGGTCGATTATGATGGAGAGTCTCATGATTTCTCAAACTGCCGAATACGCCTTACGGGCGGTGGTCTTTCTGGCTGACCGCGCCGACGTCCCGCAAACCACCCAGCAGATTGCCAAAGTCACCTGCGTGCCGGCGGGCTATTTGGCCAAAGTCATGCAGGGTTTGCGACGGGCCGGGCTGGTGGCCGCGCAACGCGGATTACACGGCGGCTTCACCCTGGCCCGGCCCGCCGACGAGCTGACCGTGCTCGATGTGGTGCGAGCGGTCGATCCCTTGCCGCGAATCGAGCGGTGCCCGTTGGGCCTCTCGGGGCACCAGACCCTCTGCCCGCTGCATCGCCGTCTCGATGGGGCGGTGGCCCTGGTCGAAAAAGCCCTGAGCGAATCGACCATCGCCGAGTTGCTGACCGAGCCGAAACGCGGCAAAGGCCCCAAGCCGCTGTGCAGTCTCACCTCGTCCGATGGGTAGCAACGCTACGGATCGCGGGGCACTGGGTTTTGTCGCAGGAGCCTTGATCGTCTGCCAGAAAGCGAGGCGTCCCGCTGGGCTGAGCGCGGTGATTCCGCTACGTGGTCATGGCGATTATACGACGCCCTGGTGCTCGTGGCGCTCCCAATTCTCGTCCGATGGGTTCTGAAAGATCCGGATAATGGGCGCTATTCGCGTGCTGCGCTCCATTTCTACTGGTGGCGTCGGTGGGCAACTTCACATTGCTGGTATTTCCCTTTCAGTACAGCGCATTGGGCAAGCTGGTGCGGACGCCGCTGCCCGCGGTGCGGCCTCTCGAAACCATCAAATGGTCCCATTTTTTTATCCGGCACGCCAATATTGGACCGCTAGCGTGGATGCTCTTTAAAGAGGGCATTGGCATCAAGATCGAAATCCTCGGCGATGTTTTCCTGCCCTTGGAAGAGATCGACACCATCGAACTTGGAGCTGGCTTTATGGACTACATGAGCGTCGTTTGCCACCATTGCCCGGAGCTAAGAGGACCTCTCCAAGTCCCAAACCATGTTGCGCAAATCATGGCCGCGTACTATCCAGACAAGTTGTTGGTGCCGGCCGAGGCTGCGGAGGAAGGCCGATGAGGTCCCCTTCGCGTTCCCCAGACACACGGCTCTCGCCCCTACAAATTCGATCGATCCGCGCGGGCGGCCCGATCGGCAGTATTGCACAGTACTTCACTCTAAAACGCCAGCGTGCCGGCAAAGGCGGCTTGGTAGGTCACCTCAAGGGGAATGTTGATGTAACGATCGGCGGCGAAAAAAAGCGGCATCTTGTGCAGCCACCGCCCGACCGCGAGCTGCTCGACAAACACCTCGGCCGGCGGACTGGCGTTCCAGGCGGCCCACGATGAACGGCTCGCCGGGCGGTAAATCGTAAGGCTCGTCCAGATCGTCGAATCACTCGCGGATCGCGCCGTGCATCCCCTGCGGATCGAACTCTCCGGGCGGCCAAAGATCGACCAGCACCGCCTCACCGAGGCTTGGGCGCCAGAGCGCTTTCTGCCTGCCCGAAGCGAGAGACCGCTTCGCGAATCGCCTCGTCCAGGCTCTGCAAGGTCACGGGCTTGCTGAGATAAACCTCAATCGGCTCTTGCTGGCGCACCACGTGATCGAAGTCGGGATGGCCCGAGAGCAAGATAACGGGCATCGGCCGGGTGGCCCGCAATTCTTCGGCGGTCGCCAGCCCGTCGAGCACTGGCATCTCCAGGTCGATGATGGCCAACTCGGGCGGTGCGCCCTGGCACTGGTCGAGCAGTTGCTGGCCGTTTTCGGCCTGGCCCACCACACGGTGCCCCAGAGCGGCCAACATCGCGCGCAGTGTGGCGCGCGTGAACGCCTCATCATCGGCGATGCTAATCGTTAAGGAACGCGTCATAGCCTTCGGCGCATAAAAAAACCCCAACGGCGCGCGGGCCGGTGGAGCTTTCACAACTCATCCGCTCTGATTCTATGTTTTTCGTCCCAATCGAGAAAGCCCTGTAAACGGCGGCTTTGCGCGGGGTGGCGCAAGCGGGTCACCGCCCGCGACTCGATCTGACGGACCCCCTCTTTGGTAATGGACAACAGCCGGCCGACCTCGTCGAGCGTGCGCTGCTGCCCGTCCAACAGACCATAGCGCAGCACAATCACCGTCCGCTGGCGGTCGTTCAATTCGGTCAAGACATCGGCCAGCCGCTGTTTCAACTGACCATGCGTCACGGCTTGCAGCGGCGTGTGCGACCGGCTGTCTTGAATCAACTCGCCAACCGCCGCCCCCTCGTCCGCGTCGAGCGGGCGATCGAGCGACAGCGGCTCGCGATGGATTCTGAGCACATGATCGGCTTGTTCGGGCGAGAGGCCGGCCAACTCGGCCACCATCTCGACGTCGGGGCGGACGCCGTGTCGCTCGACCAGCGTCCGCACGGCGCCTTGCATCCGCCGCCAGTGCTCGACAATGCGATCGGGCAAGCGGATCATCCTGCCCTGCGTGTGCACCGCCTCTTTGATCGCTTGCCGCACCCACCAGGTGGCATAAGTACCGAATTTTCCCTTGCGCGGATCCCAGCGATCGACGGCGTGCAGCAGCCCGGCGCTGCCCTCTTGAATCAGGTCCAAGAAGCCGACGCCGCGGTGCCGATAGCGCTTGGCCAACGCCACCACCAGCCGCAAATTGCGCGATACCAAATACTGCTTGGCCTGCTCATACTCATTTTCGTGCCGCCGGCAGCGTGCCATGTGCCGACGCAAGGCCGCGGGCGTGTCGAGCGTCAGCCATCGGAGCGGACACAGTTCGCGGTTGATCGACCGGGCGTCGTCGCTTGCCCCGCGCTCATGCAGCCGGCGATGTTCTTGAGCCAGCCGCTCGATCTTCGCCGCCACGTCGCTAAGCTGCCGCTGCCAATGCTGGAGCTGCCGAGGGCGCAACCGCAATTGTCCAACCGCCGCGGCCGCGGTACGACGGCGGTGTTTGATCGCCCGGCGGGCCGCTCGCCGCTGTTCGGCGGTCGCATGTTTGCTGATCATGGTCGCAAAATCTCGCCGATTGCCACGCTCGGTCTTGATCAGCTCCTTCAAGACCAACGGCAACAGCTTGGTCACCCGCCCTCGTTCGGCGGTGTCGGTCGTCGCAAAGCCGATGGTGTGATCGAGCCGGGCCTGCCGGCGTCGCAGCCGCCGCAGCAACTTGGCCACGCGGCGGAGTACAAAATCGCTTTGCAAAATGCAACGGCTGAGGCGCCTGCGTGAACGCATGAGCGCTTCGGCCGCCGCCGACTCTTCGGCGGCGGTAGGACGCGGAAAGCGAGACAGTTGACCGAGATACGTCTGAATCGCTTCGCTTTGGTCGTGGGAGTATTTCATGGTGGTGAAGCTCTATTGCATTTCGCGCGCCAACATGCGGCCTGGGCGGCAAAGCTTGGCTGCTTCGCCGTCTCGAAATCAGATGGCATTGCGTATGCAAGATTCGCCGCCGGGCCAGTCAGGCCACCATTCGGCACTTCCCGTCTCAAGCGGCCGATGGTGGGCGGAGTCAGTGAAAGATGTCATGCAGGGGCCACGGAGCTTTCCGGGAAGGAGTCTCTGGCGGGGCGGAGGACAAACCAATGAGGCGCTTTTCTTGGACGTGGTGTCTGGCGGTGTGGGGGTCGCTCGTCTGTTGCGGGCAGGCCGCAAACAAGGTTGGCAAGCCGCCGGTTGGCCCGGCGCCCGTTGTCTCGGCCATTGAGCGGCTCGAAGCGTGGCTGGCCGGTGGGCCCCATGTGGAGGGATGGCGCGGCTATTTGCAACTCGATGCGCTACGAAACGGGCTGGCCCGACCTGGCGGCGCTGATCTGGCTGCCGCGGAGACGACGCTGCGGCGGCTCTGCCAAAACCAGCCGGGGCTGGAATTGCCGCCGTTTCTCGATTTGCGAACGGCGCTGGAAGGCTGGCTAGCGCGTGCCGCTTTGCCCGATAGCGCGAGGCTGAAGGCGGTCACCGATTCCTTGCAACAGCGGCTGTTGGCCGCGCAGGGCACGAACCAGAGTCACGCGCCGCTACGGCTTGTCGCCGAACAACGGCCGACCGACGAAGCTCTGCGTGCGCAGCGCGAGTTCTCCAATCGTCTCACAATCCTCCGGGTATTGCTTGCCAGCTATGCGCGCGATCCATCGCCCTGGCTGGCCGATGAAATCGGCGCCACGCTCGATTGGCTCAGCGGCAGCGGCAAAGCCGAACCGTTGGTGGCCGCGGTACGTGATTACTATGGACATCCGAATGTTTGGATCGAGGTCTCCGAGCGGGCGTTGGCCAGCGGCGTCGAAGGCGACATCGAGCGGATCACCGCCGTCGAAGATTTCATTCTCGGCACCGCGGTGCGCGGGCAGGGAAACACCAAGGCCACCAAGACCCTGATCTTCGCTCCCCACGACGAGCGGGCTGTCTTGCGATTGCGCGTCAGCGGAACCATCGACACGACGACGCTCGGGCGGAACGGTCCGGCGCGAATCCACAGTCGGGCGCGCACCGCCTTCTCCGCCGAAAAGGACTTTTGGTTGAGCGAACGCGGGCTTCAGGCATTGCCGACTGTGTGTGCGGCCGAAACCACCACGCTCTCAGCCAACGTCAGCGCGGTGTCGCCCGGAGTGCGCGGCAGAATCGTTAAACGGGTGGCCCAGCGGCAAGTGCAGCAGAAAAGGGCCCAGGCCGATCAGATCGCCGCGCGTCACGCGGAAGACGAGATCCGCGAACTGGTCGATCAGGAGGCCAGCGAATTGGTGTCGCACATCGACCGCTGCGCCGTCGCTCCTCTGCTGACCTTGGCAAAGGGTTCCGCCGGGGCGGTGCAATTGCGGTTTTGCTCCGGCAAAGGGCTGTTGCGCATCGGTGTCGTATTCGGCCCGCTGGGTGCGCCGCCGGACGAGCTAAACTTGCCGCTCCTTTCGGGCCTGGCGCTGCGTTGGCATTCGTCGGTGGGAGAGCGGCTGATGCAGTATCGCGCCATGAAGGTGGTCATGGCAAGCTTGCAGCCCAGCAATCCGTTGACCGAGCGGCTGGGGGCGATCGTACCGACGAGTCTTGTCAAAGCGGTGAGCCCGCCGCAGCTTGTTCAAGCGTCGCCCGCCGCGTCTGCGCCATCACCCGGACCATCGGCTGCGTTCACTTTCACGGAGCGATTGGAAGATGCGCTGCAGCGATGTCTGCGCGAGTGGTTCGAGCCCGAAATCACGTCCAGAGGCATCGCTCTTCGCGACGGTCGCTGGGGCACGCTCGCCCCCGGCGGCCCGGGTTTCGAGTGGATTTCCGTCGCCTGGAATTCACCTGGGCGACACGTCGAACCGCAAGCCCCCCGCTAGGAACTGGCCAATTTCCCTTTATGATATAAAGTGAATGGCGATATTGCACCGCCGGCGCAGACGACCGGCTCCTAGCCCAACAGGGCCGGTAAGAATCAAGGCTTACCAACTTGCGGTCCCCATCCGCCTCGTGGCAGGCCCATCGCGGTCTCCGCTCTTTCCGGCGCTTTTTTGATCCGGGGACAAACCATAACTTGGCGATTCGCGAGCAGCATGCCCGCGATTGGACCGGAAAGATGTCGTAATTACGCCGTAGGGACGGCCCACTACCTCGCATTACCAATCTCCAGTTGGTTAGAATATGCCTGAAACGGAACTTACGCCCCCATCTGACCAAGAGGCCCGCCTATGCCGCTGCCAGGTTCGGTCAATCCGCTCAAAAGCGCCAACCCGCTCGATGATCGCCCGCTCCAAGAGAGCCAGGTCGAAGCCTCCGATCTCCGGGCGGCGGAACAACTGACACACGCCTATCGCCACATGACCGAGCAGCTTGGCCGCGTGATTGTCGGCCAGCAAGAGGTGCTCAAGCAAGTGCTGATCGCGCTGTTTTGCCAGGGGCATTGCATTCTGGAAGGCGTGCCCGGCCTGGCCAAGACGCTGATGATTTCGAGCATCGCCGAACTGCTGTCGCTGCGGTTCGGGCGAATTCAGTTCACGCCCGACCTGATGCCGTCTGACATCACCGGCACCGAGATTTTGGATGAAGAAGAAGGCACCGGGCGGCGGCGGATGCGATTTATCAAGGGGCCGATCTTCGCCAACGTGCTGCTGGGCGACGAAATCAACCGCACCCCGCCCAAAACGCAGGCCGCCCTGTTGCAGGCCATGCAGGAATACAAAGTCACCACCGCCGGGCAAGACTATCCGCTGGAACGGCCGTTCTTGGTGCTGGGCACGCAAAACCCCATCGAACAGGAAGGCACCTATCCGCTGCCCGAGGCCCAACTTGACCGGTTCATGTTCAAGATTCAGGTCGAGTATCCCAGCTTCGATGAAGAGCTGGCCATCGCCGAAGGCACGACCAGCGGCGAGTTGCCGAAGCTTCAGCCGATTCTCGACCGCGACGCCATTGTGCACTTGCAGCGGACGGTGCGCAAGGTGTTGGTGGGCCGCAGCGTGTCGGCCTATGCGGTGAGCATGGTCCGAGCGACGCGGCCGGGTTCGCCCGAAGCGCCCGATTTTGTCAATAAATATCTCACCTGGGGTGCGGGCACACGGGCTTGCCAGGCGCTGCTCTTGGGCGGCAAGGCGCACGCGCTGCTCGATGACCGCGTGCATGTTTCGACCGAAGATATTCGCTACGTCGCCCGGCCGGTGATGCGGCACCGCCTGGTCACCAGCTTCACCGCCGAAAGCGACGGCGTGACGGCCGACCATATTGTCGAGAAGTTGTTTGAAACCGTGCGCGAACCGATGGAATGAATCCGATTTTGGATTTTCGATTTTGGATTTTCGATTTTTCGACTCTCCATGGGTGGCTGGGGCAGAGCCTTGGCGATGCACCCGACCGGAGGAGGCCGGCCACAAGTGCCACGTTCGCCAACCCGGCGAAATCGAAAATCCAAAATCGAAAATCCAAAATCGCGCCACCGGGGCATCGCCAAGGCTCTGCCCCAGCCACCTGTTGAATGGTCAAAATCGAAAATCCAAATCGCCCATGAGCCGCTATTTCGATCCTGAAGGGCTTGCCCGCGTCGGCCATATGGAGTTGGTGGCGCGGCAGGTGGTCGAAGGTTTTTTGACGGGCCGGCACCGCAGTCCGTATCACGGCTTCTCGGTCGAATATCTCGACCATCGCGCCTATACGCCCGGCGACGAGCTGCGCACGCTCGATTGGAAGATCCTGGCCCGCACCGATCGCTACTTTGTCAAACTGTTTGAAGACGAAACGAATCTGCGGGCGTATCTTCTGCTCGATTGCTCCAGCTCAATGAATTTCAAGAGCGGCAAACTGAGCAAGCTCGAATATGGCAGTTTTCTGGCCGCGGCCCTCACGTACTTGTTGCTGCGGCAGAACGACGCCGTGGGGCTGACACTGTTCGATAGCAAACTGCGGCTGCACATGCCGGCCAAAGCCCGGCCCACGCAGTTTCGCCGGGCGCTCGACCTGCTGGAAGGGGTCGAGCCGGGCGGCGACACCGACGTGGGGGCCGTGCTGCACGAAGTGGCCGAGCGCATCAAGCGCCGCGGGCTGGTGATTGTGATCAGCGATCTGATCGACAACGAATCGGCCATCGCCGCCGGACTGCAACACTTTCGCCACAACAACCATGAAGTGATCGTCTATCATGTGATGGACGACGCCGAGCTGACGTTCCCCTATGAACGGCTCACGCGGTTCAAAGACATGGAGGGGGCGGGCCGCGTCACGGCCAACCCCAAAAGCCTGCGGGCACGCTACCTGGCCCGCATCAAGGCCTTCACCGACCGCGTGAAACACGACTGCCTGCAACGAAATATCGACTATAATCTGGTCAATACCAAGCAGCCCTACGACGTGGCGTTGGCGGCCTGCCTGGACAAACGATCGCGGATGGGGTGAGTAATGTCGCCTTTCGCTCCGCGAAAAAAGCGATTGGTTCGCGCCGCGAACGGGGTACAACGCTTGATCCCACGAAAGGCGAAGCACACCGCTCCTTTCGCGGAGCTAAAGGCGACCATAGTGACAAAGGCGGAATGAACTCGATGCAGTTGATCAATCCCTACCTGCTGGCCTTTTTGCCGCTGGCGGCCATTCCGATTGTCTTGCACTTGCTGACGCTGCACCGCCTGCGCACCGTGGAGCTAAGCACCTTCCGCTTTCTGTTCGACAGCTACGTGCAACAGCGGCGGCGGATGAAATTCCTCGAGGCCCTGCTGGCCTTCTTGCGAACGCTATTCCTGTTTCTGCTGGTGATGATTTGCGGCCGGCCGGTGGTGCGGCATTGGCAAACGCTCTTCGGACGCGGCGGCGGGGGGCACGAAGTGGTGATGCTGGTCGATTGCTCGGCCAGCATGAACGCTCAGACCGCCGGGCTGTCTTCGCTGGAACGGGCAAAATCGGCGGCACGCAGCCTGGTCGGGCAGCTTGCCAGCGACGACCGATTGACGCTCGTGAAAGTTGCCGCCAGGCCCGATGAACTGTTCAGCAGGTTCAGCGGCGACACGCAGACGATCGAGGACCATATCGACGCGCTGAAGGCCAGCCCCTCGCGGGCAAACTGGCTGGCCGCGCTGTCGCACGTGTTTGCCGCGAAGACGCCCGAGCGGGCCAAGGCCACGGTCTATTTGCTTACCGACTGCCAAGCCAGCGGCTGGGGCGAGCTGGCCACGCAAGGCATTGAGCGGCTCGTGCCCAAAGACGCGCGTCTGGTGGTGCTCAATGTCGGATCGAAACAGCCGCTCGAAAATCGGGCGGTGGTCGGCATGCCGCCGCGCGAACACCGCAGCGTCGTGGGGCTGCCGCTCGTGCTTCGCCCCCGCGTGGCCAATTACTCGACCGGCGACCGCGCCGACCTGACGCTGAGTGTGTTCATCGACGACCAGGAAGTCGCCCGCATGCCGCTGGCCGTCAAGCCGGGAGACATGGCCGAAAAGGAAGTGATCTTCGTGCCGACGCAGTCGGGCACGCTGCGGGGCCGGTTTGCCATCAGCGACGACCGTTTTCCCGACGACGATCAATATTTGTTTACGCTTTCGGTGGCGCCGCCCATCAAGGTGTTGTTGGTCAACGGCAATCCGTCGCACGATCCGTTCGAGAACGAATGTCTTTACCTGCGCACCGCCCTGACGGCTCACGGCGAAGAAAACGAACGGCCCACGCCAGAGCCGCCCGGCACAAGGCCGGGGGCTACCGGCGGCGGGGCGGCGCCATCGCCCGCCGACGGCGAGGTAGCCACGGCCCTCGTGGCCGGCGCAGCGGGGAACATCTTCAGCAAGGAATACGTGCGTTCGCTCGATGTGCAAGAGGTTCCCGAAGGACATCTCAACCCTGAGACGCTGCGCGACACGGCCGTGGTCATCTTGGCCAACTGCGGGCAATTGAACCAGCAGCACTTCACCTGGCTGCGCGATTATGTGTCTGCGGGCGGCGGGCTGATGATTTTTCCGGGCGACCGCGTGAACCACGATCAATATAATCAGCAGTTCTTTCCCGTGCCCGGTCCGCTCAAAGAACAACTTGTCGCGGCACGGCTGAACCCCCCGGTGGGCGACCTGCAAAAGTTCGATACGTTCGTCTCTCTCAACTCCGTCGATTATTCGCACCCGGTGCTCAGCGTGTTCAACGATCCCGAATCGCGTTACCTGACGACGGCCAGCTTCTATCGCCATTTTCCGCTGGCGCTGGCCGAACAGCACGATCAGTGCTGGAGCTTGGCTCGCTTCGCGCCCAAGGAGCCGGCGCTGGTCGAAAGCCGATTCCGCGAAGGGTTGGTCCTGCTGGCCGGCTTTCCGGCCAACGCCAAATGGACGAACCTGCCACTGAAGCCCGAATTCGTTCCGCTGCTGCTGCGGATGGTAAACTATGTCGAGCATCGGCCCGACGTCGAAGCACCGTCGGTAGTGGCCGCCGATGGCCCGGCTCGCATCGCCGTGGCCTCGAATTGGAGTCCGGTGACCGGCAAGGTGATCGACGCCGAGCGGCATGCCACCGAGGTCGATTTCAAGCGGGCCGACTCACGCTGGGTCGGTGGTTTTGAGAAGACGGCGCTCAAAGGCTACTACACGGTCGAAGTGAGCGGCGGCCGCGTCGAACAGCCGAAGCACGACAGCACGGCGTTTGCCGTGAACCTTTCGCCCGACGAATCGCAGTTCGCCTTGGCCGACGAAGACCAGTTTCGCGATTGGCTGCCGGGCGTCGATCTGACGTTGATCGACGCCTCGGCCGAGGCCCAGCAGCAGCTTGGCTCGCTTGGCGAAAGCCGCGAGATCTGGCGGCCTTTGTTGCTGTTGGTTTTCCTGGTGATCGGCGTCGAGTTTATGTTGGCCACGGTGGGCGGCAAGCGGCCCGACCAGGGCGACGACCTGACCGTCGGCGAGCGGATTCGCGAGTTGAGTCCCGGCGCCTGGGTCGGGCGAATGACCGGGGCCGAGGAAGTGCATGCGGAGGCTTAATGTCGCCTTTCGCTCCGCGAAAGTAGCGTTCTTTTCAGTTCACAGCGAGAGGCGGCTGAATGCTACTTTCGCGGAGCGAAAGGCGACTGAATGCTACTTTCGCGGAGCGAAAGGCGACTTTGGCCCGAACCAGTTTCGGAGTTTAATGCGATGCAAAACGAAACAGCCCCCCACGACCCCTCGCCCATCTTCCGCCTCATTCGCCAAGTCAGGCAATTGCTGCGCGGCAGTTGGGTGGCCACCGGCACGGCGCTATCGATCGCCATTTATCTGGGCACGCTCTTGGTGCTGGCGCTGCTCGATCTGCTGGTGCCGCTCTGGCCCGCCATGCGGTTCATCGCCCTGCTGCTGATCGTGGCGCCCACGCTTTGGGCCGCTTTCACCGGCGTGCTGCGTCCCCTGTTTCGCCGGTTGGGCAACACCCACGTGGCCCGGCGCATCGAACATCACTTGCCGGGCATCCATAACCGCTTGGTGAGCTGTGTCGATTTGACCGAAGACAAACGCCGCAACGGATATTCGGCTGAGTTTTATCGCCGGCTGCTGAGCGAGGCTCTCGATCGGATTCGCCATTTCAAGGCGTCGGCGGTTGTCGACCGCCGCAATTTGCGTCGGGCCGCCACGGCGCTGGGCGTCAGCGTGACCGCATTCATCGTTTGCTGGCTTTTGCTGTACGACCGCTTGCCCACGGCCATGGCCCGCATCTTTCAACCCTGGGCCGATATTCCGCCGGCGACGGGCGTGGCCTACCACGTGCTGCCCGGCGATGCCAAGCTGCTCCGCGGCGATCCAATCAAGTTTGCGGCTGAAGTCACGCGAGGCCAGCCAAGCGATCTGCGCATCGAAATCGTGCCCGGCGACGGTGGCGAGCACATCTGGCACGACCTCTCGCCCGAGGGCCCAGGCCGCTGGACGCGCACGCTGGAAGGGTTGGACACTTCGTTCGCGTATCGCGTGCATGGCGGTGGCACGTGGAGCAAGCAATATCAAATCACGCTGGTCGATCGCCCGCGCATCGTCGATGTGCGCGCGGTGCTGCACTATCCCGAGTATTTCGACCTAGGCGAAGAGGGCGTCGTTCCGCAGTCAACGCTCGACGTGACGGGGCCTGAAACCAGCGGCGTCGAGCTGCGGGTGAAGACCGAGGGAGACGTGGCCGAGGCGGAAGTCCAGCTTCTCGAAGTCGCCTGGGACAAGGCGGCGGTGGCCGAGCGCGACGAGCGGGTTTGGTTCGAGACCAAAATACCCGAAGGCGCGGTCGCCGAAGGCAACTGGCAATGGGACAACGAAAAGCTGAAGTGCCCCGCGCACACCGAGCCGCCCGCCGCCGGCGTGCACGGACATCGCTTCCACACGGCGCCGGTCGGGTTCCGGGTTGAGTCCGGCGAGTCGCTGTTTACCTGGGTCTATCTGATGCCCGACCAGCGGCCCGAGACCATCATGCTCGAATGGCACGACGGCCAGAACTGGGAGCACCGCGCCTATTGGGGCGACGACAAAATCGGCGTGGGCCAGCCCAACACCACCAGCCGCCAGCCGATGGGTCCGTTGCCGAAGGTCGGCGAGTGGGTGCGGCTGGAGATCCCGGCACGGCAAGTGGGCCTGGATGGCAAGGTCATCAAAGGCATGAGTTTTACGCTCAACGGCGGGCAGTGCTACTGGAACAAGGCCGGCACGCTGCCGCCCTCCACGCGCGACCAGCGGCGATTGGTCGTCAAGCAAACGTTCCCGCTGTCACTTTTGCCGCTGGAAAAGGGCCAGGGTGAGGTCCGTGACGCGGACGCCTCTGTAGGAAACGGGCTCCGTGCCGTTCCGCCGACATCGTCCGTTTGGTCGGGCAGTTTTCCCTTGCTCGGCGAAGGGTTATACCGTGTCGAGCTGCGCAACGAACTGAAATATGCCAATCAGCCGATGAAAGAAGCCAAATATGCGGCCATTCCCGATGTTCCGCCGCAGGTGACGATCGAGCGGCCCGGCGCCGACATCGTGCTCTCGCAGCCCAAAAAGCTGCCGCTGACCATCGCGGCCTACGACGATTTTGCCTTGAAACACCTGAGGGTGCTCGTGCAGCGCGGCGATTCGGGCGGGTTCCGCGAGAAGATTCACAAAACGTTCGCCAAGCAAGTGCGCGGCGAGACTGCGCTGGTCTCGCTCGATCTCGCCGCTTTCGAGCTCAAGCCGGGCGAGCGCCTTCGTTACCGGGCGCAAGTCGAAGATCGCAAAGGTCAGGTGGCCGAGACACAGGATTACACCGTGCGCATCGCCGCCGACGGCAACTCGGCCGATCAGCAGCTTGCCCGATTCGAGCAGGCGAACGACACCTTGACCCAGAAACTGACGCAGTTGATCGACGAGCAGGCCAAGGTCAAAGAGACGGTCGAAAAGCTGGAGGACGAATACGCGCCGTTGGAGCGCACGATCGAAGAAGCCGAAGCGAAAGCCCGCGAGCAGGCCCGGCAACAGGCCGCGGCCAATCCGCAAGCCCCGCCGCCCAATGCGCAGCCGCAGCTTGATGCCGCGGCCACGCAAAAGCTCAACGAATTGCGACAAAAGCTGGCCGAGGCGGCAGGCAAGGAAGAGCAGAACGCCAACGTGGGTAAGCAGCTTGCCAACGAACTGGCCCAGGCGGCGCAGCAAGCCGAGCGGCTGCAAATGCTGCCGCCCGAACTAGTGGGCGAGATGAAAGCGGCCCAGCAAGCCTTCGACCAACTGGCGGCCAAGCCGATGGAAGGCCTGGCCAAGCAGTTGCGTCAGGCATCGACGCCGGCTCAGAACGATCCGAACCTGGGCGAAATGGCCGATGCCAGCGACCGTCTGCAAGAAGAGTTGGAGGCTCTGGCTCAGCGCCTCAAAACGCTGGAGCGCGCCCGCGAGAATCTCGATCAGGGCGCGGAGGAAGCGCTGGCCGAGATGCGCGCCGAAATGCTCAAGCAGCAGGCCGCCGGCGCCGAGCGCGGGCTGGACGACCTGCGCAAGATGCTGGCCGCGCTGCGCGAGCAACTACAAAAGTTCGAAGGCCAGCAGGCCGAGATGCTCGACGCGACGAACATTGTGCCCGACATGCTGTTGCCCGATCTCGAAAAACGGCAAGCCTCGTTGGAAGACGAGAGCGAGCCGGCGTTGGACGAAGCGCGGCAATTGGTCGGCAACGATCAGATGGCCAAGGCAGACGCCCGTCCGCGATCTGCCGATGCTCAGGCGATGGACGAGGAAGACGAAATGAGCATGCCGCCCGACGAGGAAGATATGTCGAAGGCGGACGAGCAAGCCGAGCAGAACGATCAGCCAAAGAAAAATCAGGAGGAAATGGACGACGCGGAGGAACCGCGCTTCGAGCCGGCCTTGGGCGGAGCGCGTCCCAAGCTCGAACCGCGATTTGCCGATAAGCGGCCGCGGCCCGAGAAGGACGAGGCCGATCAGCCGCCGACGCCGGCCCAGGCCGAGCGCGATCAGCTTGCCAACCGGCAGTTCGAGCGGCTGGAAGAACTGAATCTCAGTCAACGGAGTCTCGCTTCTGATGAGAAAGCCTTGGAAGAGCTGATGCAGCAGTTGGCTCAGGCGCTGGGCCGGCCTCAAAAGCCCATGGACGAGGAGGGCGAAATGCCCAACGCCGGCGCTGCTAAGCAGCCGGAAAGCCCGACGCCCGGTTCGGCCCAAGCAGCCGATGAGCCGCGCCCCAAGGGGGAAATGCCAGGTCAGGGCCAACCAGACGATGAAACCGACCAACAGCTTGCCGAGCTGTTGCACTCGTCCGAGCTGCGCGAAGCGATGGCGATGGCTCAGCGGCTGCGGCAAATGCAAAGTTCTTCTGGGCAATCGCAGCAAGCCAACAACGCGCAGGGCAAACCACAAAAAGGGCCTGCCACCACTTCGCGCGGGCTGTCGCTGGGCAATCTCGACCCTACCAATTCGCGCGGCGAAATCGTGCAAGTCGAACTAGCGCAGCTTGATCCCGAGACTCGGGCGATTGTGCTCAAAATGCAGCCGCGTCTGCGCGAAGAGTTGTTGCAAGGCATGCGCGAGCAAGGTCCGGAGGGTTATCGCAAGTTCATCAAAGACTATTTCAAGCGGCTTACCGAAGTGAAGGGGCACTAATCATGCAGAATGCAGAATATCGTCTTCGATGGGAGCCTGGTTCAACTTGACCGCGCCAAGCGTGCGATGGCGGGCAAGAGCTTCCGCAGCGCGCGGGCGCGATGGCTCAGGCACGCCTTGACCGCCCGGCTAAGCTCGCCGAATGTGCGGTGATATTCAACGATCTCAAACAGCGGGTCATAGCCAAAACCGCCCGTGCCGCGGTATTCGCTCAGAATGCGCCCGTGACAATATTCTTCGGCTTCCGCGCGGATGGCGCCGCTTGGGTCGGCCAGCGTGACATGACACACGTAATGCGCAGTGCGCCGCTCGGGCGGCGTCTGGCCCAGCTCTTCCAGCAGCCGAAGATTGTTCTCTGCGTCGGTCGTCTCGGCTCCCGCGTATCTGGCGGAATAAACGCCCGGCCGACCGTCCAGCGCATCGACACACAGGCCGCTGTCGTCGGCCAACACCCACTGACCCAAATGCCGGGCTTGCAGCGCGGCCTTGAGCGCCGCATTGGCGGCAAATGTTTCGCCGTCTTCGGCCACCGAGATGGCCCGCGGGCAGTCGGCCAAAGTGAGCACTTCCAGGCCCAGCGGAGTCAGCAACTCGGTCAGCTCAATGCCTTTCTTGCGGTTGGCCGTGCCGAGAACCAGCGGAGGCGTCAGCGGCCGGTTGCGCGATGCGCCGGCAGCGGAGTCATCGGCAATTTGGCGGCGACCGTGGTCTGGCATGAGAGCTTCCGGAGATCGAAGCCACCGTTGCTACACGCGCGAACACCTGGTTGTCAAGTCGCATTCTTCAGATTGTTGCCGAAGGCTTGGTTGCTGGTTCCAGGGTAAACAACTTGATGTGCTCCAGATCGAAGGGCTGACCTACGCCGATGGAAACCGCCAGGTCGATACGCCGAGCGCACCGTGGCGACTACGACGTGGCCTTAATCTTGAGTCAAGACCAAGATCTTAGCGAGGTGGCCGACGAGATCCGTATGATCGCGCGCGAACAATCTCGCTGGATCAAGGTTGCCTCCGCGTTCCCACACAGTCCGACGTTGCCCAACCGCCGCGGTATCAATCATACCGGCTGGATTCGCATTGACCGCGCGGCCTACGACGCGTGCATCGACCCGCGCAGTTACCGCCCCACGCCGCAAAATGGTAGGAAACGCGCCAAGTCTCTCTTGGCGCCGCGCAGTTGCCGATGACGCCGACGTAAACATCGTCTGACACTTTCGAAAGCCACCCTGCGAGATGCCGACCCGTTAAGCTATCTGATGATCGAGAAAAAACTGCATCAGCCGCCAACCTTCGTCAAACGAAAGCGGCGAGTTGCCCGCGGCTGGCTCGTCATACGTCTGTGCGGCGTCGGGCGTGATGCCGCTGCCGGCAATCACAAACGGCACAGAGCCGTGACTGTGCGTCTTGGTGCGCAGCGGCGTGGGATGATCGGGCGTGACGAGAACCCGATACTCGCCCTGGGCCTGCAAGGCCGCGTGCAGCGGCGCGACGATGTGCTGGTCGATCGCCTCGAGCGCCTTGATCTTTTCGGCGCAGTTGCCTTCGTGCGAGGCCTCGTCGGTGGCCTCGACGTGTACGCAAATGATGTCGGTGTCGGCCAAAGCGTCGACGGCATAGCGCCCCTTGGCGGCATAGTCGGTGTCGAGATAGCCGGTGGCGCCGGGCACTTCGATGCGCTGCCAGCCCAAGAGCGCCGCCAGGCCGCGCAGCAAATCGACCGCCGTGATCATCGCGCCCCGCCGTCCATACAAGTCGACAAAGGGCGTCAGGGCGGGGGCTTTGCCTTGCCCCCATAGCCAGACGTTGGTGGCCGGCAGCTTGCCCGACTGCCGCCGCGCCGCGTTCACCGGATGATCGGCAAATAGCGGCACGCTGTCGTGCATGAGCTGGTTTAAGAGAACGCTGCCGGGGCCGCGCGGATAATCGTCGAGCACGGACTGATCGGTCAGATCGTGCGGCGGCGTGGCCCGCGTGTCGTGCGTGAACGGCGGCGGCTGCTTGCCGTCGCGATAAATGAGCAAGTTGCGATAGCTGACCCCCGGCATAAACTCAAGCTGCTCGGTCGCGAGGTGTTCCTGTGCGGCGGCGAGCAACTGCGCGGCTTCTTCGGTCGAGATATGCCCGGCGGTAAAATCGCGCATCGTCTGGTTTTCGACCGTGACCAGGTTACAGCGGATGGCCCAGTCATTCGCTCCCAGGGCGATGCCTTGCGCGGCGGCCTCCAGCGGCGCGCGGCCGGTAAAGTGTTCCAGCGGGTTGTAGCCCAGCAGGCTGAGGTTGGCCACGTCCGAGCCGGCCGGCAATGAGGCGGGCACATGGTTGGCCCGGCCCACCATGCCGCAGCGCGCCAGCGCGTCCATGGCCGGCGTGCGGGCGGCCTGCAACGGAGTGCGGCCTTCGAGCGCGTCTTGAGGCTCGTCGGCACAGCCGTCGGGGATGATGATTGCGTATTTCACGATGGTGGCTAGTGGCTGGTGGCTAGTGGCTGGTGGCTGGTGGCTGGTGGCTGGCGGTTGACCGCCACACTAACCCGACGCGCTAGCGAGGCACATCAATCCAGATGCACGCTTACGTTGGATTGGCGCTAGCCGATGATAACGCGAGCTAGCGGATTCTCCAAACCCGCGTTACGCGAACCGCCGCTCGGCTTTGATTGACCCAGCCGACAGTCATTCGAGACTTTCCAAGTAGGCGAGCACTTCAGCGGTTGTGTACGTCGGCCCTTCGGATTCACGACGCTTCATTTCTTCTTCGGTCAGCGGAGGCGGCTCATACGGACGGGCGGCGGTTTCGTTCTCGGGAACAAATCGCCCGAGAACCTGTCCGTTTTCGTCGCAGAATTCCAACGGCCGCGAGAGGTCGTGCAGAAGACCCCGCAGCGTATCATTCACCACGATTCTCGTCATTCAAAGCACCTCGGCCTGCTCAAAAGTAAATCATTCAGAAGACCCAATTACTATTTTAGCTCACCGACGCTTCCATGACCACTTTTGCTGTCAATCGCGAATCCGAATTCTCACGCTGCCGGCGCGGACGCAGTTCAGCCGATCGATGTCTTGCATCGCGGTCTGCAGGGCGCCCTCGGTGGTGCGGTGGGTCATGATCACCAGCGGCACCACGGCGCCATCGCCGGCGGGCGGCTCGCGCTGAATGACCGAGGCGATCGAAATGCCGCGGCGGCCCAGCGCCCCGGTGATTTCCGACATCACGCCCGGACGATCTTCCACGTTGAACCGCAGATACGACCGGCCGGAGATGTTGGCGGGGTCGCGAGCGGCCACCCGCGCTTCGCGCTGCGACCAAAGCTCGAGCGAGCGGAAGGTGATGGCGGTGCGGCCCACGACCGTGTCGATCAGATCGGCCACCACCGCCGAGGCCGTAGGCATTTGCCCGGCGCCCAGGCCGTGAAAAAAAACCTTGCCGACGGCGTCGCCCACCACGCGAACCGCGTTGTAGGCCCCGCGGACTTCGGCCAGCGGCGTGCCGGCTTTGACCAGCGTCGGCGAGACGTGCAACTCCAAACCTTCCGCCGCCAGCTCGGCCACCGCCAGCAGCTTGATGCGATAGCCCAGCTCGCGGGCAAATCGCAGATCGGTCACATCAAGTCCGTCGATGCCTTGCCGCGGAATGTCGCGCCAATGCACGCGCGCCCCGAACGCCAGGTGCGCGAGAATGGCCAGCTTCTGGGCGGTGTCGGTGCCATCGACGTCCATGGTCGGATCGGCTTCGGCATATCCCATTCGCTGCGCTTCGGCCAGGGCGGCGGCATAGTCGGCCCCGCGCTCGTCCATTTGCGTCAAAATGTAATTGCTCGTGCCGTTCAGAATGGCCGTGAGCGATTCGATCTGATTGGCCGACAGACACTGGCTGATATTGGCGATGATGGGAATGCCGCCGGCCACCGAGGCTTCGAACGCAATCGAGCGGCCCAACTCTCGGGCCAGATCGAACAGCTCGGGACCGTGCTCGGCCAGCAGCGCTTTGTTGGCGGTGACGACATCTTTGCCGCTTTCGAGCAACGAAACCATGATCGACCGGGCGGGCTCCAGGCCGCCCACCAGGTGAGCCACGGCGCTAATCTCGGGATCGCCGGTGATCTTGCGCAGGTCGTTCGACAGGATGCCCTCGGGCAGGTCGCAGTCGCGGGGCTTGGCCAAATCGCGCACGACGACTTGTTCGAGCCACAGCGTGCGGCCCGCGTGGCGCGCGGTGCGATCGCCGTAATCGAGCAGCAGCCGGGCCACGCCCGACCCCACCGTGCCCAGCCCGACAATAGCGACCTTGGTTTTTTCCATGGAGCTATCGTAGGTTGGCTTTGAGGCAAGCGTCAAGGCAACGCAAAGACGGGGAAGGAGAACCACCAAGAACACAAAGAGCACAAAGATGTTTCTACGCCGCCTTAGCAGCGGAAATTCGGCTTTTGGCTCAAATCTGGTGGATCTGAAAACGCCGTATCTTGGGCGCGGCCTAGGTGTACTCTTCTTCGTGTTCTTCGTGTACTTTGTGGTTTTTCTCCTCGATCGCGTAGAAGGTCCGCCGCGTGAATGCCGACGTCCCTCAATGGCGACTTCCGCCCGGCGTCACACGGGGGCTGTGGCAATATGCCCAGGCCGATCATATCGCCGATCATTACGACGACTACTTCGCCCAGAACAGCCTGTTCGATTTCGACCGGGCGGTGCTGGAGCGGCATTTCACCCAGCCGGGGCTGCTGGTCGATCTTGGCTGCGGCACAGGGCGCTTGCTGGTGCCTTTTACGCGCCGCGGCTTTCGCGGACTGGCCGTCGATCTCTCGATGCCCATGCTCGAAGTCGTCGGGCAAAAAGCGGCCGAAGAACAACTGCCGATTGACCGCCTCCGGGCCAATCTGACCGAGCTCGACTGCCTGCGCGACGGCGTGGCCGACTATTGCATCTCGATGTTCAGCACGCTGGGCATGATCCGCGGCCGTGCGAATCGCTTAAAAGCCCTCAGCCACACGCGGCGCATTCTCAAACCCGGCGGCAAGTTTGTGTTGCACATTCACAACCGCTGGTACAACCTGTTCGATCCGCAGGGCCGCGTCTGGCTGGCCAAAAACTTGCTGGCTTCGCTGGCGGGCCGCGATCAGGAGCCAGGCGATAAGTTCTTCGACTACCGGGGCATCCCGAACATGTTTCTGCACGTCTTCACGCGCCGCGAGATCAAGGCCGATCTGCGGCGGGCGGGCTTCCGCATCGTCGAGTTCATTGCGCTCGATACCCAGCGCCGCCACGCCCTGCGACGCCCGTGGCTGTTCGGACGGCTGCGGGCCAACGGCTGGATTGTGGTGTGCCAATGAACCGCTGCTATTGCCGCCTGTCGCTGGCATGAAAATATCGCTACTTTCGCGGAGCGAAAGGCGACAATGGCCGAACGAGGCCCGGTGTGATATCGAGCTCGAGCGGCTCGGTCAGCCCGGCACGCAGCCGCTCGATGGCAATCGCCCCCATCACGGCGTTGTCGGTGCAAAGCTGCGGCGGAGCAAGGTAGAGCCGAAATGACTCCGCGGCGGCGATTTCGCCCAACCGCTCGCGCAAGGCGCGGTTGGCGGCCACGCCTCCGCCCACACAGAGACTCGAAAAACCGGTCTGCCGCAAAGCATCGAGCGACTTGGCCGCCAGCACGTCGACCACGGCCTGTTGAAAACTGGCGGCCAGATCGGCCCGGATTTGTGGATCGCCCGGCGGCACAATTTCGCCCGACGAGCCAGGACCGGCAATTTGATAGCGCACCGCGGTTTTCAGGCCGCTGAAACTAAACGCCAGCCGGTTCGGTTCGTTCAGGAAGGATCGCGGAAAGCGATAGGCTCGGGGATTGCCGTTCTTGGCCGCACGCTCGATGGCCGGTCCGCCGGGATAATCAAGCCCCAGCATCGCGGCCACTTTATCAAACGCTTCGCCCGCCGCGTCGTCGATCGTGCCGCCGAGCAATTCAAAATCGAGCGGGCCGGCGCAGCGATAGAGATTCGTATGTCCGCCACTGACCACCAGCCCGACGCACGGAAAGACTTCTTCGCCATACGTCAGCCGGCAAGCGTAGATATGGGCCTGCACGTGATTGACGGCCACCAACGGAATTTCCAGTGCCACGGCTATCGCCTTTGCGGCCGAGAGCCCGACCAGCAGCGAACCGGCCAGCCCCGGCGTATTGGCCACCGCGACGGCATTGACTTCGCCCACGCCGATGCCCGCTTTGCGCAGCGCCTCGTCGATCACCGGCAGAATGCGTTCGACATGCGCCCGCGAGGCAATTTCGGGCACGACGCCGCGAAACCGCTCGTGCAGCGCATCTTGCGAAGCGAGCGCCGCGCCGAGCACCGCCAGTCGCTCGTCGATCACCGCCGCCGCTGTTTCGTCGCAGGTGGTCTCGATGGTCAGGAGTTTCATGGTGCTGGCACGTGGCTTATTGACCAACGTGCAGCCAGCAATTGTAATCGTTCTATCCGCACCGGTAAATCAAGCATCCCCCTCCGCGGCGAGCGATGAAACGAGAAATCATCAGGAACTTCCTGCTGCCGGGCGTTTTGCTCTTGGCGTCGGTACATCGCCTCAGTGCCGCCGATAGCAGCGTAATCGACTCCATGGAGGCCCTGCCGCGGGTGGCTGGAGAGAAGGTCACCGCGGAACTCGTCGACGGCAAACTAGGACGAGCGGTGAAGCTCCGCTTCGACGATGGCTGCCAAAACGTCTATGCGCAAACGCGCTCGCGTGGCGCCTCTGAGTGGAATACATCCGACGGTTTCTCGTTCTGGGTCAAGGGCGATGGCTCCGATCATCTGGGCGGCGTAGAGTTTGTCTGGAACGACGACTATGCCCTGCGCTACGCATTTGCTTTCCCCATCAACCATACCGACTGGCGGAAAATCGTCGTCCGTTGGCGCGACCTTACGCCCGAAACGGCCAACCCCGCGGCGCTGCCGATTGACCCGCAACACGGCAACGCACCCTCGAAGCTGGGGGCGATTGGGTTTGGCAAATGGTGGTACTGGCGAGACTACGCCGCCCACTCGTACACGATTGACGACATCCGGCTCGAAACCTCGCTGCCAGACAACGACGAAGATTTGCGGCCTGTTGATTTGCGGCCTGCTGGCAAGCCGCTGGCGCGCGTCAAGCAAAAGATCGCGCGAAAGGAGCCGGTCAAAATCGTGCTGATGGGCGATTCCCTGACCGATGTGCGTCATTGGGCCAACCGCGAGCAGAACTGGCCGGCCATGCTCGAAGCGAAACTGAACGCGGCGGGCGTAAAGCCCACCTTGGTCAACACAGCCATCGGCGGCACTGAACTGCGGCAGAACATCGTGCTGATTCCACGCTGGTCGGAAGAACATCGCGATGCCGATCTGGTGATCGTCTGTTTCGGCGGCAACGATTGGTCGTCCGGCATGCGCGGCCCGCTGTTTGAACAGACGTGTGTGACCGCCATTGAGGCCATCCGCCGCGCCACCCGTGGCGGCGCCGACGTGCTGCTGTGTACGACCTGCCCGAGCGCGGAACGCTGGGACACGATGGCCGAGCTATGCGCCGCTTGCCGCGCCGCGGCCAAATCGCAGCACGCCGGGCTGGCGGACATCGACGCCGCCTTTCACGCCGCCGGCAAGACAGTCGCAGAACGTAACGGCCTTTTCGTTTCGGACAAAACCCATCTCGCGCCGGCCGGGCATCGCCTTTTCGCCGAGACCGTTTTCAGCATTTTGGCCCTGCCATGAAAAAAGCTGCCCGCGGGCATGGATTCGTTGTTCTCGCCGCGTTTCTGACCGGCGCGGTCAGTCGCGGCGCCGACGCGGTGGAAACACTAAAGCTCGAAGTGCGCGAGACCGCCGGTATCCGGCGATTCGGTTATCCGGTGGCACTGAGGCTACCCGAGCTTTCGCTGGGCGATGCGAAACCCCGCTTTCGTTTGCGCGAAGAGGGCAAGCCGGTGTCGGCGCAGTTTCGTGAGGAAGTAAGCGACGGCGGCGCGAGCGCATGGTGGCTCGACTTCGCCCTGAACATGACGCCCCACGCAGTCCGGACGCTGACACTCGAATATGGACCGGACATTGCCGCAGACAAAGAACCGCGGGGACTCGAACTCAAGCCGACTTCGGAGGGATTTGAAATCCGCAACGGCTCGCACCTCACTTGGGCTGCCGGGCGAAATCTCTTTGCGCTGGTGAAATCGGTCGACGCCGGCGATTTGAAATACTTGCGCGAAGGCGGAGTGCGCCTGGGCATTGAGGGACCGCAAGAAGTGCTTTACCCGCGCGACGAAACCGCCCCGCCTCGCGTCATTCGCTCCGGGCCGCTGGCGGTGGCGATCCGGTACGAGTTCGCCCCGGCGAGCGGCGCGCTGGCCGGAACGAAGTCGATCGTCGACCTCACCTTTCCTGCGTCAAAAAGTTGGGTGCAGGTCGATTGGCAAATTGACGATCCGCGGCAAGTGGTGCGGTCGGTGCGGGCGGAGATCGCGCAGCGGCTTGCCGCCCCGACCGAGGAAGAACCGACGCTGGTCGATTTTGGCGCCGCATCGCTGGTGTATATGTCGCTGGCGGCGGGAGACCGAGGCAAGCTGCAAGCCATTGCCAAGGCCGCTGATCGAAACGGACCACCGTCAGGGGCATTATCACCTTCCTGGGAAGTCTTGCGCGGCGACAAAAACCCGCTCGAGCCGTTCGTTGTCCAGGCCGCCGGTCGCGGTCGTGCGGAGGCGGAAGGCTGGGCGCATGTCATGGACCGCCAGCGCTGCCTCGCGCTGGGTGTCGATGAATTCGGCGATAGCGACGCGGATTCTGTCGAGATCGCCGCCGAGGGCGACGTGACGCTTGTCCGAAAGTTCGATCGTGACAGGCAAGATCGCCCGGTGAAGCGGTTTCGGTTTTGGTTGCATTTTGTCGGATTCCCTCCGCACGTGACGGCCGCGACCAGCCCGCAGTCGATGCTGTCGCCATTGACGGTGCGAATCAGCGAGCCTTAGCCCGGATGTCGGGCTTCCAAGGGCTGGTGAATAATCCGGGCTAGTGGCATGAACTTCCCGATCGTTTTTGAAAGCTTGCCTGGAAATCCGCCATGAATCGACGTAGCTTCCTTGCCGCCAGCGCCGCGGCACTGTGTTCCCAAACATTGCGGGCCGCCGATGCGGCCAACGATGTCAGAATTACTCGCGTCGTCGGCTTCAACCTGACCAGCCGCCGCAACAAGCTGGCGGGCAAGAACGCCCGACTCGACGTGCACGGCGACCGCGGCCACGATCGGATGCTGCGCATTGAGACCAATGCCGGCGTCCACGGCATCGGCAATTGTGCTGTCGATCAAACGATGGCGACCGAATTGCTGGGCAAGGATCCCCTCGATTTCCTGCGCGCCGATGAGCGGCGCATGAATGGGCCGCTGGGCGCCGGCACGATGCCGCTGTGGGACCTGGCGGGCAAACTGCTGAAAAAGCCGGTGTACAAGCTGCTCGGCGGTGAAGGCCCCGAGCGAGTGCCCGCCTATGACGGCTCGATCTATTTCGCCGATCTGCTGCCGCAGTACGCCAACCGCTGGGCAGAGCGGTTTCGCGAAGAGATCGACTTGGGCCTGAAGCTCGGACATCGAGGGTTCAAGATCAAGGTGGGCCGCGGGTTCAAGTGGATGCCGCGCGACGAGGGCGACCGCCGCGATGTGGAAGTGGTCAGGCTCATCCGCAAGCATGCCGGCGCCGGTGTGCGGTTGGGCATTGATGCCAACAACGGTTATGACCTGGACGGCGCCAAGCGGTTGCTCGATGAACTGGGTCACGAGAACCTGGCCTTCGCCGAAGAGCTGTTTCCGGAAACCGTCGAGCAGTGCCTGGAGTTGAAGGCGTTCATTCACGAGCGCGGCTGGCGCACGCTGGTGGCCGACGGCGAGACGCAACACGAATTGGCGGCTTATTTGCCGTTCATGAAAGCCCGTGCCATCGACGTCTTTCAGGGCGACATGAACCACTTTGGCATCGACGGCATTTTGGCCGAAGCCGAGATGTGTAGACCGCACGGCGGACGCGTCGCTCCGCACAACTGGGGCTCGTTGGTCGGGTTTTATATGGAGCTGCACGTTGGGCGGGCCATCGGCAATTTTTATCGAGCCGAGCACGACCCGCTGACCAGCGACGTGCTTGTGGCCGAGGGCTACCAGATCAAAGACGGCGCGGCAACCATTCCCGATTCGCCCGGCTTTGGGCTGACGATCGACGAGGCGGCATTCGCGCGTGAGGCGGAAATACGGTTTGATGTGCGGAGCTGAGGAGTTGGACTTTTCCAGCCGCGGCAGTTATGGTGGTTGACGCTGCTGGCCTACCTGCTGATCCCGCAATTGAGGACCCCGCCGATGCCCCGCCTTCGCACGTCGCGAGCGCTGACGATTACCGCCGCCGTTTCCACCGCTGCCGCGATGGCGGCGTTGCTTGCCTGCCTGTTTTTGCCCGCCGGCCTCACGGCGATGGTGCTGCGTCCGGCCGCCGCCGATATGACGGCCGCCGCCAGCGAATTTTTGTCGGGCCTGTCTGACGAGCAGCGGGCCGAAGCGACGATGAAATTTGACGATGCCGCCCAGCTCGACTGGCACTTCATTCCCAAAGACAAACGCAAAGGGCTGCAAATCAAGCACCTGGATGCCAGGCAGCGAAAGCTGGCCCATGCGCTGTTGCAAAGCGGCGTGAGCCACCTGGGCTATGAAAAGGCCCAGACGATCATGCAACTCGAGTCGATCTTGCGAGAGCTGGAAAAAGATCGCAAAGGCAGCCCGTTGCGCGATCCCGAACGCTATTATTTCACGGTGTTTGGCCAGCCAGGTCAGCCGGGCCGGTGGGGGTGGAGCGTCGAGGGCCACCACTTGTCGCTCAATTTCGTGCTCGAAGACGAGAAGCTCGTCTCAGTCACGCCGGCGTTTTACGGCGCCAACCCCGCCGAAGTCCGCACCAACCTGGCCTTTGGCCCCAAACGCGGCACGCGCATCCTCAAGGCGGAAGAAGACCGCGCGTTCGAGTTGCTGCGCTCACTGTCGGCGGAGCAGCGCAAGCAGGCGATTCTGGCAGACAAGGCGCCGGCAGACATCCGGGCCGCCGGCGAGGCGCAACCGCCCGCCTACGCCCCCGACGGAACGTCGGCAGCCGATTTTTCCGAAGATCAGAAAAAGCTGCTTTGGTCGCTGCTGGAAGCCTATACCGACAACATGCCGCCGGAAGTCGGGCGGCGCCGGCTGAGCGAAGTAGAGCAGGCGGGCGTCGAGAAAACCTGTTTCGCGTGGGCCGGACCCGACAAGCCCGGCATCGGCCATTACTATCGCGTGCAAGGCCCGACGTTCGTCATCGAGTTTTGCAACAATCAGCCCGATGCGTCGGGCAATCCCGCCAACCACATTCACAGCGTTTGGCGGCAGATCGATGGCGATTTTGGCCGTTCGCGGCAATAGGGCCGTCTCGGCGGTTGCCAGCGCGATTGGGGGCCATCGGTCGGAGGCGAGGATGGCGATTGCATTCACCTGCCCGCATTGTGGCTTTCAAACCAACGTGGCCGACGAGTACGCGGGCCAATCGGGACCATGCGCCCGCTGCGGCAAGACGATCACGGTGCCGCTGCCCGGCCAGGTCGGTTATGGCGTCGACTCTCCCGCTTCGCTGCCGCGTTCTCGGTCGTTGGGCAGCAATGTGGCGATTGCGGCGCTGGCAGCCATGGCGGGGCTGTGTTGCTGTGGGGGGCTGATTGGCATTCCGGTGATGGTGCCGGCGGTGCAGGCTGCCCGCGAGGCGGCGCATCGCGCGGAGTGTACCGCCAATCTGCGTCGTATCGGCGTCGCCCTGCAACAATACGTGAACGAATACCAATCGTTGCCGCCGGCCTACGTGGCCGACGCGCAAGGCCGTCCGCGGCATAGCTGGCGGGCATTGCTGCTGCCCTACCTCGATCCGCCGCTGGCCGCCCGCTATCGCTTCGACGAACCCTGGGACGGGCCGAACAACCGCCGATTGCATTCGCAAATGCCGGCGGTTTACCGATGCCCGTCGGAAGAGCCGCGCAGCACGTCGTTGACCAGCTATGTGGTTTTGGTGGGACCACGCACCGCGTTTCCAGGATCGAAAAGCGTCGCGCCCGGCGACATCACCGACGGCGCCCGCGGCACGCTCACCGTGGTCGAAGTCAGCGGGGCCGACATCAACTGGCTCGAGCCGCGCGACCTGCCGGCGGGCGGGCTGAATTTCTCGATCAACGCTCCGCGCGGCGACGAAATTTCCAGCCTGCATCCCGACGGCGCCATGGTGCTCACCGCCGACGGCCAGGCGCACTTCTTGCCCGACTGGATCGAACAACCGCGTCTGAAAGGCCTGAGCACCATCGCCGGCAGCGAAGACGTCTTGCCGCCATGAAGCGTTTTGCCGCCATGAAGCAAGGTCCGCCGGCAGCGGGTGTGGCAGCGGAATTTCAGGATAGCCCCCAATCGCCGTTTCGCGTTAAGATGTGGCCCTTCCGGGAGCAGACTTGGGCCACGCTTCGCAATTGACAAACGCATGGATGCCGTCGATATCTCATCGCCCGCGCTGGCGCCCTGGCCGCTGATGCGCAACAACTTCGCGCCGGCCGATCTCGCCGCCGCGGTCGCGTTGCTCGAGCAAGACGACCCCGTGCTCACGCAAGCCAGCCAGGTGAGGGCCTTTGAGCGCGAATGGTCCGAGTGGTTGGGCGTCCGCCATAGCGTGTTTGTCAACTCCGGTTCGTCGGCCAACCTGCTCACGCTGGCCGCCTTGCGAGAAACCTACGGACCCGGTGAAGTGATTGTGCCGACGCTCACCTGGGTGTCAGACATCGCCGCCGTCATCCAGAACGGCTTTGAGCCGGTGTTTGTCGATGTCGATCGGCGCACGCTGGGCATGGACAACGACGAGGTCATCGGCAAGCTTTCCGCCAACACCCGCGCCGTGTTTATCACACACGTGCTTGGCTACAACGCGCTGACGGCGCGGCTGCTCGACGAGCTTGCCCGGCGGCAGATCCCGCTGTTGGAAGATTGCTGCGAGTCGCACGGCGCGGCGTTTCACGGGTTTCGCGTGGGCACGCTCGGCCTGATGTCGAACTTTTCGTTTTATTATGCCCACCATCTGACGACGATCGAGGGCGGGATGATCTCGACCAACGACGGTCGCCTTTACCAACTGTTGCGGATGCTGCGTTCACACGGCATGGTGCGCGAAGCGACCGACGACGACTTGAAGCAATCGTATCACGACGAATTCCCGGACCTGAATCCGGAGTTCATTTTTGCGCTGCCGGCCTACAACGTGCGCAGCACCGAACTGAACGCCGCGATCGGCCGCAGCCAGCTCAAGCGGCTCGACGCGGGCAACGCCGAGCGGGCAGAAAATCTGGCCGCGTTTTTGGCGCACCTCGATCCGGAAAAATATCAGACCGATTTCGCCGTCGAGGGCAGCTCGAGCTACGCTCTGACCTTGGTGCTGCGCGAGCCTGACGAGCGGCTTTGCCAGCGCGTGATGTCGGCGTTGCGGGCGGCGCGCGTCGAATTCCGCCGCGGACTTTCGGGCGGGGGAAATCAGCTTCGCCAGCCCTACCTGCGCCGCCGTTTCGGAAGCGACGCGTGGGCCAATTATCCGCGCGTCGAACATCTGCACTTTTATGGGTTTTATATCGGCAATTATCCGGGGTTGCACCGCGAGCAGATTTTGGCGCTGTGCGAAATGCTCAACGGACTATGAAGAGTGGCTAGGATGCTCGATCTGGTTCTCATCAATCCGGCCAGCCGCGGCCAGGTTTATCAATCGCTGGGGGCGACGCTCACCGCCATTGAAAATCCGGTCTGGGCAGGTCTGATGGCGGAATTTGCCCGCCGCCACGGACTTTCCGTCGAATTGATCGACGCCGAGGCGCTCGAACTTTCCGCCCAGCAGGTGGCCGACCAGGTGGCCGCGCTCGACGCCCGGCTGGCGGTGGTGGTTGTCTACGGGCATCAACCGTCGGCATCGACACAGATCATGCCGGCGGCCGGACGCGTCTGCCAGGCCATCAAAGACCACTCGCCCGAGCAGGCGGTGATGCTGGTCGGCGGGCATGTGTCGGCCCTGCCCGAGCAAACGCTCCGCGAAGAAGCCGCTGATTACGTCGCTTTCGGCGAGGGGCTATGGACGATGGTCGAGTTGGCCCAAGCGTTGCGGGCGTCGCGGCCCGATTTCAGCCGGGTTCGCGGACTTTGGCATCGCCAAGGGGCGAAGCTTGTCTCCGCTCCGCCGGCGCCCTTGGTGAGCGAACTCGATCTGCAGATGCCGGGCCAAGCCTGGGACCTGCTGCCGATGTCGCGCTATCGAGCGCACAACTGGCACTGCTTCGGCCTCCAGCATTCTCTGCTTCAGGGCGAGTGCGGGGCTGAGCGGGCGTTACTCCATCTCCCTTCGGAAGAGGGCCGGGGCGAGGGGATGGCGCTATCGCACCGCCAGCCCTACGCCGCCATCTACACCACGCTCGGATGCCCCTATCATTGCTCGTTCTGCTGCATTCAGGCGCCGTTCAAATCGGGCGAGCAAGCGGCGGGCTACAAGGCGGGCGTCAATAGCTATCGCTGCTGGCCGACCGAGCGGGTGATCGAGCAGATTGACCTGTTGGTAAATCGCTACGGCGTGCGAAATCTGAAAATTGCCGACGAGATGTTTGTGCTCAATCGGCGGCATGTGTCGGCCCTGTGCGATGCCATCATCGAGCGCGGCTACGATCTGAATATCTGGGCCTACGCCCGCATCGACACGGTCCACGACGGCCTGATCGAAAAGCTCGCCCAGGCCGGTTTTCGCTGGCTGGCGTTTGGCATCGAGGCGGCCGACCGCGGCGTGCGCGACGCGGTCGACAAACGATTCGACCAGGAGCAGATCCACCAGACCATCGATAAGGTTCGCACCGCCGGCATCCATGTGATCGGCAACTACATCTTTGGCCTGCCCGAGGACAACCACGACACGATGCAGGCCACGCTCGATCTGGCGTTGGAGCTGAACTGCGAGTTCGCCAACTTTTATTCGACGATGGCATATCCGGGCTCTCCACTGTATGCCCAGGCTTTGTCCGCCGGCTGGCGGCTGCCGCGGTCGTGGTCGGGCTATTCGCAGCATTCAGTCGACAGCTTGCCGCTGGCCACGCGGCATCTTTCGTCCGACGAGGTGCTGGCCTTCCGCGACGCCGCGTTCGATACGTATTTCAGCCATCCCGATTATCTGGCGATGATTCGCCGCACGTTTGGCCAGCCAACCATCGACGAGATTCGGGCGATGACGGCGCATAAGCTCACGCGCCGAGGCGTGCCGGAAGCGGTTGCGCTCTGACCGCGACGCGCTGATCGGTTTCGATAAAAGCAATTCACGCCAGCGCCACCGAGGGCGGTCCCTACAGACGTTTTGCAGCGAAACCACCTGGCGTCAACTCCAGACCAGCGGGGCCAAATGCAAGGCGACTTCCAGCAAGACGCGGCGGATGCCGCGGCGTGCAGCGATCTGTGCCAGCCCTGCCGCGATCGTTTTCAGGTCGCCGGCCGCCGATACCCGCTCGAAGCCTCGGCTATCAAAGAACTCTTGTAAATCGGCTGACGAGTCGATGCCGCGCAGCTCGCAATAACCGTGATAGTCAAAGTACGCCCCGCGCAACCCGCGCCGGCCAAGCTCGGCAATCAGTTCTTCGCCGAGCGTCGGGCAGGCGCCGCTGGGGGCGGTTTCGCTTTCGGTCGTCTCGCGCAGGACGGTCATCGCTCATTAGTATACCCGTCGGTTGCTGATTTCGCCGACGGGCAAATCTTTGCCGAATCTTGTTGCGGCGCGCGTTGGATGAAGTAGAATGCGAAATCATTTCCTACTCGCTCCTTCTCGAATCTGAATGATATGGCTCGCGACGCATCCACCGCGGTCAGCTCGGTTTGCACGATCGACTCGTTAGGCAAGCCGATTTACGAGCAAAAACCCAGCACCGCCAACCTGGCTGCGGGCATCATTCTGAGCGTGCTCTTGGTCGGGGGCGGGTTGGCCATGCTGGGATTCGTCGCGCGAGAGATTATTCGCGTCGACGGCAATCTGCCGATCGATGCCGATCACGGCATGAGCTGGACGGCGGCCGGCATCATGTCACTGGTGGGCAGTGTTCTTGCGGCCGGCGGCGTCTGGCTGTTTTTATGGGCGAAGTCGATGTTCTCATTCCGCCTGGTCGTTTGCGCCGACGGCTTCTATTACGAGAAAAAGGGCAAAACCGACGTATTCGCCTGGATGGAGATCGCCTCGGTGGAGGAAACGGTTTTGCATGAACGGCTGCCGATTGTCAAAGGCCCGGCCCGGCAGCTCATGCCGACGACCACGAGCCGCGCCTACCGCGTTCGCCGCTGCGATGGAAAGGAGTTCTTTTTCGACGGCAACATCCTATCGCGCCCTTCTCTGCTGGCCGGCCCCTTGGCCACCGCGGCGCAGGCCCGCGGCATTGCTTGGACCACGGCGGAAAAGACGCATTGACAACTTCTTCACCTGCCAGACAAGCTGGCGGGGGTCGAAAGCGCAACATCAAAACTTACGCTTCGCGTTGGGCGTGGGCTGATGAATAATCCGGGCGAAGGCCCCTATGGGGCCTAGATTGCCGGCGGGCAATTCAACCCCCCCACCCGCCGCGCACGATCTCCGCATTTCCCACTCTGCCCAGCTTCGCATCTGGCGAGTCTTGCCCGATGGCTTTTCTCGGTCATGGCCCGCCTCCGGCTTGTGTCGGGCTGCGAATTTGGGTATTTGTACGCGGCCCTTCCAGGCGCGGCCGCCGCCCTGCGCGCGCCTCCCGCCCCGGAAGCGGTTCACCTCGCGGTTTCACTTCCTCAAATCTCCCTTACGGAACCTCCCCCGATGCCCGGCGTTTGGTTCGACCGGCGCGCGCTGACACGTGCCGCGCTATTGATTTCCGTTTCGATCTTCGCTCCGCGTCCGAGCGCGGCGCAGATGGTCTCACCCGATGCCCTGCCTGGCGACGATGGCTCGCTCACCTTGCCCTCGAAGCAAGCCAAACCGACCACGGCCGGCGAGCAGCCGCGCCGCGAATTGCCGCCGGGCGTAACCACCAGCAGCGGTCTCATGCCGGCCGGCTTGGACAACAGCGGCGGACTGCCGGTGATCTCCAGCCAGGGCGTGCCGAAACCGGGCCTCACGGGCCTGACGGGCAAAGAGATCGTCGTGGGCATCCGGTTTGTCGGGCTGGTGACCGTGACCGAGCAAGCGGCTCGCCGCAATGTCAAAAGCATGGAAGGCCGCCCGTTCAATGAGAAAACGGTGGGAGACGACGTGCGGCGGCTGACCCAGGCCGGCTTGCTCGGCAACGACGTCAGTTACCAGCGCGTGGGCGATAACGGCATTGTCATCACTTTCCACGTGTATGAACGGCCCACCATCCGCTACATCAAGTTCCACGGCAACAAGAAGATTCGCCGCCGCTCGTTGCTCAAGCAGTGCGGTCTGAAAGAGAAAGAACATTTTCTCCCCGAAACGGTCAAAGATGCCAAGAACCGGCTGGAAGAATATTACCACGAAAAGGGCTACAACAAGGCGACGGTCAAGATCATCGAGGGCCAGAATGCCAACGATCGCGGCGTCGTGTTTCTGATCAACGAAGGGCAAAAGCAAAAGGTCTTTTGGGTCGAGTTCGAGGGCAACAAAATCGCCTCCGACGGGCAACTGCGCACCAAGATCAAATCGAAACCCCCGCTGCTGTATCTCTTCAAAGGCGAAGTCGATCGGCAACTGATCGACGCCGATGTGGCGCAAATCATCGACTATTACCGCGGACTGGGCTTCTTTCAGGCACGCGTCGGCCGCGAGCTGATTTTCAACGAAACGCAGAACTGGGTCACCATTCGGTTTGTCATCGACGAGGGGCCGCGCTCGAAAGTCCGCAACATCGAATTTCTCGGCCCCAAGATTTTCTCGCGCGAGCAGTTGATGGCCGACCTCAATCTGCACGAGGGCGACTACTTCAACGGAGCAAAGCGCGAAAAAGACCGCACCGCCCTGGAAGACAAATATGGCGAGAAGGGATATGTGTTCGCGGTCATCCAGCCCGAAATCAGGTTCGACGAAGCGCCCGGCGAAGTCGACCTGGTCTACCAGATCGAAGAAGGCAAACCTTGCGTGGTCTCGCGCGTCAACGTTGCCATCAAGGGCGACAACCCGCACACGCGGCGAAATACCATTCTCAACCGCGTCTCGCTGCATCCGGGCGATCTGCTCAGCACCAAAGAGGTGCGCGACAGCGAGCGACGGCTCCGGGGTTCTTCGCTGTTTAAGAACACACCGGGCAACGAGCCGAAAATCAGCTTCGATCGTCCCGATGTGGAGGGTATCGGCGGCATCGCGGAACGGCCTGGCGGCGCGATGGGCGCCGGCGGGTTCCGCGGCCAAAGCCCCGATCCGCAACAGCAAAGCCCGCAGGCACGACGCCCGCACCAACAAGCTCCCCGTTTCGCTCCCCGAACCGACGTTCCCTTGAGGAGCGAGCGGCGGCCCATCGCACCACGGGGGATTTGGTAACGATGCGTCGCGTGCGTCGGGCGATACGGCCCGAACCCAAAGTGTGGAACCTCGGCAACGCCGCGTGCGGTGTGGCCTTGGTGTTTGCGCTTGCATGGGTCAGCGAAGCGCTCGCACAAAACCCCGGTGGTTATTCACGCGATCCTTTTTCCACGCCGCCAGCGCCGGCGGCGGGCCAGGTTCCGTTGGGCCGGACGGACCCCAGCTCTCCGCGGTCGCGGCAGCCGTCGTCGTCGTTGTCCGAGGGAGGCAATGCAGCCGGGACGGTGCGTCCCGCCCAGTTCAGTCAGCCAGGCGCCGCGACCGGTCCGGCACCGTTCAGCGGTCCGCCCGGCCCTGGACCCTACCGTTCCGCGGCGCCGCCGGGACCCTCGCCCTTTGCCAATCCCAGCCCGTTCCGGTCACCGAGCGGCTATCAACCGGGGCTACGTGGGCAGCCGGGGCTCGGTGGGCAGCCTGGGCTGGGGGGGCCAAGCCCGTTCAGGCAGCCGGGGCCTGGAAGCCTGGCGCCGGGTTCGATCGCCCCGGGCGGCAGGTTTGCTCCCGGCGGCGGACTTGCGCCGGGCGGCGGGTTCGCGCCGGGCGGTCCGCCGGTCAATCGAAAGCCGAACGGCATAAATCCCGGCTCCAGCGTCGCCGATGGCTTCGGCGAAGGTTTGGGCGTGCAAGGGCCGCCCCCCGGCGGCTATGGCAGCGATGATGAATTTCTGCCGCGCGAACCGGCCTTTCCCGGTGGCGTCGAGCCGCTGCCCGTGCCAATCGTCGTCGAAACCGAAGAGACGCAAACGGGCCGCTTGATGTTTGGCGTGGGCGTGAACTCCAACGCCGGCCTGATCGGCAACATTGTCGTCGACGAGCAGAACTTCGATTGGACGCGCTGGCCGCGCAGTTGGGAAGACATTCGCAATGGCAAAGCGTTTCGCGGCGGCGGGCAGCAGTTCCGCATCGAGGCCATGCCCGGCACTCAACTCTCGCGCTACGGCTTTACTTTCCGCAATCCGTATCTCTTTGACACGCGGATCAACTACGGGCTCGATGCTTATTACTTTAACCGCTATTTCCAGAACTGGACCGAGCAGCGGACCGGCGGGCGGATGAGTCTGGGCTATCAGTTGACGCCCGACCTGTCGACGATGGTGGCCTTCCGCGCGGAGAATATTCGCATCTTCAACCCCACGGTGCCGACGCCGCCCGAGCTATCGGACGTGCTGGGCAGCAACTCGCTGTTTGCGGGATCGTGGACCACGATCCACGACACGCGCGACAGCGCCTTCTTGCCCACGCAGGGGCACCGCGCGTCGATCGAGTTGGAGCAGGCCTTCGGCTCGTACAGCTTTCCGCGGGCCGTGGTGGGCTGGCGGCAGCATTTCTTGGTTTATGAACGGCCCGATGGCAGCGGGCGCCAGGTGCTGACGTTGATCAACGACACGGGCTTCACCGGCACACACACGCCGATCTTCGAAAACTTCTTTGCCGGCGGTTACAACACGCTCCGCGGTTTCTATTTTCGTGGCGCGTCGCCGCTCGACATGGGCGTGCAGGTGGGCGGTAAGTTCGAGTTCCTGAACACCGTGGAATACATGTTCCCGATCACCGCCGACGACAGTCTGCGGGGCGTTGTGTTTACCGATTTCGGCACCGTCGAGCCGACCACCGAGATCAAGTGGCAAGACTTCCGCGTGGCGCCGGGTTTTGGCTTGCGTGTGACGATTCCCGCGATGGGTCCCGCGCCGATCGCGCTGGACTTTGCCTTCCCCGTACACAAAGCGCCCGGCGACCATCTGCAGTTCTTCAACTTCTTCGTGGGCGTCACGCGGTAGGGTTGTGGGGAGCGGGGTATTGGGTGCGAGGTGTGGGGAATCCGTCGCAACAACTGATCTGCCAAGCGTTTGTGGCAAATTCGCAGGCCGCGCATATTTTGTTTTTGTCAAGGGCAATTCATTTCATGGCAACGGTAATTCCTCGGGCGGACAATCGCTGGCGGCAGCGGCTAATTGGAAAGCAGAAGCGTTTTGCCGCCCCCCGCGGAACGGCACGGAGTCCGTTGCCTACAGACGTCGAGCGTATGACCGACCGATTTCCAAGGCGAAAGGTGCCAGCGCCGGGGCCGCGGCGGCTATTTCTTCTTGCCCGAGAAAAGGCTGAGCAAGCGTCCTTTGCCGGGCTTGGCGGCTTCTTCTTCCGCCTCGGGCTTGCCGCCGGAGAGCGACTCGGCCAGACCCACAATGGCCTGCGTGATGGCGGCTTTGGGCGCTTGCTCGATGAGCGGCACGCCGTTGTTGCGCACCTCGACCATCGTGCGATAGTCGTTGGGCAACTGCCAGAAGATCTCGCGGCCAATCGTGTCTTGGGCCTTTTTGAGGCTGATGTTGCCCGTATCGAGGCCCACGCGGTTGACCACAATCTTCACTTTGTCGGCCACCTCTTTCATGTTGCCGAACGACATCATCAGACGGACGACGTTGCGCAGGCAAGGCAGATCGAGCTGCGTGACCAACAAAATGTGGTTGGCCATTTGCAGGGCCACCTGGTCCAAGGGGGTGTAACCCTTCGATAGATCGACCACCAAGTGGGTGAACGTTGCTTTGAGCAATCCGATCACGCGCTGCAGGTCGTCGGCCGAGACCAGCGACATGTCTTCCATTTGCACGGGCCGGGGCAACAGGAACAAGCCCGACGAGTGCTTGGTAAGCGACCGCTTGAGCAGTGTGAAATCGAGCCGGGTGACATTTTGCGCCACGTCGACCAGGGTGTAATCGGGAATGGTGTCGAGAAACACGTCGGCGTCGCCCAGGCACAAGTCGAGGTCGACCAGCGCGACGGAGTTTTTTTGGTCCTGGGCCAGGGCGCAACCCAGATTCACGGCCAGGCTGGTGGTTCCGACGCCGCCGGTGGCGCCCGCCACCGCGATGACCGATGTGCCGCGGGCTTTGGCCTCGCCCCGACCGAAGCGCCGATCGGCGATGCGATCGAGCGAATCGAGCAGATCTTGCAGCCGCACCGGCGCGTTTAAGAACTCCTTCGCGCCGGCCCGCATCGCCCGCAAAATCAGCTTGCCGTCGGTCGACGCGCTGACTACCAGGATAGCGCATTCGGGCGAAGTTTCGTTCAGCCGAGCGACCAGGTCGAGCGCCTTATCGGGGTCTTGATCGAGCGCGACGATGCCGATGTCGGGGTGCGTTTGGGCCACCACGTCGGCAAAAAACTCATAGCGCGAGCACTCGGCTTCGAGCCAGACTCGATCCATGCCCAGCAGCATGGTTTTGAGGCTGTCGCGCGTCGGATCGCTGGGATCGACGATCGCTAGTCGAAGCACGTTGCTCATGAGGAGTGGTTAGTGGGTGGTGGCTGGTGGTTGGTGGTTGGGGGCTGGTGGTTGGTGACGCGGTGGCTGGGGCAGAGGCTTGCCGATGCCCCGGTTCCCGTTGGCTACCGGGTCAAGGGATTGCGACCTTCACTCGCCGCTAGCTACCAACCACTAGTCACTAACCACCAACCACTCTCTAACGTAGGTCATAGCCGGTGGGGCCGATGAATCCGGGCGTTTTTTTCCGCTTCGAGCCGTTGGCCGAGGCGGTGGATTTGGTCCGGTTGGATGAATTGCGCAGGATCGACGAGGGTACTCCGTCCGGCTTGAGCGGCGCCGCCACCGTTAGACTGCCACTGGCCGGCTTGCGGCGCGACGAAGGGCCACTGGCCGTCGTCCGCCGCGGCGCGGGGCGGCGAGATTGATTATCGCCCTCGGGCGTGGACAGGGTGGGTGGGGTCGGCATGGGCGGCAGCGGCTGCACGGTGGACGGCCGCGAATTGGGCTGCCGCGACGTGGGCTGCCGGTCGGGCGACGGCAACGAGGCGGGCCCCCGCGGCTTCGACGGCGAGGCGGCCGGCTCGGAACCCGGCGATTGCAAGGGAATCTCGGTGGCGCCCGGCGGAATTTGGTCATCCCAGGCATTGGCCGTGACCGGCGGAAACATCCCATGCGAGTCGGGATACGGGCCCAGCATATTCTGCCCTTCGCAGTTGGGCACTTCCAAAAAGCCTTTGCAATAAAGCTGCTTGTTGGTGGGCAAGGCCGTGGCAAAGCCCGGACCGCCCGGCGGCACCTCGCCCGGATCCATCGCGTCGACGAGTTGCGGAGTCACCATCACCAGCATCTCGACTTCGTTGACCGTGTCGGTCACTTTGCGAAAGGGAATGCCGAGCCACGGTAGATCGCCCAGTCCCAGAATGCCGCGATAGGCGGCGTCGACTTTCAGTTGCACCAGGCCGGCGACCGCCAGGGTCTGCCCCGCGCGAAGCTCGGCGGCGGTGTCGACCTGGCGGGCCTTAATACCGGGCACCGTGGTGCCATTGATGGGAATGGCGTTCGAATAATCGAGTTCGCTGACCCTTGGCCGCACCTCAAGCCGGACGGCGCCATTGCCAAGCACGATCGGCACGAAATCGACCTGCGTGCCGTATTGCTTCCATTGAATCGAGATTCGGCCCAGGCTCTGGGCCACCGGAATGGCGATTTCGCCGCCGACAATCATCGAGGCGGGACGCCCGCTCACCGTGCTCAGCGTCGGCTCGGCGACGACCTTGGCAAGGTTTTTTTGCGTCAGCAGGTCTAGCACACCAAAGAAGGTGCTGCCGCCGTTGAGAATGCCGAAATTCAGGTTCTGGCTCTGCGCCGCGGATAGAGACCCGAGGGCCGTTGCGGCGCCGCCGGTGGCGGCGCCGGCCCCGCCGGTGGCCGCGGTAGTGTTGAGCAACGAGCCGATGCCGTTGACGGCGAACGAATCGGCGCTGCTGCCCATCACGCCCCAGTCGAATCCCGCTGTGCGGAGCTTGGTTCGCGATACTTCATAAACTTTCACCTGCAGCAGCACCTGCTGCACGCCGCCCACCGTGATGTGGTTGATCACCTTGCTGTGGTAATCTTCGGCCATCTGGATGATGGGCCCCACCTGGCTGGGGTCGTCGACATAGCCGCTGACAATCACGCTCTGCGCGAGCGGAATCACCTTGAGCGCCGCCTTGGGAAACTGTGACCGCAGAAGCATGGCCAGTTCCTGCGCGTCGGGCAAAACGATCACGTCGACCGAGTGGATCTCGTCTTTTTCATCCCAGAGGTTGACCTGGGTGACGCCCGGCTTCTTGGCCATGATCTGCACCTGCGTGGGCGAGAGAGCGGTCAGATCGAGAATGTCGGGGTTGTTCACCTGGGCGCGCGGAATCTGCTCGTCGAGCGTCAGGATGCGGCTGGTGTTGACCGTCAGCTCCAAGGTTTCGTTGGGGCTCTCCAGCTTATGAACCACGCGCTTAGGACTTTGCGCCTGAGCGAGTCCACCTATACACGCGAATGCGGCGAATAGCAGCGAACACGCGAGCGCACGAACGCTCCAGGCGCGCCGAAGCACGGACGCAGCGATGTTACGGTTAGCCCCGGACCACGAGAGTGCCAGAGCATGCCGCGGCATTCCGAGCGGCAGCCGATTTGCAAACGCCAGCGCCCCCAATTTGGGCCAGCACACGAAAGATAGAGCGGCAAGCCGCCGCGGCTTCGTGACAGACATCCGTGCTCTTCCTCGAAGTCCTAGGTAGGGGTGGGCGATGCCCACCTTGCATTCGATGGGCGAGGCCCATCCTACGTATTTCCTTGGTGGGCGAGGCCCACGTCAACGGTCAATTTTCGTCTTCCAATTCGGCCCGCGCTTCTTCTTGCGTGCCGCCGGAAGTTGGATCGATTGGCAATAATCCGCGCAACAGGTCGCTCGCTCCCTTGGGCTGCGGCTGTTTGTCTTTGTCCGTGCCGGGCAATTTGTCGTCGGCTTTCGATTCTGGGCCCGCCTGGGGCTTGGGCGGAAGCAGTGGCAGCGAAGGCGTTTTGGCCGATGGACTCGCCGATTGATCGGGCAGGTTCACCGCCACGCCATCGGCAAATTCGGCTTTGGTCATGTCGGCGCCCTTGATCAGCACCATCGTAAACACATTCTTCGGCGACTGCCGCGTTGGTTCGGGCGCGGGCGCGTTCTGCTGGTTCAACAGGGCGATGAGGCCATTCGCCGGCGGCGTCGTGGGCGCCAGGGCTGGTGGGGCGTCGCCGTGTCCTTGCAGCAGCGTCTGCACGTCGACCCCGTCGGTGGAGTCGGTCGTCTCGTCGTTGGCGCTGCGCATCACAAGCTGCACCGTGCCGACTTTGACGGCCAGCATTACCAGCTCAGCCTGCTGCGGCGTCACCAGAACCGAGATGGTCTTGGCAGTGGCCGTCTTCTCGTCGCCAGCCCGGCTGAAATTGTCGTCCACCGCGAACACCTTGACGTTCTGCAAGAAGGTGCGTGTGGTGGCCCGCTCGATGCGGTGCTGGCCCGGCTGCACGTTGACCAGCAGATCGACGCGGTCGCCTGGCAGAATCATGCCGCTGGCGCCGCTCACGGCATCGACCGAGATGGGCACCGCGCGATAGCCCGGCGGGATCATATCGGTGGCGCTAGCACCGCTTTCGCCCTTTTTCAAGAGCTTGATTTCCAGAATCGGCTCGCCGGCGAAGATCTTTTGTCTCGAACGCCGCCCTTCGACGTCTTCGAGCTTGCTGATCATGCCGTCCACCATTTTATCTGTGGGCCACTTTTCGAGCTTCAGCACCGCCGCGCTGATCGGATCGCCCATGGCGATGTCGGTCAGCGCCACAAACACCTCGGTGCCATCGACCGGCGCCGCGCTGGGGCCGTTGTTGCGATTGGCCATCACCTGGTTGATGCCGATCGAGGCCACCAGTCCGCAGCCCAGCGCCAACGCGAGCAGAATGATTGATTTCGGACGCATGTCCCCCCCTTACGCCTTAAGGCCGCCCCGCGGCGCGATGCCCGCGCCCGCCGAGCGGAAATGCCTCCGCCTCCTTGCGGTGTTTCCTGGAACCAACCGTCATCGTCGTTCCACCTAACAAGATTGGCATCTTCGCCAAGTTGACTTGATTCAAACGAACCCTACCGGCAACGGCTTGCTGTTGGCCAAAACCGGCATTGTCGGTCGGCCGCGGAGCAACCCGCACATCCCGATTGCGCAGCCGAGTCGCGTGGGCGAGCGCGGCAGCGCATCGTTACCTTCGGCAAAATCGGCAAGGTTTCTCTAGTTTCAAACCGTTAGATCAACATGCCCGACCAGGCAAAGTAAATGATCGTTCCGATCGCGATCGGAATGCCGTAAGGCAAAAGCAGCATGGAGCTTTTGCGGCCGGCTGCGATGGCCGCCAGACGGTTCGGATCGCGGATGGTGGCAAACTCGGTAAGAATGGCGAGAAACTGGGCGTGATGCTTGGCCCATTCGCCCCGCCACAAAACCATCACAATGGAGATGCCCCCGCCGACAATGGCGGTGGCGCAAAAGGCGCAAAGCATGACGAATAGGCCGCCCCAATAGTTGTCTGGGTGGCCATGTGTGCCCACCCACGCGCCCACGCCGGCCAGCAGCTTGACGTCGCCGGCGCCCATGCCGCCCACCGAATACAGCGGCAGCAACATGACCAGCCCGGCGATGGTGGCCAGGATACTGAACAGCAGGCCAAGCCAGCCGAAGTTCGTCACGCTGTAGACCCAGCCCGACAGGATCATGGGATAGGTAAGCCAATTCGGCACTTTGAGCATCCAGCCATCAATGACAGCCGCGACCACCAGGGTGACGGCCACCAGCCAAATGGACCAGTTTTGCAAGACGGCATCGCTGAAATTCGTCGTCGAGAACACGCGTAACTCCCTGTACGGCTAGAGCGATTTGGTTTTGGCGGCCTTAGGCTCGCGCGGCCAGAAAGTAATTCAAGCCGGCCACGGCCAGGGCCAAGAGCGTCATGACGGCATGCGCGGTTACGGCGCTGTCCAAAGGAAGCGTTGGATACATGGCGTTGACTCCTAAGGCGGGCGACTCAGCCCACGTTACCGGCGCGTCAGAGTCGCTACGAACAAGCCTAGGTCGAAAACTTGCCGTGTGCGAAATGCGGCCTGCGAGAAGTGCGGTCCAGGCGGCACAACACCCCGCGCGGATGTCGGGTCGTGACCAATCTGCGGTCTTTAGCGGTAGGTCGGGTGGACCGCTTTTATAGGGCGGGCCCGCGCGGCGAGAGCCACCATCGGCAGCGCGCTGCCGATCACCCCCCACTTGGTGACAGATCCCAGCGATGTAGGGTGGGCCGAGTGCAGCGAGTCCCACCATCGGGCAGCGCGACCCCGCAAGGTTTCGATGCGGCAAAAGGTGGGACTCGCTGCGCTCGGCCCACCCTACGGCTTCACTCGGCTCCAATTACTTCGCCGCCA
>JAICLL010000180.1 GCA_025927475.1 Pirellulales bacterium
CCACCAACCACCAACCACCAACCACCAACCACCAACCACCAACCACCAACCACCAACCACCAACCACCAACCACCAGCCACCAGCCACCCAACCCCACGTGGACTCCGAACTCAGCATCCTGATCGTCGACGACCGGCCCGACAAGCTGCTGGCATTATCGGCGGCCCTGGCCGAGGTCTGCCCGAGTGTGGTCACCGCCGACTCGGGGCGGGCGGCGCTGCGGTGCCTGCTGGAACGCGATTTCGCGGTCATCTTGCTCGATGTGAACATGCCGGGCATGGACGGCTTCGAGACGGCTGCGCTCATTCGCCAGCGAAAGAACTCGCAGTACACCCCCATCATCTTTATCACCGCCTACGGCGATGATATGCACCTGGTGCGCGGCTACTCGCTGGGGGCGGTCGATTACATTCTGGCGCCGGTTGTGCCCGAAGTGCTGCGGACCAAAGTGACCGTTTTCCTCGATCTTTATAAGAAGACGCGCGAGGTCGAGCGGCAGGCCGAACGGCTGCGGCAGCGGGCCGAGCAATTGCACAAGCTGACCGAGGCCTCGCTGGCCATCCACTCGGCGCTGTCGATGGACAAGATGCTGGAGATCATCAGTCACACAGCGCGGGAGATCATCGACGCTCACCGGGCCACGATGGTGACCACCTGGGACGAAAATTGGCAGCGTTGCCACAAGACGGTTTCGCTGTCGCCCGAATATGAACCGCGGCGAGATTCGCTGCTGCCGGCCAATGGCTCGGAGTTGTACGCGCTTTGGACGGCGCTCGACCGCGCCCGGCGGCTGTCGGCAGATCAACTCGCCGCGCACCCGGCGTGGCAGGCGCTGGGCAAATCGCTCTGGGATTCGCCCCAGGCGCCGCCCGACTGGCTGGCCGCCCCGCTCACGGGCCGCGACGGCCGCACGATCGGCCTGATCCATCTCTGCCGAAAACGCACGGGCGATTTCACCGCCGACGATGAAGCCATCGTGCTGCAACTTGCCCAGATGGCGTCGATCGCCATCGAAAACATTCTCAACTCGGAAGCACGCGAAGCCAACCGCATCAAAGACGAGTTTTTGGCCACGCTCTCGCACGAGCTGCGCACACCGCTCACCGCCATGCTCGGTTGGACCCAGTTACTGCACACCGGGCAACTGTCTGCCGACGAAACGGCCCACGGGCTGGAGATTGTCGAACGAAACGTGATGGCGCAGGCCAAGCTGATCGACGATTTGCTTGATGTTTCACGCATCATCACCGGCAAGCTGCGGCTGACCATTCGGCCGCTGTCGCTCGAGTCGGTGATCGAAGCGGCGCTCGACGTCGTTCGACCGTCGGCGTCGGCCAAGGGCGTGCGGCTAGAGCCCGTGTTTGATGCCGAAACCGTGCAGATGACCGGCGACCCCGACCGCTTGCAACAAGTCGTCTGGAACCTGCTGGTCAACGCGATCAAGTTCACTTCCAGCGGCGGGCGCGTGCGCATTCGGCTGGCCTGCAGCGGCTCGCACGCCGAAATCGAGGTGTCGGATACCGGCGAGGGCATCAATCCGGAGTTTCTGCCGCATATTTTCGACCGTTTCCGCCAGGCCGACAGCAGCAGCAGCCGCACGCACGGCGGTCTGGGGCTGGGGCTGGCCATTGTGCGGCACGTCGTCGAGTTGCACGGTGGGCACGTCTCGGCGGCCAGCGACGGCACCGGCCACGGCTCGATCTTTGCCGTGAGTCTGCCGCTGGCCGTGGCGGCCAGCGATGGACAGCCCGCGCGGCTCGAAGCGACGGCTTCGCGGCACGTCGACCACACGCCACCCTCCACCGATCTGACGGGCCTGCGCGTCCTGATCGTCGACGACGAACCCGATGGGCGCGAGATGATCGGCAAGGTGTTGCGGCTGTATGGCGCCCAGGTCGAGGATGCGTCGACGGTGCGCGAAGCGCTGGTGCTGTTCGAGCAATCGCCGCCCGACGTGTTGGTGAGCGACATTGGCATGCCCGGTCAGGACGGTTACGATCTGATTCGCCTGGTGCGCCAATTGCCGGCGTCCCGCGGGGGCCGCGTGCCCGCCGTGGCGCTGACGGCTTTCGCCCGCGAAGAAGACCGGTTGCGTGCCTTGTCGTCGGGTTTTCAACTGCACATCAGCAAGCCGTTTGAGCCGGCCGAGCTCGCCGGCGGTGTGTCGCGCCTCACCGCGGGAACTCGCCCCACCAATGGCGACGCGGCCGGCAACGGCGCTCCGCGGCCGCAGGTGGCGCACACCTAGCCGCGCGTCGTGTTCAACATGTTGCGATGCTTTCGCCGGTGCACCACGGCGTCGAGCGCAATGCCCGCCAACAGCCCAATCGCCGCGCCGGGTATCGCAGCCAGGTTTCCCACCCGGCCTGCGCCCAACACCACCACGTTGATGAGCAGCCCCGCCAACGCGCCGACGATCGTGCCTTTGATCAGAAAGTTGCCGCCGGCCAGCAATCGCTTCAGCACGGATCGCAGCCAGCGTGAATGGGCCGGCTTCGCGAAATCAGAAACGAAGCAACCGACGCCCGTAACAATCATCAGGACGAGCAAGCACATTCCCAGCGGTAGCTGTGCCGCGGGCGATTGGTGAAACTGCACCGCCGCCAGGATCAGAATTGCACCGGCAATCGCTCGCATATCGCCTGGCCTTTTTCGCGATCAATCGTCGCCGCGGAACCGTCGCAAACGATAAAGAATCAGCCCGTGCGCCGCATGATACAACCCACCACACTCGATCGGCTGTTGGTCCGTGTGCTCCAGCAGATCGCACAAGTAGACCGCCGCCCGAGTCATCCACGGCTGGCGCAGCTCTTCGTCCGTCAAGGCTAGCGTCAAAAACTCCAGCACGTGTCCCGTGGTGTTGAGCCGCAAGCCGAGTTCGGGCGACGTGCTCGAACGTTGAAAATAATTGATCGAAAAACCGCCGTCGGGCTGCTGGAATTCGCGGGCCGATTCGATCGCCTCATGGATCTTTTCATCAGCGGTCTTCCAGACGCCGGACAACTCGCCGCCCTCATCCAGGCGTCGATTCACCGCCGAGGCGATGCCGTACAGGCGGTGCGTGCCGCCGCAACTGCTGGTGTTCAGGTCTTGGCGGCACTCCAATTCCAGCAGCCGCTCGATGCTCCATTGGCTGCCGTCGCGCGCGGTCCATTGGGCGTCGCTTGGCAAATAGGCGCTGAAGGCCATCAGGGTCCAAGTGGCCTCCATGCCCTCACGCACGTCCCATTGCGCCTGAGTAATGAGGTCTTGCACCCGAAAGGTTTGCCCGCGGGCCACGAGCGACGTGTCGGGCAGCACGCCGCATTGAGCCAGGTAGCCAAGCCACTGGTCATCGTGGCCTTCTCCGCTTTTGCTGCCCGGCTCTTCAATATCTTTCAGCCCTTTCTCTGCCGGCGCGAAGGCCCAGCCGCGCAGCTCTCCGCCCTGCAAAAGCCATTCGAGCGCGGGCGCCAGTTTGCCGTTATCGTTGATCTGCAAGTCGTAGCCGTAGGCCAAAATGCCATGCACGATTTGCCAAGCGTTGTTCACTTGCGGGCTCATTTGGCGGCGGCGCGTCAACTCGATGGCCCGATCGAGCTTGGCGCGCAACTCGTCGTCGCTCGGCAACGCGGACGAGCGGGGAGCCGCCGCGGCGCGATCCTCTGAGATCGCCGGCGAAGCGCTGGTGGTCGCGTCGGTGCAGCCCGATAACAGGCAGACTCCGGCGAAAAGTAAGCAAAAAACGGCGACGTGCGTGAAACGGCGGGCAGGCATCGGCGGGAAGAATTCGGGGCGGGGCGTAAGCGTCCTCGCTTGCGTCAGGCCAAAACATACCACGCCCTGCCCGATAAGGCTAGCAGGTTGGCGAATCTGCGCACGGCGGGTTATGTTTGCCGGCGGGCCGGCCGATATCGAGAAGTGAGAACGCATTTGGATCAACCATGAACGATCGACGACGGCTGCTGACGCTTTCGGTGCTGGTGCTGCTGGGGGTCTCGCTGTGCGCGGTGGCCCTTACGTTGCTGCATCTGGTTCCTCCCGCCGCGATGTCCCGGCAACCGCTTGATCGCACGCTCTGGCTGATTCTGGGCAACACGGCGGTGGTGGTGATCGGCGGCGCCGCGCTGCTGCTGCGGATCAGTCAGCCCGTGCTGCGCCGGCTCGAACAAAGTGAGCGGCAGCTTCAAGCGGCCGTGGCGGCGCTGGAAACCAAAGCGGCCGAACTTGCTTCGACCAACGATGAACTCGATGAGTTCGCCTATGTCGCCTCGCATGATCTCAAAGAGCCGCTGCACGGAATCAGCGCCTACTGCGGATTACTGCGCGACGAGTATTCCGACCGGCTCGATGCCGATGGCCGCCGCATGACGGGCGTGCTGGTCGAGCTGTGCCAGCGGCTGGGGCAACAAATCGACGACTTGTTGGCCTATTCACGCGCGGCGCGCAAGCCGGAGTATGTCGACATTGAGTTAGACCACGTGCTCGATGGGGTGTTGCAGATTCTTGCACCGGCCATCGATGCGCGGCGCGGCGCGGTGGTCCGGCCGCGAACGCTTCCTGCCGTGCGCGCCGATGCCACCTTGATCGGGCTGGTGTTTCAGAACCTGATTGCCAACGGCCTGAAATTCAACGACCGGCCGACTCCAACGGTGGAGATCGACGCCATCGACATGCACGGCGATCCGGCGCTGGGGGCAGACAATCCATCGGCAGGCGGCAATCACCTGCGGTTCGATTCGCCCGAGGAGACGAACGACGCACCGGCTGGCTCATTCGTCACGATTGCGGTGCGCGACAACGGCATTGGCATCGACCCACGGCATCATAGCGCCGTGTTCACCTTATTTCGCCGCTTGCACGCGCGGCGGAAATATGAGGGGACCGGGGCGGGGCTGTCCATCGTGCGGCGGATTATCGAAAGTCACGGCGGAACGATCTGGCTGGAGTCGCAGCCCGCCGCCGGTTCGACGTTTTATTTCACGTTGCCGCTTTCACCGCGTGATTTCCCCGGAATCTCGCCCCAGACTCTTGAAAACATCGAAAGCGGCGAGGTGAAACCGCCGGGGCCGGCAATACGTCATCGGCTTGCTAAGGTGCTCAACGTATTGCCTGGCGAAATCGAGGGCTATTAACTTCCCCAAGCTCTTGCCAGAACGCGGTAGCGCGCTTACTTTTACGGTCTATGCGTCGTTCTTGCCTGGCTTCCCGACTGCCCGCTAGTGTGGCTCTGCGCTACCGCCACGCGCTGGCGGTGCGCGGCGCGGGCCGGCTACGGTGGCCGGGCGGCTGGCCGAGGGCGGCTCGCAGCGCGCCTGAGAACAGCGCCGGTTGCGCTTCCCGCGATGCGCGGCTGGCGCGCGTCGAAGCCGTGCTGTTCCTCGCGGGCGAGCCCCTCCACAGCCGAAAAATTGCCGAGCTGGCCAGCTTGGCGGATGGCACGGAAGCGCGTACACTAATCCGCCGACTGAACCAACGATACGACGCTCTGGCGAGTGCCTTCCGAGTGGAGGAAGTCGCGGGCGGCTTTCAACTGCTGACGCGGCCCAAGTTCGGCGCCTGGCTCAGGCGGCTGCACCAGGCACCGGTCGAAACCCGCTTGTCCGCGCCGGCACTGGAAACCTTGGCCGTGGTGGCGTATCGTCAGCCGGTGATGCGAGCCGAGATCGAAGCGATCCGCGGCGTGCAGTGCGGCGAAATGTTGAGACAATTGATGGAACGCGACCTGGTTCGCATTGTCGGACGGTCGGACGAACTAGGGCGGCCCTATCTGTACGGCACCGCACGGCGGTTCTTGCAAGTGTTCGGGCTGGGCAGCCTCGACGACTTGCCCCGAGCCGACGCACTGCGGCGAACGTCGGCCGCGGCCGCCCGCACACCATCGCACGAAGCCAAGCTCGCCGCGCGGCGAGATGAGGAACGAAACCCTACGATTGACCTGAAACAGGAGTCTCAAGTGAACCAGGTAGCCACCCCAGAGTCTGCCCGAGAAGAAGAGCCTGCCCGAGATGATCTTTGGAAACTCGCCGTCGCGGCGCCCGATCTCTTCTTCGCCCACGCGCGCGATGAAGACGCGGACGACCTCGATGATGAAGAAGAAGACGATCTCGACGACGACGATGACGACGATCTCGACGATGACGATGACCTGGATGACGACGACGACTTGGACGACGATGAGTGGGAAGAAGTCGACGACGACGATGAAGATTGGGACGAAGACGACGATGACTGGGACGAAGATGAAGACGACGAAGAGGAAGACGAAGATGAAGACTGGGAAGACGAGTAACGAGCACGTTTCCTCCAAGCGATGACGAGTAGGTCCATGCACGAACTGCTCCGCGAGTTGATTGTCAAAAACGACTCGAAAATCGTCATGTTGGTGGCCGACGGGCTCGGCGGGTTGCCGCTGTCGCCCGGCGGCCAGACGGAGCTCGAGACCGCCCGCACGCCGAATCTCGATGCGCTGGCCCGCGACGGCGTGCTGGGCGCGAGCATTCCGGTGAAGCCTGGCATCACGCCGGGCAGCGGTCCGGGGCACCTGGGGTTGTTTGGCTACGATCCGCTGCAATATGTGATTGGCCGCGGGGCGCTGGAAGCCACCGGCATCGGCTTCGAGCTCGGGCCGAACGACGTGGCTGTGCGCGGCAACTACTGCACGCTCGACGCCGACGGCAACATCAGCGATCGCCGCGCGGGGCGCATTCCCACGGAAGAAAGCGCTCCCTTGGCCAAAACGCTGGCTCGTGTAAAAATTCCCGGCGTCGAGGTGTTTGTCGAACCGGTCAAGGAACACCGCTTCGTGGTGGTGTTTCGCGGGCCAGGGCTGGCGGGGCACGTTCACGATACTGATCCGCAGGCCACCGGCGTGCCGCCGTTGGCGCCCGTCGCCGCCGACCCCGGTAGCACCAAAACCGCCGACGTCGCCCGACAGTTCATCGAGCAGGCGCAGCGTCTGCTGGCAAACCAGCCCAAGGCCAACGGGCTAACGTTGCGGGGGTTTGCCGCGCGGCCCGCGTTGCCCACTTATGAAGAGGTGTACGGGCTGCGGGCCGCCGCCATCGCAGTCTATCCCATGTACAAAGGGCTGGCCCGGCTGGTGGGCATGCAGATTGTCGGCCAGGCCCAAACCCTCGGCGAACAAATCGATGTGCTGGCCGAGAACTGGGCGAAGTTCGACTTCTTCTTTCTGCATTTCAAATACACCGACAGCACCGGCGAAGACGGCAACTTTGACAACAAGGTGCGGCGGATCGAAGAGCTCGACGCCGCCCTGCCGCGCGTGACCGCTCTCAAGCCAACCGTGCTGATCGTCACCGGCGACCACAGCACGCCCAGCCTTTTGAAAAGCCACAGTTGGCATCCTGTGCCGACGCTGCTGTGGTCGGCCTGCTGCCGCAGCGACGACTGCCAGACGTTCAGCGAGCGCGAGAGCACCCGCGGCGGCCTGGGGCACTTCGAGGCCAAGTACCTGATGCCGCTGGCGCTGGCCAACGCAGGTCGCTTGGGAAAATACGGCGCGTGAGCGCGATCACCTTTTGCTGGTTAGCCGAGTTCCCGTCGGCGAACAGAATTCCACATGGCTCGCCCATTGATTGCCGTTCTTCTGAGCACTTTGTTCATGGCGCCGGCTGCCGCCGCTCAGCTACAGCCGAATGTGATCGTCGTCCTGGCCGACGATTTGGGGCCGGGCGATCTGTCGTGCTACGGCGGCGAAACGCCGACGCCAAACATCGACGCCATGGCGCGCGAGGGAGTGCGATTCACCCGATATTACTCGGCCGCTCCCATTTGCTCGCCCTCGCGGTGCGGGCTGCTCACGGGACAATTTCCGGGCAACTGGCAGATCACCAGCTTTCTGCAGACCCGCGCCGGCAATCGAGGCTGTGAACAGGCCGATTATCTCGATCCGCAGGCTCCCTCGCTGCCGCGGATGTTGCAGGCGGCGGGATACCACACCGCGCACGTCGGCAAGTGGCATCTTGGCGGCGGGCGCGACGTGGTCGACCCGCCGAGATTCGCCGCCTATGGCTACGACGTCGGACTGGGCACCTGGGAAAGCCCGCAACCGCATCCCGACCTGACGGCACGCGATTGGATCTGGTCGCCCGACGACAAGGCCAAACGCTGGGAGCGGACGGCCTGGATGGTGGACCGCACGCTTGAGTTTCTGAACGAGCATACCGGTGCTCCCTGCTTCGTCAACCTGTGGCTCGACGATCCGCATGCTCCCTGGGTGCCGTCGGCCGAGGACCAGCGAATTGGCCAGAACGGCCGGGCCGCCGGCAAGGGAAACACGCCCAAGCGGCTGGCAAAAGTGCTCGCGGAAATCGACCGCCAGGTCGGTCGGCTGCTCGACTCGGTTCGTAGCCGCGACGCGGAACGGCCGACGTTGGTGCTGTTTCTTTCCGACAACGGCCCTCTGCCGACGTTTGAGCGCCGGCGCACCGCCGGGCTGCGCGGCAGCAAGCTCAGCCTGTACGAAGGCGGCATCCGCCTGCCGCTGATTGCCTGGAGTCCGGGCGTCGTGCCAGCCGGCGTCACCAACGAGACCACGGTGCTGGCGGCCGTCGATTTGCCGCCGAGCATCTGCAAACTGTGCGGCGCGAGTTTGCCGCCAGGATACGCGCCCGATGGCGAAGACCTGAGCGCGGCACTGGCTGGCGAGCTGCCTCGTCGCTCGAAGCCGTTGTTCTGGGAATACGGCCGCAACGCCACGGCGTTTGCCTATCCCAAGGGCGCCGACCGCAGCCCGAATGTGGCGGTGCTCGAAGGCGACTGGAAGCTTTTGGTGAACGCCGACGGCGCCGGCGCCGAGCTTTACAACCTGGCCGACGATCCGAACGAGGCCAAGAATCTTGCTGACGACGAGTCTGCGGTCGCGCAGCGATTGACGAAGCTGGCGATCGATTGGCGGAAATCGCTGCCCTAGCTCCGCGGGCATTCCGTTAAGTCATCTCCAAATTGAAAGTGCCGCGTGAGAGCTAGCGTTTGGTTAGGCGTTGAAAACCGGTCGCGGCGCCAAGGACTGATTGCCCAGCTCGATGATGGTGGTTGCGAGGGGTGAACGCTAAGCTAAAGATGAAGACCAGTCGAATACCGGCCGACCCACGTTCGCCGAGCAATATCATTCGCGACAAAAACCCTATCCGCCTGCAAAGGCGAATCATCGGCATCGTCGGGAGCTGCTGTTTAGCCGACGTGGCCCTGCTTTTTTCCTTTGCTGCAAGTCTGCTGGGGCCCGTGCCTTTTGACCTTATCTATCTACTCATTGCGGCAAGCGTCGCAGGCGCCGTGTTGTTGCCCGCCTGCTTGGGGCCGAGTGTCGGATGGAGAACAGCGTTGGGCTGTTCGGTGGCATTTCTCGCGCTGGCGGCTTTTAACATCTTGTGCCTCTACGCCGCTTCCGCCGCCGTCTGATGGCAGGGGTGATTGCGCGTCGATGCTGGGACGTTAAGCATTAAGATTCCTTCGCAAAACCTGCGGTTCGGAACTGGATGACCGCCCTTGTTGTTCTGCACATCTCTGGCGCGGCCGCCCCCTCGCAGCAAAAACCTCGGACCGTTGCCTCCGCTTCCGGATTAGTACAAATCATGAAACCATCGCACCATGTGCAGGTACAGCGGCGCCACGTAAATCAGACTATCGATCCGGTCGAGCACACTCGGGCACCTTGCTTTCCTGGCTAACTCGAATCACGCTTATAGCTACTTGTTGTATTTGTTGTTCGCGGTGGAATCGAACGACGTTGCCGCGTTCACTTTCGGCAAGCTGCTGGGCCGACGCCGGCTGAGGAGCAACATCGGCCCCAAAAAAAACCTGGGCGGGAGCGCTCGGCGCCGTCGCCGTATCGCTCGCTTTGCCGTGGCTGTTGGCCTTTACGTTGCCGCACTTCAGCGCCGTCGAACGGGTGATCCTGGGCTTGCTCGTGGGCATCGGCGGGCAACTGGACGACTTGGCGATCAGCGTCATCAAGCGAGATGTCGGCATTAAAGATCCTTTTCAGGCGCGGATTGTCGCCGGGCGGTTCTTCAATGATGACGCCGAGCGCGCCGCGGTGGTCAGCGAAATCCTGCTTTACCGCTGGGGAATTGCCGATGATGACGCGGTCGAAAACGCGATCGGCAAAAACATTCGCGTGGCAATCGAACGCTCGCAAAAACCGGGGATCGACGTGCTTAAGCCCGACGGCACATCGGCCAGGCTCGACGAAACCAGCGCTCTGCGCAAGATCAGGACGCTGCTTCCCGCGGTGACCAGGCAGCGATCGCGAAGAGCACGTCAAGCAAGTTTTCGATCGGGTCCGTGAGTTTGGTCTTCAGGGAACCGCGGCGACCGAGATCATCGAGCGCGAGCGGTTGATTTGGTCGCTGGTCTTCGGGGCCATGACGTGCATCGCCACGGTGGCCATGCTGGTGGCCGCGCTGGGCATCGCCAACACGATGCTGATGAGCGTGCTCGAGCGAACCCGCGAGATCGACGTGATGAAGGCGGTGGGCGCGTCGGGCGGACAGCTTCTGCTCATTTTCCTGGTCGAGGGCGCCTTGATTGGCCGGCAGCAACGCCGCAACGGGACGAATGGACCGTAATCCTGCTTGCCTTCGTTAGTTTTGTACGCCGCGAGCCTCGCAATGCTCTGATCGGTTGTGACAAACCATGGCGGCGCGGCAATGCCGTTCGGGTCTGTAGGGAACGGACTCCGTGCCGTTCCGCGGGGGGGCGCGACGTCGTCCACTCGGGTTTCACCGGCAAGAGCACGTTCGTCGCCGATTAGAGGAGCCTCTCCAGCTCATCGACCAGGCGTTCGAAGTGCCCAAGCGCGGTATCCACGGCCTCAGGCTGCTCCATGTCGACTCCGGCTCCGCGTAGCAGGTCGAGTGGATCTTGTGAGCAGCCACCTTGCAGGAAGCCGAGATAATCGTTCAATTCCGCTTTGCCGCCCGACGTGACCCGCTCGGCCAGCGCGATGGCCGCGGAAAGGCCGGTGGCGTATTTATAGACGTAAAACGCCCGGTAGAAATGGGGGATGCGAAAACACTCCAGCGACAGCTCGTCGTCGAGCGTGAAATCGGGACCGAAGTAACGCTGGAGCAATTCGCGATAGACGGTTTTGAACCGCTCAACCGTGAGCGGCTCGTTTTGCTCGGCCAGCTCGTGCGTGATCTTCTCGAACTCGGCGAACATGGTTTGCCGCAAAATGGTGCCGCGGATGGCGTCGATCTCGCGGTTGATCAGGTATGCCCGCTCGCGGTCGTCGCCGGCCAGCGTCATCAGGTGCTTGCTCAAGAGCTGCTCGTTGAACGTGCTGGCCACTTCGGCCACGAGGATCGTGTAGTCGTAATACTGATAAGGCTGGCTGCGGGCAGAGTAGTACGAGTGCATCGAATGCCCGGCCTCGTGGGCCAACGTGAAGACATGATCGAGCACGTCGGGCTGGTAGTTCATCAAGATGTAGGGGTCGCCGTCGTACGAGCCGGAACTGAAGGCGCCGCTCTGCTTGCCTTGGTTCTCGTAGCGATCGCACCAGCGGCCCAACAAGCCCGCTTCGAGTACACGACAATATTCGGCCCCGAGCGGCGAAAGCGAAGCTACGACCACGCGGCAGGCTTGTTGCCAGGTGTGGCGTTTTTCCAGATCGCTGAGAATCGGCACATAAGTGTCGTAATGATGGATCTGCCGCAGCTTCATCTTCCGCCGCCGCAGATCGTAGTAGCGATAAAGCGCCGGCAGGTGCCGATGCACCGAGGCAATGAGATTATCGTAGACCGTCGGCGGCACATTATCGGGGAATAGGGCCGCTTCGAGCGAGCTGCCAAAGTTGCGTGCCCGAGCGTAATAGACATCGCGCTGGATCGAGCCGGCCAGCGTGGCGGCGATCGTGTTTTCATGGCCGCGGAACTGCACGTAGTACTGCTCAAAGGCCCGCCGCCGCACTTCGCGGTTGGCCGAGTGCAACAGCGCCGAAAACGACGAATGGCTCAGCTCGATCTGCTCGCCGCGCTCGTTCTCGACAAAGCCGAACTTCAAATCGGCGTTGTTCAGTTGCCGAAACACCAGGCCGGCCGTCGCGGCCATCTCGCTCTGCATGGCCAGCAGTTTTTCTTCGCGATCGCCCAGCGTGTGCGGGCGGTGCCGCAGCAATCGCTCGAGTCGCAACCGGTAGGGCGCCAGCTCTTTGGCGGCCAGAAACTTTTTGGTTTTAGCCGGCGAGATCGCCAGAATCTCCGGGTGAATGAAGCTAGCCTCTTGGGCCGCGCGGCTGGCGGCGTTGCGGTGCCAACCCAGCATGCGCTGATAGTCGCTTTGCGCGGTGTCTTCGGCCGATTTAAGAAAGGCATACACGCCCAGCCGTTCGCCGGCGCGATCGAAATCCGACTCAAACTTCAGGCAGGCGGCCAGCGTGGCCGGCGACTCGCCGAGCCGCCCACGATACTTGGCGAAGCCGCCAATTCGCCGCTCCCATGTTTTGAACGCGGTCTCCCACGCCTCATCGTCGGCGAACAGGCTGGAAAGGTCCCAGGTGTCTTCGGTTCGCACCTGATTGCGGCGCGGCAGCGATTTTACTTTTGGCATATGGAGTAGCCCGATGGGCGCTTAAGAATGTACTAAAAAGTCCGGCGCGGGTTTGACGCTCAACAGTAGCAAGTGTCTGGCGGTTTGAGGCGGGGTCGGGTGGGGGGGGGGGGGCGCGGGGCCCCCGGTGGGGGGGGCGGGGGTGGGCGGCGGGGGGGCCG
>JAICLL010000109.1 GCA_025927475.1 Pirellulales bacterium
AAGATCAGCGTGTTGGCCGCCGCCACGCCGCGCACCGCTCCATCGACCTTGTTCACCCGCTTCAGCACCGCCTCCTTGTGCGGAATGGTCACGCTCAGGCCTTTGATGCCCAGCTCTCGGGCATCATCCAAAAAGCTGTAGTCGTCTTCCCGCGGAATGCGGAAGGGAATGTAAACCTTGTTCAGCTTGAGGTGGCGAAAGGCCGCGTTGTGCACCAACGGGCTGAGGCTCTGAGCGATGGGATCGCCGATCACTCCATAGAGCTCGGTCTCGGCGGTGATGCGATCGTACGCATAAAACTCGGTCATTTGCTGGAAGCTAAGCTGCCCCGGCGCGAGTGTTCGCTCGTGATGGAACGTGGCATAGCTGAACGGCGCGCCGCAGCGGCCCGCCAGCAGCCGCGAGGGCGTGCCGATGTCGCCCATGCAGATGCCCACCGTGGGCACCTTGCTCTCTTTGACCAGCCGCAACATCCGCAGGTTGTCGTGCGGATTGTTGGCCAAGGTCGAGATTTTGACGATGTCGGCGCCAAGCCCGGCCAGCCGAGCGTGAATCTCGGCCAGGTCTTCCGGCGTCTTGCGAAAATCGTGCAGGCTGACGATTCGCTTGGTTTTGCCATAGCGCGGAATCGAGCCGGCGACGTCATCCTCCAGATCGACATACTCGACGCCCTCGGCGATGGCGGTGCGCAGCAGCGTCCGCCGCTCTTCCTCGGTGCCGCTGTACTTGCCGCCGTCTTGTGGGCGGCGGATGGTGACGATCACCGGCCCGGGCCGGTCGGTCAACACCCGCTTCAGATTGATCTGGCCATTGATGTAATCGAGCCGCAGCTCGACCAGCTTGGCGCCCTGCTCGACCAAGTGCTTATGTTCGGCGATCACATGCCGGTGCCGCCCACGCCCGATACTAACGCAAATCATCTTGGTCTTCCACAAACACCTCCATCGCCCGACGTCGGCGGGCCAGCCACTTCGACCTCCCTTCAGTCTATCCAAGGCCCCCGCGACATGCCACCGCGCCCGTTTCAGGGGCTGGCTGATGCGAGAAGGCTGCAAAAGCGCCGTCTCTGGAGTTCGCCTTTCGCTGGCTTCCGGCCTTCGGCCACAGGCCGCTTCCTTTTGGTTGACGTAAGTAGTTTTTTCTCCCGTCGCCGCGCACCGTTGTTGAAATTTTCAAACACCGTGGAAACCCGAGAGATCTTGGCAATCACCCTTCTGAAGCGGGGTATTTTCGAAGGTCGCGAAATCGGCACTTGCGTCGAATCGCGCTGCTCCGGTTCGAGGTCGTCCACCAGGTCTGCACTGAGACGAGGCGCTTGTCGAGTTGCCGGCAAACGCCGCAAGCGGCGCTTGATTGCGAATGGGGCTTGGCATATTTTTGAAAAAACCAACCAGCGAGCTTGTCCAGCCATATGACCATCGAACAACTCCGCAACTTTTACGAGGCGCAACCCTTCCAGCCGTTTGTGATTCACCTCGCCGATGGACGTGAGATTCCGGTGCGCAGCCGCGAGTACATGGCCTCGGCGCCGAGCGGGCGAACGGTGATCGTCTACCAACCCGACGACCGATGGAATGTGGTCGATCTGTTGCTAGTGACCGACCTCGAGGCAATCCCTGCGGGCAAAGGTCGAAACGGCGCTCGCAAGCGGAAGCAGTAACCGTTTTGTGTCGGTCATTCGTGTGCCCGGGGCTGGGGCAACCACGACGAGATGGATACGGCGGGTTGGCGTTCACGTCCGCTTGAACTGCCGGTCGAGATCTTCGCGGGTGAAGACCAACTCGGTGGGGCGCCCATGCGGGCAGTGGTGGCTGTCTTGGGCCAAGTGGCGCTGCTCGATCAGCGCGGCCACTTCTTCGGGGGAAAGCGGATCGCCGGCTTTGATCGCCGCGCGGCAGGCCAAGGAGTGCAGCAGCTCATCGAGCAAATCGCGGCGGTCGGGCGCGCGCCCGCCAGAAGTTAAGCGCTCGACAAGCGCCCGCAGGATTTCGACGGGGCTGCTGCCGGCCAGCATGGCCGGGTAACTGGAAACCAGCACCGTGTCGCCGCCGAATGGTTCGACCTTGATGCCTAGCTTGGCCAAAAGCTCGCGCTCTTCGAGCACGGCGGCGGCGTCGCTGGCGCAGAGATCGACCGGTTCGGGCACCAAGAGATGCTGGGCCTCCAGCGCGCCGGCCAGCACGCGCTCGCGCAGTTGCTCGTAAAGGATCCGTTCGTGCAAGGCGTGTTGATCGATCACTGCCACACCGTCGGCGGTTTCGGCCACCAAATAGCGATTGTGAATCTGCAACGCGCCGGCAGCGCGAGAGACACTAGCGGGTATGGGATGCGGGGCCATGCCCGATCCATTGCCGGCGTGCCCGCCGTTGATCGCCGCAGCGCTGCCGACCAGCGGCGTCAATCGCAGCGGCGCGGCGGCGGCCGGCGGCAGCGGCACCTCGAACCGCGTTTGATGGGCGGGCGCGGCCTGCCCGTTTGCGGCTTGGTCATTTGCGGCACCGGCGGGCGCCTGCCAGTCTGCCATTTGCCCCTTGGCCCAGTCGACCAGCTCGCTGCGCAACTGGGCGGCGCGCTGGGCGTCGTGCGCGGCGCCCGCCTCGCGCCCCTCGGCCGTCGCCGCGTCGAGCCGGTGCGTCAGATCGGTCGTCAAAAACTTCGTCCGCAGCGTGCCCAGCAGTTGGCTATAGAGCCGCCCGCCATCTTGAAAGCGCACCTCCAGCTTGGTCGGATGCACGTTCACATCGACCAGCTCGGGCGGCAGCTCCAGCGAAAGAAACGAAACCGGGCAGCGGCCCGTCAGCAGCAAGCCGCGATACGCTTCGGCCAGGGCGTGCCCCAACGAACGATCTCGGATCGAACGCCCGTTGAGAAACAGGTATTGCATGCGGTTATTGGGACGACTCTGACTGGGATGGCCCACATAGCCCGACAGCCGGACGTCGCCATCGCGGCTTTCGAGCCACAGCAGCGCATCGGCCAACTCGCGCCCGAAGAAATGAGCAATCCGCGCCAGCGGGTTGTCGCAGGGCGGCAACTCGTACAGCGAACGCTGATTATGGCGCAGCGAAAAATGAACCTGTGGGTGGGCCAGGGCCAGCCGCGTGAGCGCCTCGGTGACGTGCCCCATTTCGGTCGATACCGAGCGCATAAACTTGCGCCGAACCGGCGTGTTGAAGAAGAGATTGCGGACTTCGATGGCGGTGCCCGCTGCGCAGCCACAGGGCGCGATGGGCGCGGCTTGCCCGGCCACCACTTCCAGCTCAGCGCCGGCCTCGGCGGCGGCGGTTCGGCTGCGAAGGGTCACTCGGCTGACTTCAGCGATCGAGGCCAGGGCCTCGCCGCGAAAGCCCAGCGTTTGCACGCGAAACAGATCGTCGGCCACGCGCAGCTTGCTGGTGGCGTGGCTGGCCACGGCCAGGTTCAACTCGCCGGGAGCGATGCCGCAGCCGTTGTCGACCACGCGGATGGCCTCCAGCCCGCCTTGCTCTACCGAAACGTCGATGCGCGTGGCCCCGGCGTCGAGCGAGTTCTCGACCAACTCTTTGACCACGCTGGCCGGACGCTCGATCACCTCGCCCGCCGCGATCTTATTGACCACACTCGGCGGCAGTTGCTGGATGGAGGGCATGTGAATCCGTTCCCTACAGAGGCCGTTACCGGGTGTTGAAGCGGGGTAGCGAGTCCCACCGTTTGCCGCAACATCGTTGCCGCGCCGCTTTCGCCGCCAGAAGGTGGGACTCGCTGCGCTCGGCCCACCCTACGGCCTTTCGCACACTGTGAACTGTCTTGAAACTCAAAACCAATCGGAGGCCATTGCCGGTTTGAAAAAAACCGACTGAATCAGGCTATTTCCTCCGGCCCCCTAGAGGCCAAACTCTTTGATCTTACGATACAGCGTTCGCTCGCCGATGCCCAGCAGCGCGGCGGCCTCTTCGCGATTGCCGGCGGTCAGGCGGAGCGTTTCGGCCACAAACAGCCGCTCGATTTCGGCCAGCGGCTTGCCGACCAGCCCGCCCAAGTCGCCGCTGGCCGCCTCGGCCGGCTTAGGGGGCGCGTCGGCCGGTTCGGCCAACTCGCTAGGCAGGTCATCGAGATCGAGCACGCCATCCACATCGACCACCACCATGCTCTCGACCGTGTTGCGCAGTTCGCGCACGTTGCCCGGCCAGGAATAGGCCATTAGCCGCCGCCGGGCCGCGGTCGACATGCTTTTGACCGGCTTCTCGTGCCGCTTGGCAAACTGCTTCATGAAATGCTCGATCAACAGCGGAATGTCCTGGCTGCGCTCGGTCAGCCGCGGCAGCGTAACGGTGACCACCTTCAGGCGGTGATAGAGATCGTTGCGGAACGTGCCGGCCGCGATTTGCTGTTCCAGGTGGCGGTTGGTGGCCGAAAGCAGCCGCACGTTGACCTTGATCGGGTCGTTCGAGCCGACGCGGGTGATCTCGCCGCTTTCGAGCACGCGCAGCAGCTTGATCTGCGTGGCCAGCGGCATATCGCCCACCTCGTCGAGAAACAGCGTGCCGCCGTGGGCGAACTCGAATTTGCCGACGCGGTCGAACGAGGCATCGGTGAAGGCCCCTTTGACATGCCCGAACAGCTCGCTCTCTAAAATGTTTTCGCTCAAGGCCGCGCAGTTCAGGGCCACAAACGGCTTGTTCTTGCGCGGGCTGTTCTGATGAATGGCCTGGGCCACCAGTTCTTTGCCGGTGCCGGTCTCGCCCTGAATGAGCACGGTGGCGTTGGTCGGCGCGATCCGTTTCAACAGGTTGATGACGTCGTTCATCTTGGGGCTGGTGCCGACCACCCCTTCAAAGCCGAATCGTTCATCGAGCCGGCGGTGCAACTCGACATTGGCCCGCCGCAGCTCGGCGCTTTCGGCCGCGCGTTCGACCACCGCCCGCAACTGTCCGATGTCGAGCGGCTTGAGCAGATAGTTAAACGCCCCCTGCTGCATGGCGGTGACCGCGGAGGGCACCGTACCGTGACCCGTGACCAGAATCACCTCGGCGTCGGGCAGGTCGTTCTTGGCGTGGGCCAAGATTTCCAGCCCACCGACGTCGTTCATCATCAGATCGGTGACGATCACCTCGAACTGCTCACGTTCGATTTGCTTCGCCCCTTCGGCGCCGGAAGTCGCCACGGTGCAACGATAGCCGACCCGCTCAAGGCTTTCCGAAACCGCCTGGGCGTGCTGGGCATCGTTGTCGATGATCAGCACCCGGGCGGGCGGACGCTCGCTGGCGGGTCGGACAGGCGCTTTCTCGGCGGAAACCATGCCGACGATGATACCGGCTGACTGCGGAGAGGGGGAGAGGGGATGAGATCGACAGGCGCTAGGGCGATGGTCGCCCCGGGCCTCGCTGTGAAGACGCCAGATAGCCCGGGGCCTTGTGCCCCGCGACTCACGGTGCAAGACGTTCGTGGCGAGCCGCGAAAGCGGACCGTCAAAGCCTTGCTGAGTGGGTGCCGGCCCGCTTAGAACCATGTCCATGCCTCGCACGGTGGCACAAATATGGATCCGGCCTTTGAAAGCAAATCGATGCGGGGCCGTGATGCGCGGAGACCGTTGGCAACGTTTCGGGAGCGGCCGCCCGAGGCGCGTACAGTTCGCGCCGTCGCATCAGCAGCGGATGAGGGGCTGACATCAATCGCGATTCGGCCCGACGACGAGGACTTGCTTTACCCACTCACGGAACTCGGCCACCAACGCAGTTGTGCCTTTCTGCGCCAAGGAAGCCAAAAAACGAACCAGGTCAACGCTGGCCAATTGCGGAAACGAGAGACTCTTGGCCCGGACCTGATAGACGCCGTTTTCGAGAAGATGGAAGGTCAAATCCTCAGACGTCGCTCGCCACACTTCGGGCACGCCTAAAGCCGCATAAATACTCATCCGATCTAACGAGCTGCGCGTGACGTCCATCTCGATCGCCAGGTCAGGGGGCGGATCGACGCGCAGATCCAGGTGAGTCTTACCCGCCAGCCGTGCGGCGTTGGCGATCCAGTAACAATTGTCGGGTTCTAACCCGCGGCTCTTGCGCCGCCGCCTTAAAGTGACACAACGGCCCGGCTCACACGGCAGCCACAACTCCTCAGTCAGTACATCGATCAGTCTGCCCAGTAGATAAGCCGGCCTTTGGTGTTCCCAGAGCGGGCTCATGATTTCCAGAGTTCCCCGATCGTAAGTGAGCCGGAAGCCGTGCCGGTGCTCGAAGGCCCGCAATAGACGCGTGTACGTGCCCCAGTCGATGTCATACAGCACTGCGGCCGGTTTGATTCTCGATGGGGCAAGCGACATCAGTCGATTCTCCGGGCAAAAAGCCGCCGGTGGGCCTCTTCGAGCATTCTACCATGCCGCGTGACACATGACGCCGCCTCACGCCCCTTTACCAGCGGATGTGTGCCGGCCGAACGAACCTCTCCCTGCCAGACAGCCTAGACGCGGCGAGGCTGCGACGCAAGCAACGCGGTCGCTTGACCGCGCGGCGATGCCGGCACAGAATGAGGGCACCGATCCTGTCTCGTTAGGGAGAATGTCATGTCGAAAGCCATTGTTGACCCAACCGAATTGCGCCGTTTTGCCGCCGCCCTGAAGGCGTTCAACGGCGATCTGCAAAGCCGCATGCAGGTCTTGCACTCGCAGCTTGGCGCGCTCAGCCAAACCTGGCGCGACCAGGAGAATCTGAAGTTCTCGGAAGAGTTCGAGCAAACGATGGTCGCCATCAAGCGCTTTGTCGAGGCCAGCAACGAACATATTCCGTTCCTGATGCGGAAGGCGGAGCGCGTCGATGAATACCTCACGCAGCGATGAGGCGAATTAACCCCTCACTCTTGGAGCACCCATGTCGGCTGGCGTACATTCCATCGCGGCGTTGGAAGATTTGAAGGCCTCGCTCACGACCTTCGAGACCGAGGGCAAAGAGTCGCTGTCGGTCATCGGCATGGACGTGCGGCGCGGGCTGGAGTGGTTCACGCACGACTTGCTGAAGTATTGGCAGACGGCGGTGCGCAAGCGTGAAGACGAAGTAAACAACGCCCGGGCCGATCTGGAGCGGTGCCGCATGCAAAAGTTCGGCGACCGCACGCCCGACTGCACCGACCAGAAGGTGGCCTTGAAAAAAGCCCAAGCCCGGTTGGAGGAGGCGCAGCAAAAAGTGCAGGCAGTCAAAAAGTGGAGCCGCGTGCTCGAGGAAGAAGCCGAAGAATACCGCGCCCAAGCCCAGCAGCTTGAAAGCATCTTTTCGGGCGAGCTGCCCAAGGCCAATGCCGAGCTGGCCCGCATGCTCACGGCGTTGGAAGGATATATCGGCGTGCGAGCGCCGTCGGGCGGATCGGAGTTTTCGATGGCGAATCCAGGAAGCAGGGGTCAGGAGTCGGGGGTCGGGGGCCAGGGTACTGAGACGGCCGCGAGTGAGCCGAGCAGGGCCGAAGGCGCGCCCGTCGACGAGGGACTCGCCGGAAGTCCGCCCGCCGCCGAGAGAGCTTAGAAACACGATGCTCGATCGCTCAGCCGGGGGAAAGTAAAAATGCAAAACGCAAAATGCAAAACCGATCAATGGGGCGAGTGGTGAGTGGTGAGTGAGTTCCCGCCACCCGCCATCCGCCATCCGCCCCGGCTGCACCACAAGGAACGAACGCCATGAAACCTGTCGATCTGGCCTCGGGCGCCGGCCGCATGCAAGACGCCATGAAAACCGTGACGCGCCGCTGGGACGACACCAAGGAAGTGTGGAACGACGTCCGCCGCGCGGAGTTCGAGAAGAAATATATGGAGCCCATCGAACCCCAGATGCGCAACACGCTCGATAAACTTCGCCGCCTGGCGCAAGTATTCAATCAGGCTTGCCAAGAGTGCAGTGATGGCCGATAGCGAATTGATTCTACGACAGCGTCAAATATTGGAAGAAGCGGCGCGGATGGTGGTCGAGTTGGCCGACCATCGCGGCGAAGACGAGCTGGCCGCCCGGCTGGCGGCGGCGGAGGAAGAACATCGCCGCTTGATCGACTCGGTCGCCGACGAGCGCGACGCCGAGCTGGCCAAGGCGGAAGCCGGCCATCGCGCCGAGGTCGAGCGCGTCAAAAGTGCCTCGCAAAAGGCCAACGACGAGATCGAAACCACCTACCGCCAGGTCACCGAGCAGGCCACCAGTGAATGGCAGCTTGAGCAGACCGAGGCCGAGCGTGCCCGTGAAGACGCTCACTTTGAATTGACCGGCGTCTTCGAGGCCGGCAAGAACAATCTCAAGAGCAAGTACGGCGACCTGGAGGCGGGCAACGATCCCAGCGCCTTGGGCATCGAATCGCGCCGCAAAGAGATCAAGCAACTGCTGGCCGGGCTGGGCCAGGGCGGTTTAGCCGAGCAGCCGGGCCAGCCCATCGGCCAACTGCCGCCCAACGTGCAGCCCCAGCAGGCCATCGACGAAGCTTTTAAGGTGGCCGACGCCAAGCTCGACGAGCTGAAAAAAATCAAGCGGCCCAAGTTCGCGCTGGTGATCGTCTTGTTTGTTTTGATCGGCGGCGCGCTGGCCGGCGGCGTCGGCGCGGCCACCCAGTGGAACGTCGTCTTCATGGCCGGCGCCGGCCTGGGCGGCGGACTGGTGATCAGCCTGATGATCTGGCTGATCTTGCGTTCGAGCATGCAGAGCAAGGTGGCCGGGGCCTATCAGCCGCTGGCCTATGCGCTGGACTATGCCGATGTGGCCCGCAAGCGTTGGCAGCAGGCGGCCGGCGAGCTGTATCGCAAAGAAAGCGCCGCGCTCGACGAACGCCGCAAGCGCGACGACGCCAAGACCGAGCAAGATTGCAAAGACCGCATCGCCAAAGCCGTCAAGCAGCGCGACGAAATCACCGCCAAGGCCCAGGAAAAGCACGACAAGCAGCTTGCCGAACTGGCGCGCCGCCGCGACGCCGCCCTGGAAAAAGCCGAGCAACAAATTACGCGACTGCGGCAAGAAATACCGGCGAAATACGAGCAAGAGCTGCGGCGCCGCGAAGAACAGTTCCAGCAGGCCACCGCCGAGGGCCAGCGCGCCCTGGCCGCCGCCAAACAGCGCCGGCTCGACCGCTGGCACAAAGGCGTCGCGCATCTTCAAAATGAGGCGGCCGAGGTGCAGCGCGAGTGCGCCGAGTTGTTCCCTGCCTGGGATTTTATTCTCTCCGACCAGTGGCAGGCGCCGCGGTCGCTGCCGCCCGTGCTGCGGCTGGGCCAATGGACCGCCGGCCCCGAGCAATTCACCGAGGTCAAGCAGATCGAAGAAGACTCCGGCCCGGTGCTCGATGAGCTCAACTTGCGCAAAGCCGCCCTCGAGACCAACGGCGACGAAGGTCTGCGGCTGCCGGTGATCGAGCAGCCGGCCTTGCTGACCTTCCCCGAACGGGGCTCGTTGTTGATCCGGGCCCAGGGCAAGGCCCGCGACCAGGCCGTCGAAATCATGCAGGCGGCCATGCTGCGGCTGGCGACGACCATACCGGCCGGCAAGGTGCGTTTCACCGTGATCGATCCCGTTGGGCTGGGCCAGAACTTCGCCGCCTTTATGCACCTGGGCGATTACGATGAGCAGCTTATCGGCGCACGCATCTGGACCGAGCCGCAGCAGATCGAGCAGCGGCTGGCCGATTTGACCGAGCAGATGGAAGTGGTCATCCAGAAATATCTGCGCAATGAGTTCGAGACGATCGAGGCTTACAACGAGGCCGCCGGCGAAGTGGCCGAGCCGTTCCGCTACCTGGTGGTGGCGAACTATCCGGCGAATTTCAGCGATGCCGCCTGCCGCCGGTTGATCAGCATTGTCTCCAGCGGCGCGCGGTGCGGCGTCCATGCGCTGATCAGCGTCGACACCAAGCACCCCATGCCCCAGGGTTTTAAGGTCAGCGACTTGGAGCAGCACTGCGTCAACTTCACCTGGCAGAGCGAGGAAGAAAAATTTGCCTGGAAAGATTCCGACTTTGGACGGCTGCCGCTGGTGCTCGACAAGGCGCCGCCCGGCGACGTGTTTTCAAACATCGTGCGGAGAGTGGGCGAGGCGGCCAAGGACGCCAGCCGCGTCGAGGTGCCCTTCTCGGTGATCGCCCCGCGCGACGACCAGTGGTGGAAGGCCGACACCCGCAAAGGCATTCAGGTGGCCCTGGGGCCGGCGGGGGCGACCAAAAAGCAAAACCTCGAGCTGGGCCGTGGCACTTCGCAGCACGTGCTGGTGGCCGGCAAGACCGGCTCGGGCAAGTCGACGCTGCTGCATACGCTGATTACCAATCTGGCGGTCACCTACAGCCCGCAAGAGCTCGAGCTGTATCTGATCGACTTCAAAAAAGGCGTCGAGTTCAAGACCTACGCCACCTACCGGTTGCCGCACGCCCGCGTGGTGTCGGTCGAAAGCGACCGCGAGTTTGGCCTGAGCGTGTTGCAAAGGCTCGATGCCGAGATTCGCGAGCGCGGCGAACGATTTCGCGACGCGGGGGCGCAAGACGTGGCCGGCTATCGCCGCAACACCGGCCAAAACCTGCCCCGCATCCTGCTGATCATCGACGAGTTTCAGGAGTTTTTTGTCGAAGACGACAAGCTGGCTCAGGAAGTCGGGCTGTTGTTCGACCGGCTGGTGCGGCAAGGCCGAGCGTTCGGCATGCACGTGCTGCTGGGTTCGCAGACCTTGGGCGGGGCCTATTCGCTGGCGCGCACCACGCTGGGACAGATGGGCGTGCGCATCGCCTTGCAATGCAGCGAGGCCGACGCGCACCTGATTCTCAGCGAAGAGAATTCGGCGGCCCGTTTGCTGTCGCGTCCCGGCGAGGCCATCTACAACGACGCCGGCGGTCTGCCCGATGCCAATCATCCGTTCCAGGTGGCCTACCTGCCCGACGAAGAAAAGGAACGCTGGCACCGGCGGATTCAGCAATACGCGCAGGAGCACAACGGGCATGCCGAGCTGCCGCTGATTGTGTTCGAGGGCAACGTGCCCGGCCAATTGGATCAAAACCCGCAACTCGACGAGTTGCTGCGGGCGGCCGATTGGCCCGCCGCCTCGAACAAGCCGGTGCTGGCTTGGCTGGGCGACCCGGTGGCCATCAAAGATCCGACCGCGGCGTTGCTGCGCCGGCAGAGCGGGCACAACGTCTTGCTCGTCGGGCAAAATGAGCTGCAGGCGATGGCCATTTTGGCCGCCGCCGGCATCAGCCTGGCCGCGCAGCATGCCCCCGACCGCGGCGGCGAGCCGGGCACGCGGTTCTTCGTGCTCGACGGCACCCCGCCCGAGAACGTACACGCCGGATTCTTCGCGCGTGTGGCCGGCGCCTTGCCGCACCGGGCGCGCGTGGGCGGCGTGCGCGACACCGCCGCGGTCATGGGCGAGGTGGCGGCGGAAGTCGCCCGCCGCCAGGCCGCCGGCCAATCCGACGCCCCCGCCTGGTATTTGCTGATCCACGACGTGCAGCGCTTCCGCGATTTGCGCAAGAAGGAAGACGATTTTGGCTTCTCGCGGTCGGGCGAAGAGCAAGCCAGCCCGTCGCAGCAGCTTGTCGACATCCTGCGCGAGGGACCAAACCTGGGCATTCACGTTTTCGCCTGGTGCGATAGCCTGACGAACTTGCAGCGCACGTTCGACCGGCAGGCGCTGCGCGAGGTCGAGATGCGCGTGCTCTTCCAAATGAGCCAGAACGATTCGAGCACGCTCATCGACTCGCCGATCGCCAGCCGGTTGGGCGAGCAACGGGCGCTCTTCCACAGCGAAGAGCAAGGGAGCATGGAAAAATTCCGCCCTTATGGCTTGCCGCCCGAGGAGTGGCTGGGGTGGGTCGCCACGCAGCTAAGTTCGCGCGTACCGCCCGAACCCGAGCCACCGGCGGCAGCGGCCGTTGCGGCGTCGCCGTCGCCCAACGGCGATTCGGACGCGGCGGTCGCTGGCAGTTCATCGAACGGCGATTCGTCTGACGCGGTTGACGACGCAATCACCGAAGCGCCCGCGCCTGCGGAATAGGCCGTAGGGTGGGCCGAGCGCAGCGAGTCCCACCATTTCGCGCAGCAAAAGCTTAATCCGTTGATCCAGCGGACGATGGGACTCACTTCCGTCGACCGATCCTACAAACTTGACTCTGCCGCCAGCTTCTGTCAAATGGTCGAGGGATTCCGTAAACTGCCTACATTGAAAAACCTTCAGATCCGATGCTGGATGGTGAATAATTAGAGGTGCGAGATGTTGAAAGACAAGCGGGAGGGAACGGCATTGGCGTTCAAGACGTTTATTGGGGGCGGGAACCGTTACCTAGTTTTCCGTTCACTCGAGGGATCGTTTCACGTATTTGCCGAAGTCGAGGCCAAGCAGGCGGCTCGCGACTGTGGAGCCGCCGAATCGGCTAACACCAGGCAAATGTGGGAATCCCTTTGGGCGAGAGACGAATAGCGTCAAAGTTTTTAACGACACGATACCATGACCGTTGAGGCTCCGTCGGCCACGTTTGACCAATTCGTGGGTGGACTTGTCCGCGGCGAGGAAAGTCCGCAATCGCTTGCGATTCTCTTTGGCAGAGACGTCGGTCGACCGAGTCGGCACCACTTCGTCAAACGAGCCAGCGTCATGAAACGCCATGACTCACACTATGGAGGTGGAAGCACGTCCAGCCCAAATTGCTCCGGGTCTGAGAAGTTTCCGTAGTGAAATCTCTTGAGGAACTTGAAGCCCGCGATTCCATCAAATCCATTCGGCGCACTTGGTACACCTGCGGCTGGCACAAGCTCCTCGAAGTTTAACTTCGTCATTCGAATTTGCACCAAGTACAGTGGGAACCTGCCGGAGTACGCGCCGCCAAGCCGAATGTGCCCCATGAAGATACCACCGCATGAAATGCACGTTTGCTCCTGGAGCACCAACTCAAATACGGAATTCCGCGAACCTGCGCCCGTATCGGCGATAAGACGGCACACGCGCTCCGGCCCGTCATACACGGAAGCGGCGGTGACCTCGACCATCGGGCGATCATGCCAGAGAGTCCAAAGCATCGCTGGCATCAAGCAACGCTCCAGATTTCATCCACGCGCTCATAGTCAGCGCTGGCGTCGAGGCAAAAGCACTGCTTCAGGTCGGGCTCGGCTTCCCGCAATCGTTCCACAACTTCTCGCCATGAATTGGCAACGACAATCACCCGCCCGTGGGCGATGCCTATGAGTTTGCCGGCGTAGGGTGAATTCGGGTCTCGTCGGGCTTCTTGATTGATTTGACGAGCGACCAATTCGTTAGCAGATGTCGTTGCCATCGAACGCAACTCAGACGGTGATAGTATTTCAGTTCCCCTACTACAAGTTTAACCTGTTGGACACCATCCATAAAGCGCCTCACGCGTGGAATTGCGAATCGGTCGGCCCAATGGCAGTATTCAGGGAGAAAATCATGGGCGTCAATGCTACATCGAATATTTGGGATCAGTTTGTGGGTGAACTTGTCCGCGACGATGAAAGCCCGCAATCGCTTGCCATTCTCTTGGACAGCAACGTCGACCGAGTCGGCATCGTGCGCGAGGCGTTGCGAAAGCGCGGCGGTGAGAACCGTGCCGCGGCACTCGCTCTCTTGCGGCGGATGGATGGGGAAGAGCAAAAACAGCTCTTTCCGGAGTTGATCCAGCTCGCCAGGGCCGCACACGGTCCGGTGGCAGTGGTGCGGCAAATCATTGCGTCGCTGCCGCGACATTGGGTGCTCGAGCGGATTGACGCGGAACTCGAACCGATCGTCAACGAAGAGCAGTACGACGATTACTGGATGCTTCTGGAACTGCTCGCGGATCTCGACCGCGACCGAGCGATGCGACTCGCCCGTAAGGCGGCCCAAAGCACCGATGCGGAAATTCGCGAGCTCGCCGCGCTCGTCCCGCGAGACCGCGGCGCGCGACACTGGGTCACCCGCTCTGCAAGATTCCCTTGACCACCGTGCCGGGCTGGCCGTCGAGCAGGGTTTCCTGCCGGCCGTTGCGGTGGTAGATGAGCCGCTCGGGATCGAGCCCGAATAAGTGCAAGAGCGTCGCGTGATAGTCGTAGTGGTTGACGATGTCGCGAACCGCCCGGTGGCCGAATTCGTCCGTTGCGCCATAGGTGCCGCCGCGGCGAAAACCGCCGCCCGCCAGCCACATGCTGAAGCCATAGGTGTTGTGGTCGCGCCCGACGGACGCGGGACCGGCGTCATTCTGAATGACGGGCAGGCGCCCCATCTCGCCGCCCCAGTGCACGATGGTCGTGTCGAGCAGGCCGCGCTGCTTGAGATCGGCCACCAAGGCCGCCGCCGGTTGGTCGGTCTTCTGGCAGGCCGCCGGCAGCGAGGTGCGAATGCTGCCGTGATGGTCCCAGAACTGGTTGCGCGTGAAGACCTGCACGAACCGCACGCCTCGCTCGACCAGCCGCCGGGCAATCAAGCAGCGGGCGCCGTATTCCTGCGTGGCGGGGTTGTCCAGCCCGTACAACTTGTGCGTGGCTTGCGTCTCCTGGCCGATGTCGAGCGCCTCTCGGGCGGCGGTTTGCATCCGCGCGGCCAATTCGTAATTGGCAATCCGCGCGGCCAGATCGGTCTCGCCGGGCCGCTGGTCCAGATGCCGCCGGTTCAGCTCTTGCAAATACGAAAGATACTCGCGCTGCACATCGCCGCGCAGCTCGGGCGTCGGCTCGAGATTCAAAATCCGCGGCTCGCGCGGCCGCACCACCGTGCCTTGAAACAACGACGGCAGCCAGCCATTCGACCAGTTCAACACGCCTTCGACGGGCAACCCTTGCGGATCGGTCATCGCCACATAGGCGGGCAGGTTTTGCGATTCGGCCCCCAGGGCATAGGTGAGCCAACTTCCCAGCACGGGGCGGCCCCGCTGAATGCGACCCGTGTTCAGCGCGTGAATCGACTGGCCATGGTTGTTCACGCCGGTGTGCATCGAGCGGATCACCACCAGATCGTCAACCACCCCGGCCAGGTGCGGCAGCAACTCGGAAACGTCGGTGCCGCACTCGCCGTGCTTTTGGAACTTCCAGGGGCTGCCGAGAACCTTGGAACTGGCCTGGGCGGCGTTGTCGTATTTGATGTCGCCGGGAAATTTTTGTCCGTCAAGCTGATTCAAAACCGGCTTGGGATCGAGCAGATCAATCTGGCTCGGTCCGCCCTGCATGAACAGCGAGATCATGGCCGTGGCGCGCGGCGCGGCGTGCGGACGCTTGGGCAGCAGGTCGAACTTTTCCGGTTCGAGACCCGGCTTGAGCGGCTCGGCCAGCAGGCCGTCTTCACCCAACAGCCACGCCAAGGCGACCGGAGCGAGGCTCATCGAACTGGTGGCGAGAAAGTGGCGGCGAGAGGGGTTCATAGCTCGACTCTTGCGGTTGTTTTTTGAACAGAAGGCAACGAAGGAAGAATTCGAGCGAACTTTCAAGAGCTGTTTCAGAACACCAGGTTAGTCGACATACAAAAACGCATTCGCGCTTAACAGCGCCTGGCAAAAGGTGGCCAATGCCTGGTGACGCTGCGCCGCGGCATCGGCCGCGGGCAATCGCTTTTGCAAGACCTCAAACTGACGATCCAGAAACTGCTCAGCGGCGGTCAGCTCGTCGGGCGTTGCCCGGCGGCCAAAGGACAACAGCCAGCCGCGGGCGACTTGGGCGCGGCGCTCACCGCTGGCCTCGCGCTCCAGCCGCGAGGCGAACCGTCCAGCCGACTCAATCACCAGCGCGCTGTTCATGAACACCAGCGACTGCGAAGCGGCGGTCGAAAAGTTACGGTTCTCGCAATTCGGCGACATCACCGGTGCGTCGAACGTTTCCAGCATGCTCAAAGGCCGGCTACGGCGAACCTGCACATAAACGCTGCGGCGATATTCTTCGCCGCCCAGCGACACCGCCGCGACGGGCTTGCGCTCGCCGTCGAGGTTCTCGCGGCCAATCACAATCTGCCCGACGTCGTCTTCCATCACGGGCACCGGCGGGCCATACATGCCGTCCTGGCGGTCGCCGCTGATGGAAAGAATCGCGTCGCGCACCACTTCCGATTCCAACCGGCGGACCGACATGCGGGCGTAAAGCCGGTTGTCGGGATCGACCGCGTCAAGCTGCGGGCTGCGCCGCGACGTTTGCCGATAGGCGGTCGAGAGCAAGATGGCGCGATGCAGCGATTTCAGGCTCCAGCCGCGGGCGACCAACTCATCGGCCAGCCAGTCGAGCAGCTCTGGGTGCGTGGGCGGCTCGCCTAGCACGCCAAAATCGCCGGGCGTGCCCACCAGGCCGCGCCCGAAATGGTGCAGCCACACGCGATTGGCAATCACGCGCGAGACCAACGGATGGCGACCATCGGTCAGGTGCCGCGCGAACGCCAGCCGCCGGCCCGTGGTCGGCAAGGCAGCATCGTCGGCGGCAATCTCCACGCTCGTCGCGCCAGACAGAACGGTCAAGTCGCCTGGCGGAACCTGTTGCTTGGGCTGCTGAATATCGCCGCGGTAAAAGACAAAGGTGGGCGAAGCCTGGCCGGGCGTTTCCGTGAGGGCGCGAACGAAACCTTCCGGCGGGATGCGCGCGCGAATCTGGGCAGCCTGGTCGGAGTAGCGCTTCAGGTCGGCAGCGGCCTTGGTGGCCCGCAGCTCGGCGGCGGTTTTGGCGTCGGCGGCCAACTCGGCGGCCGCCTCGGGATTGAATCGTTCGAGCGTGGCGGCGGCCACCAGCACGCCGGGATGCTTTTCCAGCAGGGCGGTTTGCTCAGGGGTGCGCTTCTCGACCGGCGCCGCCGCGGCGGCTTCGAGCGCCGCCCGTTCCGCTTCGGGCGCTTGGGCCAGCTCGCGGCCCTTGGTCTCGGCAACGAATTTGGCTTCTTTTTGTTTACGCTCGGCGTCGATCTGGCGGGCCTTCGCGTCGCGGCGCTGATCATAGAGATACAGCGAACCCAGGCTGATGTTGGCCACGCTGGGAAATTCGTTCAACAACGACTTCTGCTCGGCGGTGCGCTCTTTGGCGGCCGTTTTGTAAGCGGCCCGCAGCGCATCGCGCCGCTCCGCCGGAACCAGCAGCAATTCTTCTTCCAGCGTGCGATCGATGTATTCCTGCCCTTTCTTTTGCCGCTCGGCATCGACGGCCGCCGCCTCGGCCCGAATCTTAGCGGCCGTCTCACGATCGGCGTCGGTAGAAAGCGACACTTTGCGGGCGGGCGGCGCACGCCATTGTTTCCAGTCGAGCGCCGGCTCGAAGACCGCCCGCAGCCGGTAATAATCGACCTGCGGAATCGGATCGTAACGGTGATCGTGGCACTGGGCACAGTGCACCGTCATGCCCAACAGCGACGTGCAGACAATCTGCAGCGTGTCGGCCATCACCTGGTTGCGCGCGACGTTCTGGTCGACGCCCGAAGCGGCCGTGCCGTCGGGCGACATCCGCAAAAAGCCCGTGGCGGTCAGCTTCTCGATCGCCTCGGGCGAAAGATTCTTGTACGGCGGAGAGATCATCTCGTCGCCGGCAAGCTGCTCTTGAATGAACGCGTCGAACGGCTTGTCGGCGTTGAACGAGCGAAGGACATAGTCGCGATAGCGAAAGGCGCTGTCGCGCGGGGCGTCCTCGTCGGTGTAGCCCTCTGAGTCGGCATAGCCGGCCACATCGAGCCAATGGCGGCCCCACCGCTCGCCATAGTGCGGCGAAGCCAGCAGCCGCTCGACCAGCCGCGGCCAGGCGTCGGGCGACGCATCGGCCACGAACGCCTCGATTTCTTCGGGCGCCGGCGGCAGGCCGAGCAGATCGAAATATGCCCGACGCACCAACGTCGGCCGGTCGGCCTCCGGCGAAAACGAAAGCCCCGCGGCTTCGAGCTTTATTAGCAACAGTGCATCGACCGGCGTCGAGACCAGTTCGGCATGGGCGACCGTGGGAATCGCCGGACGCCGGACGGGCTGAAAAGCCCAGAAGCCGCGTTCCTCTTCGGTGAAGAGCGGCGCTTCGCCGAGTTCGGCAGGTTCGGGCCGGGCGGTCGGCGCGCCGGCGGCAGTCCAGCGCACGATGGTCTCGATCTGTTCGGCCGTGGGCTTTTTGTCGCCCGGCGGCATTTCGCCCGACCGCAGCCGCTCGATGAGCAGGCTTTCGTCAGGCTTGCCGGGCACGATCGCCGCTCCCGAGTCGCCACCTTGTTCGGCCAACCGCTTGAGCCGCAAATCGAGGCCGCCTTTGCGCTGGCCATCTTCGCCATGGCACTGAAAACAGTGAGCCTTGAAGATCGGCCGAACATCGCGCTCGTAAGTCAATGCGTCGGCGCCGGCGGCGCGAGCGGCCAGCGCAAGCCACACGAACAGCAGGCAGGCGGCGGATCTCATCGGCGTTCCTGGGCGGGGTCAGCGGCGAACGCAGGCAGGCCCCTTGATTATCCGCAGAAGCCAACGATCTCGCAAGAGGCGACTAGCTGTGCATGCGGGGCAGCACGTCGCCGCGGTCGATGATCTCGGCCTCGGCGGTGGCCAGCTCGTCGAGTCGCCGATCGACCTCGGCCTCGTCGGCAAATAGCCGGGCCAACTGCACATAGCTGGCATGGTGCCGCGCCTCCGACTCGAACAAGCTTTGATAGAACGCGGCCAGCGTGCGGTCGGCAAGCCGGTCTTTCAGCAAGGCGAACCGCTCGCACGAGCGGGCTTCGATCAGCCCGGCCACCAGCAAGCGATCAACCGCCTTGGCCGGTTCCTGCGTTCGCACAAGCTGCGCGAGCTGGCCGCCATAATTGCTTGGTTTGAGCCGGCGGAATCGCACGCCTCGGGCTTCCAGCAAATCGATGACCAGCTTGAAATGGTCGAGCTCTTCCGTGACGATTGCCGAAAGCGACTTGACCAACTCGACGCGATCGACATACGCGAAGATCAGATTCATCGCCGTGCCGGCCGCTTTCTTTTCGCAATGCGCATGATCGAGCAAGACCTCATCGAGATTTGCCTCGACTGCCGCCAGCCAACGCGGCGAGGTGCTGGTTTTTAAGCTAAGCATGAGAATCCTTGGCGTAGGTGACCCAGCGCCCGATTTCGCGGGCGCAAAGCTCGGCGCCGTCTGTCGGCAGCGTCGGCTCGATGATCGGCTGATCCAACAAGCGGCGCAGTGGCTGCGACCAGCAACCGGCACGAAAATCGGCTTGCGAAATGGTGGTCAACGGTAGCTGCCGGGGCGCCTCGCGAGCAAAAATCTCGTCCTCGCGAAAATTCAGCCGCGGCGGGCAAAGCAGCCGCTTTCGGGCCGCGATGCATTCCGAAACGGTTCCGTAACCAAACTTCGAGACCACGGCGTCCGCGATATTTAAGACATCGGGGAACGCCAGGTCGGATCCCAGCATCACGGCGATCTCGTTCGATTTGCCGGCGTCCTCGGGATCGAAGTGTAAAAACAGCATTTCGGGGTTTGCTTTCGCCGCCGCGGCCCGAGCCTCTGGCGGAATACGGCCCCGCATGGCCAGCAGCACGCGGGGCCGGCGATCTTCACGGTCGATGGCCAATTGCCTGAGCACCTCGGCGGCGGCCCGCCGCGGGTGTCGGGCTACCAGCGGAACGTCCAGCACTTGTGGAAACAATTCCCGGTTTTCGTCGTGGCTGAAAGGAAGTTTGAGCCAACAGGTCATCTGCCGATAGCCGTCGCGCAGCCAGTCTTGCAGACGCCGGCGATCGTGTTCGATCAGCGGCTCATAAATCCAGTCCCAAGTAAAGTTGCCGATGCCAAGACAGGGAATTGCGCAGGCGGTGGCAATCTCGCCCGCCAGCGGCGGAAAATCGGCCACGATCAGCGCGATTTCGTGGGAGCGCAACCAGGCGGCTTCTTGGGAAACCATCGCCGCACGACGGTGATAGGCGCGCTCGATCGCCTCAACGGTCGCCGGCACGTCGATGCCCAGCGAATCGGCGTCTTCCACGACGCCCGGATCGAGCGACTCGGGAAGCGGATGAAACGTCGTTCGTTCGATGCCCGCAAACAGGTGTTCGGGCACGCTGGTCCGCACATGAAAACGGCACCGCGGCTGTTGCGCGGCCAGAGCACGAAGGATTTCCGAACTGCGGGTGGCGTGGCCATAGCCGTGCCCGCTGACATAAAAGAGCAGTTGCATTGAATCGCGCTCGGGGGAGGTCCGCCCATGATATAATGATGGACGAGACAACAAAACGTGTTCAGAGCGGACTGGACGGCCGCCGGCCGAAGCAAGTCTTCGGCGGGAGGAAAGTCCGGGCTCCGTAGGACAGGGCGGTGGGTAACGCCCACCGATCGCAAGATCAGGGAAAGTGCAACAGAAAGCAAACCGCCGCGCCGGCTCAGCCCGGTGCGGTAAGGGTGAAACGGTGAGGTAAGAGCTCACCAGCAGGCTGGGCGACCAGCCTGGCTAGGCAAACCCCGCCCGGAGCAAAGCCAAACAGGAAGCAGCGCCCGCCGCGCGGCCTTGGTCGTGCGGCGCGGCCGCGGGTTGGTCCGACCCGCCACCGACTTCCGGGTAGGCTGCTCGAGGGGCCGAGCAATCGGCCTCCTAGAGAAATGGCCGTCCCCCGCGGGCGGCGACGGCCGCGGGGACAAAACCCGGCTTACAGGTCCGCTCTGAACACGCTATTTTTCGATCTCTTCTTCTTTTGCCGATGATGACTCGCGTTTCTTCTTGCTGGGCACCAGGTCGTCTTCGACAATCTGCAACAGCTTCGAGATGCACAGTTTGTTAACGCTGGTGTACCGCTCATAGGCCTCGGCGGTCAGCGAATCGTGCAGGCTGGCGGGTATCCGAATGGTGATGACCCGGGTGGTTTCCTTGGGCGGCAATGCTTTTTCGCGGTCGCGCAAGCTCCGGATCATCTGCTGCAGTTTCATATACGCGGGGGTCTGCTCAAACGCTGCCTGGGTTTCGGCATCAGGAAAGAGCGTCCGCATGACACCGCCCACCCCTAGCATCTCGCGGAAGAAACTCACCCAGTCCGGCTCCTGCCGATACATCGCCTCCGCGATTCGCATGAGTTCCTGGGTTTTCGTTTGAATCTTGGTTCTCGCCCGAGCTGCCATTCCATTTTCTCCATGCTTCTAAGAACTAAGGTCTTCACTCCATCGCCGCCAGCCCTCCCTTTTTTGGCCGGCAGTTCTGTCACATTCTGCGCAAGCGTCAAGCTCGAATCCGATGTTATTGCAATGCAAGCACTTACAATGAAATGCTAGCATTGCCCTTGTTTTACGCAGCTCTGCCCGAATTGGTGCACTGCCCGTCTTGCCTAAAAAAGAGGCAGCAGCCACGGGGATCGGGTTCCAGAGTGTCCAGTGGGAGGGCTAGGGACCGGGACCAGGGGTGAGGTGGTGGGTACGGATGTGAGATCGCGGACGAGAAACCAGCGCGTCGCCTGTCTTTTCCTAATCCCGCTATCCCGCTATCCCAGTCCCCAACCCCCAGTCCCCAGTCCCAGTCCCCAGTCCCAGTCCCCAGTCCCAGTCCCCAGTCCCAGTCCCCAGTCCCAGTCCCCAGTCCCAGTCCCCAGTCCCCAACCCCCAGTCCCCAACCCCCAGTCCCCAGTCCCAGTCCCAGTCCCCAGTCCCCAGTCCCCAG
>JAICLL010000124.1 GCA_025927475.1 Pirellulales bacterium
CAAGGCTTTGAACGAATTCCGCGCAGCGCTGGAAGAATCTTCCTCGAAGAAACCACAGCCATAAGAACCACAGCCATGCTGAAGCGAGTCTTTGCCCGAAACCTGGAGTTTGGCGTCCTCGATCAAGGCCAGGGGACGCCGGTGCTGTTCGTGCACGGCTTTCCACTGAACCACACGATGTGGAATGCGCAGCTACCGGTGTTCGCCGAGCGGCGCCGCGTGATCGCCCCGGATTTGCGCGGCTTCGGTTCGAGCGTCGACACCGAAGGCACGGTATCGATGGAAGATTTCGCCGACGATTTGGCCGCCATCCTTGACGATTTGCAGGTGAGCGAGCCGATTGTTTATTGCGGGCTGTCGATGGGCGGCTACATCGGCTGGCAGTTTATCCGCAAATATCGGCAGCGGCTGCGCGGCCTGGTGATGTGTGACACCCGCGCCGCCGCCGACACCCCCGAAGCCGCCACGGTCAGGCGGAAGATGGCCGAGCAGGTCATCGCCGACGGCACGCAGCCGGTGGCCGACGGCATGCTGTCGAAAGCGCTCTCGCCACGGAGCATCGCTGAGCGGCCCGAGGTGGTGGCGGCGGTGAGAGGCATGATCCTTTCGTCCGATCCGACGGGCGTGGCGGCGGCTCAGCGCGGCATGGCTGCCAGGCCCGATGTCAGCGGCCAGCTTGGCCAAATCGACCTGCCCACACTGGTCATCGTCGGCGCCGACGACGCCCTCTCGCCCGCCGACGAAATGCGCGGCATTGCCGAGGCGATTCCCCACGCACGGTTTGTGGTGATCCCCGAAGCGGGCCATCTTACGCCGCTGGAGAATCCATCTGCGTTCAACGCAGCTTTGGCGGAATTCCTCGACCAGTTGGGCGACTAGCATGCCCAGCGATCGCTGTAACATTCCGCCGCTGTAACATTCCGCCGGCCGCGGTACACTAAGTCTGGCCATCCAGGTCGTCCGTTTCCCCAGGAATCACCATCATGCCGCACGCCTCTTCGCACCGCCGCGACTTTCTGACGAAAATCGCCGCCGGCGGCGCCGCCTTTTTCACCGTGCCCGGATTGTTCGCCGAAGAACTGGTTCGCACGCCGGCCCAGACCGAAGGTCCGTTTTACCCCGACCATTTGCCGTTGGACACCGACAACGACCTGCTCGTAATCAACGACGACATCACGCCTGCCGTGGGCGAAATCACACACCTCACCGGTCGGCTGCTCGACGCTCGTGGCGAACCGATCAAAAATGCCACGATCGAAATCTGGCAAGTGGACAGCCACGGCGCCTATTTGCACAGCGGCAGCAACAACCGCGACCGGCGCGATCAAAATTTTCAAGGTTTCGGGCGGTTCCTCACCGGCTCAACCGGCGAGTATTATTTTCGCACCGTGAAGCCCGTGGCCTACCCCGGCCGCACGCCACACATTCACTTTGCCGTCAAGCGCAAGGGACAGGCGAAGTTTACCACGCAGTGCTATGTGAAGGGCGAGCCGGGCAATCAGCGCGACGGCATTTTTAACCGCCTCGGCGATGAGAAAGCTCGCCAGGCCGTGGTCGTCGATTTCGCGCCGATCAAAGACTCGGCGATCGGCGAATTGGCGGCGAAGTTCGACATTGTGTTGGGTGTTACGCCCGAAAGCTAAGCCACGGGTGCCGCTGATGCCGCGAAAATTGCCCGACGCGCCCTCGCGGGCGGCCATCGATTCGCCGACCTCGTTCATCGATCCGGCCGCGCTGATGCGGATTAAAAACCTGCAGCTTCGCGCCAAGGCGGTCGTCGAAGGGGTTTTCAGCGGCTTGCACCGCAGCCCGTATCACGGCTTCTCAGTCGAATTCAGCGAGTATCGCCAGTACACGTCGGGCGACGATCTGCGGTTTCTCGATTGGCGGTTGTTTGCCCGCAGCGACCGGTTTTATATCAAACGCTTTGAAGACGAGACGAACCTGCGCTGCTATCTGTTGGTCGATGCCAGCCGCTCGATGGGTTTTGGCTCGCTGACGTATGACAAAGGTGAATATGCCAGGACGGCGGCGGCGACGTTGGCCTATTTTCTGGCCGCCCAGCGCGACGCGGTCGGACTGGTGACGTTCGATGAGCGGATTCAGGAGTATCTGCCCGCGCGATATCGTCCCGGTCAACTGCACCGCATCATGCTGGCCTTGGGCCGGGCATTGGCAGGTCGGGCAACCGATCTCGGCGTCCCCTTGGAGCAAATCGCCAGGACCGCATCGAAGCGCGGCTTGATCGTCCTGATTTCCGACTTGCTGGCGCCGATCGACGCGCTGGAAACGCAACTGGGCTATCTGCGATCGCGCGGCCACGACGTGATGCTGATGCGCGTGCTCGATCCGGCCGAGATCGACTTCCGTTTCGAGAACGCCGCGCAGTTTGAAGACTTGGAATCGGGTCGGCAACTTTACGTCGATCCGCCAGCGGCCCGGCAGCGCTATCTGGAGCAATTCACCGCGCACGCGGCGGCGATCGTTCGCGCCTGCAACCGGCTGGGCATCGACTATTATCAGTTCGCCACCGACCGGCCGCTGGAGCTGGCGCTGTTTGACTTTTTGAACTCACGGCTGCGGCGCGGGCGGCGGTCGCTGCGGCGCCGGAGGGCCGTTGCCACGCCGCATCGATCAAGCTGAAATCCGAGAGATCGCGGCGCTGCATCCCCGGAGTCCGCGCGGGAATCCGTGATCGCGTAAGAGATCAGCCGACGGCATTCAGCCCCTCGGCCAGCGCCGCTTGTACCCATGCGGCGGATTCGATGCCCAGCGAAAGGCGAATCGTGCCGAAGCTGATGCCCAATGTCTCACGGGCGGCGTCCGGCATGGTGCGATGACTGGTCGAAGCCGGATGGCTAAGTGTGGTGCTCAAGTCGCCCAGCGAGGGGCAAAAGGCAATTTGCCGCGCGCCGGCGATAAACCGTTCGGCCGCCTTGCGTCCGCCTTTCAAACTGAATGTGACCATGTTGCCGAACCGCCCGGCGAATTGACGCGCGGCCAAAGCATGATCTGGATGAGCTTGAAGGCCCGGATAATCGACGTGGGCGATTTCGCCGCGAGCTGCCAGATATTGAGCGGCTGCCAACGCATTCGCGCCGGCCCGCTCGGCTCGCAAGGCCAATGTGCCCAGGCCGCGCAAGGCCAACCAACAATCGAACGGACTGGTCGACCAACCCCATGTCGATTGCGTGGCAACCACACGTTGCCAAGCGGCTGCGCGGCCACACAGGAAGCCCAGCAAAACGTCGCTATGCCCGCTCATGAGTTTGGTGAGACTTTCGACGACCAGATCGGCCCCCAACTCGATGGGCCGGCAGACGACCGGCGTGGCGAAGGTGTTATCAACCAACAGCAGAGCACCGCGGGCGTGTGCCAGCTCAGCCAGCGCCGCGAGATCGCAGACGCGCAGCCGCGGATTGGTGATCGTCTCGACGACAAGCAAGCGCGTTTGCGGTCGGAAAGCCGCCGCGGTGGCGGGCAAGTCACAAGTATCGACCTCGCTCGATTCCATGCCCAGCCGCGGCAGTTCGGCGGCGAAAAGTTGCGTGCTGCGGCCATAGAGCTGATTGCTGACCACGACATGCTGGCCTTGCTGCAAATGAGCGAGCGCGGCCAACGCCAGCGCGGCCATGCCCGACGAACAGACGGTGGCTCGTTCGGCCTGGTGCAGCTCGCGGCATTTTTCGGCCAATAGATCGGCGTTGGGATGGCCGTCCCGGCTATAGACATAGCCGGCGACTTCGCCGGCCAGCAGCCTGGCGGCTTCGTCGGGCGAGCCGCACCGGTAAACCGACGCCGGATAGATCGGCGGCGCCGCCGGCTCGGCGATCTGCCGCGGCAGAGGCGACGGCCGCGGACAGACATCGTCTGACGTGAGCGAATGGCCGTGTGGCGTTCGCCGATGATCATCGGTCGGTATGGACATGAGGCGGGAGCGAGCTTTGGCCGACACAGGGATTCGTGAAATCGTTCGCCGATTCAATTATGCCATCGCGGCATGGCGGGTGCCACGGCCGAAGGTTTCCCGGCACCTACAAATCGGCTTCCCGACACGCCGAATCCCCGCGGCGCTGCGCGATGACGCGATCATAGAGTTGCCAGAGCCATTCGAGCGAATCATCGATGTCAGGAACAACGATCACGCGGCCCTCCAACTCGCCAAAGGCGGCCACAATCTCGCGGCGAGTTGCTTCGGAATCGGCCACCATCGAGCCGGCGTTTTCCGCAGCCTGCTCGGTGAAGATGCGGAAGCGTGGGTCTGCCCGATAGGCCGGCAGCTCCTCTGCCCAGGTGGACACCACATACGGCACGCCCGTCTCCAAGGCCAAATGCGCCGGGATCCACAGATGTTGAGCGTGGATCAGATCGGGGTTGAAGCTTTCGACCACCGCATCCAACGCCGAGCGCAGGCGGCTGCGATAGGCGTCGATCGGGCCGCCGGCCCCCGCGGCCAAGCCGCCCAGATTGCCTGGTTGCGACCAGTCGCCCTGAGCCGGCAGAACGCGAGCCTCGTGGCCCGCGAGGGGCGCTCGATCAACAACCGTTCGGGCAAACCGCCCCCAAGGCGTGCCTTCGTACGGGCGATCACCGAACAGCAGGATGCGCATGGGAAAGGGGCGGAGGTCAAAGGCCGGAGGTTAGGGCTTGGCGAAGTATCTTAGGTGGCCGGGACAGAGCCTTGGTGATGCCCCGGTGAGCGTTCAGGTCGTGGAAGACCCGCGCCGGGGCATCGGCAAGCCTCTGCCCAGCCGCCGGAACTCAACTACTAGTCTAAGTTCTCGCTCTCCATGGGAAGGCGATCCGGCGCTCATCCCACCGTTAAACAAAGGCTCCCGAAAAAATCACAGTCAAATTTCGGCCACTCCCGCCGAACTATCTAATGGTAGCACCTATATCGGCGGCGGCGGCCGGCGCGGGTCGTGACGGGAAGCGATCGCTTTTTTCACGGTTAAGCTAGGTTTGCTCGGGCGCAAGTCCTAGACCAAATTGGCGAAAGCGGCTAGTCTGGACAATCTGGGGTAGCTGCACTTCTCGTCCTTTCGCGTCTTTTTTTCCCAAGGGCTTGCCAGAGAACCACTATCGGCATGAGCACCGAACAACAGGCCACCATCGACCCGCGTTTGATCGAACAGACCAAGCAGCACATTCGCGACTTGGTCTTGGAGATCGCGCGGCTGTCGAAGCAGGATATCTCTGCCCGCGAGTTCTACGCCGCCTTCCTGGAGAAGGTGGTCAATGCTTTGGCGGCCATAGGCGGCGCAGTGTGGGCCGTGGGCGAGGGCGGCGCGTTGGAGCTGCAATATCAGATCAACTTCCGCGAGACCCACCTGGCCGACAACCAGCAGCATCTGCAACAGCACGGCATGCTGCTGCAAAAGGCCATGGCCGCCGGCGAAGGCGCCCTGGTCGGCCCGCATTCGGGCGAAGGGGCCGACGACCAGCCCGCCAACCCCACCGATCTGCTGCTGATCCTTGGCCCAGTCAAAGTCGACCAGGAGAGCAAGGGCATCATCGAGATTTTTCAGCGGGCCGGCGCACCCACGACCACGCAGCGCGGCTACCTGAAGTTCCTGCTGCAGATGTGCGAGCTGGCCAGCGACTTCCTCAAGACGCGCCAGTTGCGGCACTTCAGCGACCGGCAGACGCTCTGGAACCAGCTCGAAAACTTCAGCCGCGTGGCCCACAACAGCCTCGATCCGCGCGAAACCGCCTACACCATTGCCAACGAAGGCCGCCGGCTGATCGAGTGCGACCGCGTGAGCGTGGCCATTCGCCGCGGACGCAAATGCACTATCGAAGCCGTCAGCGGACAAGACACTTTTGACAAGCGGTCGAACGTCATCGCGCTGTTGAATCGGCTGTCGTCGGCGGTGGTGGCGACGGGCGACGCACTTTGGTATTCCGGCGATACCAGCGACCTGGCGCCGCAAGTGGAAGACGCGGTGCAAGCCTACGTGGACGAATCGCACTCGAAGCACGTGGCCGTGCTGCCCTTGAAGCGGGCCGCCGATCCCAGTGACGAGAAAGACGAGCCGGAAACCATTGGCGCCCTGGTGGTCGAGCAGATCGAAGACGCCCGCCCGCGCGAAGGCATGGTGCAGCGGGTGAACGTGGTTTGCGATCACAGCTCGCTGGCCTTGGCCAACGCCTTGCAGCACAACAACCTGTTTCTCATGCCGCTGTGGCGCTCGCTGGGCAAGGCCAGTTGGGTGGTCAGCGCCCGCACGTTGCCCAAGACGCTGGCCATCGCCGCCGCCGTGCTGGTGGTGTTGATTGGGCTGGTGGCCATTCCGGTTGATTACACGTTCACCAGCGACGGCAAATTGCAGCCGGTCCGCCGCCGCGAAGTGTTTGCCGTGGTCGAAGGCATGATCGACCAGATTCTGGTGAAGCACGGCGATAAGGTGAAAAAAGGCCAGACGCTGATGCTCATGGAAAGCACCGATCTGGACGTGCAGATCGAAGACGTGACCGGCAAGTTTTTGCAGGCGCAAGAAGGGCTGGCGGCAGCGCGACGTCGGTTCAGTTTTGGCGACCGGCGCGGATCGAACGACAATGAAGATCCCGAAGAAAAGGCCCGTAGCGAAGTCGAACAGTATTTGCAGCAGATTCGCAGCTATACCACCCAGCTCGCGTTGCTCAAGGAGAAGAGAGAGAAGCTCAAGATTGTCAGCCCGCTCGACGGCGTGGTCACTACTTGGGATTTTGAAAAAGAGCTGCTCAGCCGCCCCGTGAAACCGGGCGATGCGCTGCTGACGGTGGCCGACGAGACGGGCGATTGGGAGCTGGAGCTCGACACGCCGGAAGACCGCATGGGCTCGATCACCGAAGCCCGCAAGGACAATCCGAATCTGCGTGTGACCTACCACCTGGCGACCGAGCCGGGCGCCAATTACGACGGCGAAGTGGTCGATGTTCACCGCAGCGCCGAGGTGAAGGGCGAAGAAGGAAACACCGTCAAGATCAAGGTCAAGATCGACAAGCACCAGCACGAAGACCTGCTGTTGCCTGGCGCCGGCGTGAAAGCCCGGCTCTATTGCAAGCGGAGTTCGCTTGGCTGGTGGTTGTTCCACGATGCGTTTGCGTTTGTAGAATCCCGCGTATTGTTCCCGTTGAACCTATAAGGAAAGAGCATGTCGGCAAGCATGGTTTTGGTGGCGGCGCTCGTGCTGACCGGTCCCGAGGGTTCCGAGTCGCCGGGCCGCCGCGCGGCCCAACAGGTGGAGGTCGCCGGCTGCCTGGTAAGCGCCATCGACCAGGTGGACGTAGCAGCCCAAGAGGCGGGCGTGGTGACCGAGGTCGCCGTGCGCGAAGGCGCCGAAGTTCGCGAGGGCGACAAGCTGGCTCAGATCAACGACAGCAAAGTGGTCGCCGCCAAGAAGGTGGCCCAGGCCGAGCAAAAAGTGGCCGAAGCCGAAGCCAGCAGCACCGTTTCGGTGCGCTACGCTCAAGCGGCTTGGCAGGTGGCCCAATACGACTATAACAAGCACGTGGCTGCCGAGCGAACGACGCCGGGCGTAACACCATTGGCGGAACTGAAGAAGCTCGAATTGACGGCGCACAAGGCGAAGCTGGAGATCGAAAAGGCGAAACTCGAAAAGGATATCGCCGTATTGACTGCCGAATCCAAAGCCGCCTCGGTCGAGGCCGCTGACGACGACATTGCACGCCGCCAGGTGCTGGCGCCCATCGACGCCATGGTGATCGACGTCAAGCGGCACGAAGGCGAATGGGTCAATCCCGGCGATCGCCTGCTGCGATTGCTGCGGATGGACAAGCTGAAGGTCGAAGGCACCTTGACGCTGTCGGAGGTCTCGCCCGAGAACGTCGTGGGGCGGCCGGTGACCGTCACCGCCGAATTGACCGGCCGGCGCGAAGTGAAATTGCCCGGCAAAGTGGTGTTTGTCGATCCGTTGATCGGTCCGGGCGGTAAATTCCGCGTGATTGCCGATGTTGAGAACCGCGAGGAAAACGGCGTCTGGCTGTTGCTGCCCGGCAGGGAATCAAAAATGTTTGTCGATGCCGGCATGGAGCGGCAAGCGCAGGTCTCGCGGCGAAAATAACCGAACGCCGACGGCCGGTGGCTGAGGCAGAGGCTTGCCGATGCCCCGGCTCAGACCGACGGACGTGCTGTGGGGAACGCCCGGTGTGGCGCTCCGCGAGGTAAATTGGCTGAGGTCTGTAGGCAGCGGACTCCGTGCCGTTCCGTGAGGGGCGGCGCGACGCCGAGCCGCAGCCGTAGGGTGGGACGAGCTTGCGAGTCCCACCACTCAACGGTCAACCACCATAAACGGTGGGACTCGCAAGCTCGTCACCACCCTACATTCCGCCGCACGCAACCCTTTCGTTCCATCGCAACCGCTCGATGCTCACCCTTGCCGACAGCCTGGTCTCCAGTTCCGCACGCAAGCTGGCGATGCGTGCGCGGCCCGATCTGTCTGCCCGCAAGCATCGCTACCAGGGCCGCACCTATTGGGTGGTCAAGGAGCCGGTCGGCCTTAATTACTTCCGCTTTCAGGAAGAAGAATACGCCATCTTGCGGATGCTCGACGGCTACACTAGCCTTGATGAGATCAAAGAAGCATTCGAGGCCCAGTTTCCGCCGCAGAAAATCGGCATCGAAGAGCTGCAACAGTTCATCGGCATGCTGCACCGTAGCGGCTTGATTGTGGCCAACGTGCCCGGCCAGGGGCATCAGCTTTTGCTGCGCCGCAACGAACGCTGGCGCAAGGAATGGCTCGGCCGGCTCAGCAACGTGCTTTCGGTGCGGTTCAAGGGCATCGACCCCGATCGCCTGCTGAACTGGCTCTATCCGAAAATGAAGTGGATCTACTCTCGCTGGGCGGTGATCTTATGCTGCCTGCTGGGGCTGTCGGCGCTTTCGCTAGTGCTGGTGCAGTTCGATGTGTTTCAATCGAAGCTGCCGTCGTTCCATCAGTTTTTCAACCTGAAAAACGCCGTTTTGTTGTCGATCGCCCTGGGCGTGACCAAGGTGATTCACGAGTTTGGCCACGGGCTGACGTGCAAGCACTTCGGCGGCGAATGCCACGAGATGGGCGTGATGCTGCTGGTGCTCACGCCCTGCTTGTATTGCAACGTGTCCGACTCGTGGATGCTGCCCAACAAGTGGCACCGCGCGGCCATCGGCGCCGCCGGCATGTATATCGAGATGGTCATCGCCTCGGTCTGCACCTTCATCTGGTGGTTCAGCGAGCCGGGCCTGCTCAACCATCTCTGCCTGAGCACCATGTTCGTCTGCTCGGTCAGCACGTTGATGTTCAACAGCAACCCGCTGCTGCGGTACGACGGCTATTATATTCTGTCCGACTTGATCGAGATTCCCAACCTGCGGCAGAAGGCCACCGACATTCTCAACCGCAAGCTGGGCGAGTGGTGCCTGGGATTGGAGCCGCAAGAAGACCCGTTTCTGCCCGAACGCAATCAGATCTTCTTTGCTCTCTACAGCGTGGCGGCGGCCATCTATCGCTGGGTGGTCGTGTTTTCGATTCTGTGGTTTTTGTATGAAGTATGGCGGCCGTATCGGCTGGAGATCATCGGGCAGATTATCGGCGTGGCCGCGTTGTACGGGCTGCTGGTGCAGCCGTTCTGGAAGCTGGGCAAATTCTTTTACGTGCCGGGGAGGATCGAAAAAGTGAAGAAACCGCGGATGTATGCCACGCTGGGCTTGATTGCCTTTGTGCTGCTGGCGGTGTTTTTCATTCCGCTGCCGCACCGTGTCTACTGCATGTTTGAAGTGCAGCCGCGCGACGCCCAGAAGATTTTTGTGAACGTGCCCGGCGAATTAAACCAGGTGCTTGTGAAGGCCGGCGACGTGGTGGAAAAAGACACCACGCTGGCCAAGCTAAGCAACCTCGACGTGCAGCTCGACATTGCCAACCTGGAGGGCGAGCGCGATCAGAACCGCACCCAGTTGAGCAGCCTCGAGCGGCAGATGTTCCGCGATCAAGACGCCAAGCTTGAGGCCGAAACCGTGCGGGCCGCCCTGGCCGCCGTCGAAGAACAGCTTGATAAGCGGCAGATCGACTTGCAGCGATTGACGCTGGTCTCGCCGGTGTCGGGCACCGTGCTCCCCCCGCCGGAAGAGGCTCACCGAAAGAACGACAAGCAGCTTTCGAGCTGGTGGGGCACACCGCTGGAAGAGCGCAATCTCGGCACGTTTTTAAACAAGGGCGTGTTCTTCTGCCAAGTGGGCGATCCGCGCCGCATGGAAGCCAACCTGGTGGTCGACCAGGCCGACGTCGAGTATCTACGGCTGGGCCAAGAGGTCGATATCAAGCTCGACGAAGCGCCGTTCGACCTGCTCCACGGCGAAATCACCGAGATCGCCAACGAGCCGTTGCGCGTCAGCCCCAAATCGCTGTCGAACAAGGCGGGCGGCGAACTGGCCACCAAGACCGATGAATCAGGCGTCGAACGTCCACAGTCGATTTCCTACCAGGTGCGCGTGCCGCTGGACGACCCCGACGGCATGCTCAAGATCGGCCTGAAGGGCCGTGCCCGCATTCACACCGCGCCGCGCACGCTGGGCCACCGCCTCTGGCGGTACGTCACGCAGACGTTTAATTTCCGGCTGTAGCGCGACCATAGCGTAAGCGTCGTCGCTTGCGCGCGTAACCTACTGGCCGGTTGCACGGCCAATGGCCGTTGGGCGGGATGAGCCTGCGAATCGTTCGTAGGATGATCTTCCTAGGCCGTCCGTCCTACTCACAAGTCCTGTGGCTGGGGCAGAGCCTTAGGGGCGGACGAAAAATAACTTCGACATACACATCCCTCTCCCTCCGGGAGAGGTCAGGTGAGGGCCAAGACAATTGCCGAAGTTATTTTTCGTCCGCTCCTTAGCGATGCCCCGGCTGGACAGGCACCGGGGCATCGGCAAGCCTCTGCCCCGGCCACCGAGCGATTTCGGTTTCCTTTAGCGCCACCCGCCTCCCGTTCGGGGCGCGGCGGCGTTGACGCCTTCCATGCTCTCGGCAATGGTGGGCGTCGGGGGGGTGCCGCCGGCGGGCGAGAGGGGTGTCCGCGCCGAGCCCTTGGCCCCGGCGGCGCGGGACCGGCCCATCGGGCGCTTGCCGCGCGGCGATTTTTTCTTCGCCGGCGGTTTGACGGCTTGCGCCGCGGCTTTCTTCGTACCCTTTTTGGCGGCCCTGGCTTTCGTCTTTTTCGTGGCGCCTGTCGCGCGCGTCGCTCGACCCGTTGCCCCGCGGGCCTTGGTCTTTTTCGCCGCTTTGGGCGTGGCTGCTTTTTTCTTGGCGATTTTTTTCTTGGCCATTGAGGTTTCTCCCAGAGGTGTAACGGCTAGACGGGGACAGTCTACTGGCGATCGCGGCGCGCGGCCAGAGGTTGCCGGTCCGTTCTTCCCGCTTTCCTGCAGTAGCCGATCTGTGGCATTTTCGGACGGATGTTCATAGGTACAGACATCCGCCTGCCATGACGCCTTCTTCTTGCAGCCGAACCATCCCGGCTACGCACTCCACCTTCAAGGCGCCGTTACCGATGCGCCGAAGTTTGGGTCCTGGGTCGGTCCGATGAAAGCCGCCCGCACTTGGGGCAGGGCGAAGTAAGCGCGCAGCAGGTTATCCATCGCCCGCGTTTGCAGCATCGAGCCGGTGGTCCAGCGTGAAATCGTTTCTTCCGCCACGCCCAGCCGCGCAGCCAGCTCTTTTTGCGTCAGGCCCAACTGGCGAATGGCCGCTTGAATCTGTTCCGGCCTCAGCAAGCGCAACAGGGGGCATACCGCCGTCCAAGTCTACGCGGTTATTGACATAAGTCAACCGCAACTTGGGCCATTCATCTGACGAGGCGGCGCCTGGTTTTCCGCGAGCGCGGAGAGGGAAACAGGGATCGGAAGTCGGGATCCAGGGTTCCAGCGAGCTTCTCGCAGGCGGGCGAAAATGCTTGATTTGGCCAGCCGGGCAATTATGCTATGCCGCCACAACCGTGGGCGCCACTCCCCAGACACAATCCACCATGCCTTTCCGCCACACACCGAAGTTGACTCACACCAGCCGTCAAAAAAAACAAGCCGCGCGCAGCCCACGTCGCGCGCAACGCCCTGCCCGGCGCCTCAGCATTCTGCGGCAAGAACCGCTCGAAGACCGAAGCCTGTTATCGGTCGATTTGCTCGGCTCGTTCGCGGGCATGACCATCGACAGCAACACCGGCGGGACGCTCTACACGCCCCCAGACGCGTGCGGGGCAGCCAGCTCCGGCACGACCTACGTCGAGACCGTCAACCAGCAGGTCACCGTCTACAACAAGACAACCGGCGCCGCGGCGGCCACCGACAACTTCAACCATTTTTTGATCACCACGGGCGGCCTGCCGCGCGCCGATGCCGCGTCGAGCTTGTTCGACCCGAGCATCACCTACGACGATCAAATCGGCCGCTTTATCGTCAGCGACATGGATTACGACTTCGACGCCGGCCATGTCAGCAGGTTCGACTTCGCCGTCTCGAAGTCGTCGGACCCGGCAACCCTGACCGCCGCCGACTGGAGCTTCTACCAGATCGACACCAGCGAAAACGACGGTACGGCTTTAGGCACCTTCGACGCCGACTTCCCGGGAAACCTCGGCTGGAACCATGACGCCTTGGTCGTCACGTTCAACATGTTCGCGGCCGACGGCTCCAGCGCGCATGTGCAGGTCGATTCCGTGAGCAGCGCCGACCTGGCCAGCGACGTCAGTCAGGCCAACTTGCACGTCTATCGCAACGATAACTCCGACGCGCTGAGCTTGCGCCCGGCGGTCATGCACGACTCGAAGGCCGGCGATCCCATGTGGTTCGTCGATCAGGCCGGCGGCAGTTCCAAGATCGAAGTCTTCAAGATGACGAATGTACTGTCGGATTCCGCCAGCTTTGTCGGCACGCAATTGCCGGTCGATCCTTACACCGACATTCATGCGAGCGGCGTCTATCCCAAGCAGCCGAACGGGACGACGGTCACCACGAACCAGGACTCGCGGATCCAAAAAGTGGCGGAGGCCGGCAATCTGTTGGTGGCGAGCCAGGCGGTCAACGTCAGTCCGACGGAAAACGACGCCCGTTGGTATGTAATCGACGTTAGCACCGGCACGCCCGTGCTGAAGCAACAGGGCAATGTAAGCGGAGGCGATAACACCTACGTCTATTACCCCGCCATCGACATCAACTCGTCGGGCGATATCGGCATGACGTACATGCGTTCGGGCACCGACACGCCAACCGATTTCATGTCGATGTGGGTGACGGGCCGTGCGCCCACCGATGTCGCCGGGACGATGGAAACGCCGTTGCTGGTCAAAGCGGGGGCGGCGAATTACAGCGACTCGAACGTCAACGGTCCCCAGGCGGGCGACTTCATCGGCATCAGCGCCGATGCCGATGGTTCGTTCTTCGCGGCCAGCGAATACGCCACGTCTCGCGCCTCGAGCAACTGGGGCACTCAGATCGCTCACTTTTCGATCTCGGCCACGATTGCGCCGCCGAGTGTCGTTTATGCCAGTACTGCCTGGAGCGGCTTCGCCAAGGGACAAGCCATCACCGATGCCGACCCGGTCACCTCTGGCAATCAAGGCGCGATTTTCAGCACGACCGCCTTTGCCACCATCGACGCGGCTTTGGCCGCCGTCGCGCCCGGTGGAACCGTCTATGTCAACAGCGGCGATTACAGCGCCGAGTCGGTCAGCCTTGCCAATGACGACACGCTGGCCGTGCTGGGCGCCGCCTCTGGTTCGCCCGGCGCCGTGACGCTCGGTTCGCTGGCTGGCGCGGCGGGCTCGACCGTCGATACCGGAAGCGTGGGCAACCTCGACAACACCCTGCGCGAGGGCGGACTGGCGACCAGTACGACCTATGCTGGGTTGGTCGCTGGACCGGGCAGCCTGACCATCGCCGGCGGCAGCTTGACCCTAACCGACGGCAACAACAGCTACGCAGGCGGCACGAAGGTGAGTGGCGGCACGCTGCTGGTCGACGGCACTGCCGGATCGGGCGCCGTGGTGGTTGGCAGCGGGGCCACGATCGGAGGCACGGGCGCCATTGCAGGCCCGCTGACGGTGAGCGCCGGCGGAACGCTGTCGCCCGGCGACCCAACCTCGGGCGCCGGCACGCTGGCCACCGGGCCATTGACGCTCTCGGGCGCCTACGCCGCACAGATCACTGGAGCGACTTCGCCCGGCAAGAATTACGATCAGCTCGATGTCACCGGCGCCTCGACGCTCACGAGCGGCAGCCTGACGCTCAGCCTTGGTTATGCTCCGGCGCCCGGCGACAGCATCGCGCTGATCAGCGGCAGTGGCGCGATCGCTGGACCCGTGTCGGTCAACGGCGCCGTGGTGAACGAAGGTGGCCACGTGGTTTTAAGCTTCGGCGGCAAAAGCTATGAATTCAAGGTGAGCTACGCCAGCGACAGATTCACGCTGACCCTGGATCAAAGCCCGACCATCAACGTGGACAGCTATTCCACCAGCCTCAACAACATCATCGACCTCTCCACATCAGGCGGCAACACGATCGTCGCCGTCAATGGCAGCACCGTCTTCGATGCGCCGACCGCCGCGCTGACCAGCTTGACCCTCGACGCAGCGAGCGGCAACGACACATTCAACGTGCATTCGATTGGGGTCGCCACGGCGATCAACGGCGGCACGGGCGCCGACACGTTTAACGTGACGGGACCGCTGGCCGCGGCACTGACCATCGCGGGTGGCCAGCCCGCCGCGGGACCGGGCAATCTGCTTCAGTTCACCGCAAGCTCAGACAGCGTGACCATCTCGGCCACCACTCTCACCCAGAGCGGCGCCGGCACTTTGACTTACAGCGGCATCGCTAACCTGCGCATCACCAACGACGGTGGGGTGACCCTGCTGGGAACCGATAACGCGGCAAACACCGTGACCGTTGCACGCGATCTGGCCGATAGCACACTCAACGACATCACGCTCAACGGCGGCCCGACGATCGCCGTCTCGACCGCCAGCTCGCTCGATTATTCCGGCGGCGGCGGCACGGCCAGCAACCTGGTGACCATCAATGAAGACGCCAATGGCCTGCCGTTGTTTAGCGGCGCGGCGGCGGGAATGCACACGAACTCCGCCTTTGCCGGCAGCAGCCCCGCGCCGGCGAACGTCGGCCTCAAGATCTCCGGCGGCGGCAGCGGGGCAAACGCGCTGGCGTTCCAGTTCACCCGTTCGCACGACGTCGCTGATGATTCGGACCATGCCGCCTCGGCCAACAGCGGCATCGTGGCGATCGCCAGTGGCCTCAACATCTCCTACGGCGGTCTGGCAACCTTGTCCTTCAACGGATCGGGCGGAACGCTCATGCTCAGCGACGCGGCCAATCCGACGGTCACGAGCCTGGCCGTCTCCGATCCCACGCCCGGCGCCGGCAGGACGGCGGTCAGCGGCAACGGCGCTTGGGCGGCCGTCACGCTCGAAGGCTTTGATTCGCTAACGGTTCAGGGCAACAACGCAAACGACAACACGATTACGCTCGGCGGCGCCGATGCCACCGCCGCCGCCGGCCACGCCCTGGCCAACATCGCACTGCAAGGCGGACAGGGCGATGATACGATCCGCGTCGAGAGCCTCAGCGCCGGCATCACCGCGGCCCTGCTGGGCGGCGATGGCGCCAATCATTTCGTTCTCGACGGCGCCGATGACTCCCACGATTTGGCAAAGCTCGCCGGATCACTCGAGATTTCCCCGGCTGGCGATTCGACGACCGCGATGGACACCCTCAGCATGGACGACTCGGACGACCAGGCCATGCGCACCATAACCATCACCCCGACCGCGATCATGGGCATCACGGGCAGCGGCGCTTCGACCGTCGATTACGACGCGAGCGGCCGCATTCAAGCGGTGGACATCGCCAGCGGCACCGCGGGCAACGAGTTCGATATTCAGGGCGCCAACAGCAGCGTTGCCAAGGGCTACACGATCGACACCGGCGCCGGCGCCGATGTGGTAAATGTCTCGAGCAATGCGCCGACCAATACCGGCACGCTGGCCCAAATCCAAGCCCCGCTGTTTCTCAACACGCAGGGCGGAGGCGATTCGTTAAACGTGTCCGATCGTGGGTCTACCAGCGCGGCTTACACGCTCGCAGCCGGGGGCACACCAGGGTCGACCACGCTTAGCACGACAGACTCGGCCAACATTACCTATGATGCCAATGGCACGTCCGGCCAACTGGCGACCTTCACTCTTGCCGGCGCCAGCGGCGGCAACGATTGGTTCGGCGTCAATCTCTCGTCCATCGGTGCGGCAACAGCGCTGAGCGTCTTAGGGAATTCGGCCGCCGGCGGCAATACGCTTGCGGTCACGGCCGACGCGGGCGTGGCCGATGCGCTGACCGTAAAACTGACCGCCGCCGATGCGGGCGCTGTTTCTGATACACCGATCTCCGGCGGCGCCGCGTTGGGATCGATCGCCTATTCGGGCATCAATGCCATTCAACTCGTCGGTCAGGCCGCCGATGGCGACACCGCCAAGGTGGCGGCAGCGGCAGGCCAAGACACCACCGTCGACTCGGGCGCTCAGACCGTGACCGAAACCGGTTTTGTACCGGTGAGCCTGGCGGGATTCGTCACCGTCAACCTCGACGCCGCGGGCGATGCAGTCCATCTTCTTGACAAGGCGACGGACGACAGCCTCACGGTGACGGCCACCGGTCCGAACAGCGGAACTGCTGCGGCGGCGAGCAGCGGTCAGATCATCCATTTCACCGCGGCCAGCCACGTCGACGTCGAGCTTGGCGACGGCGGCAAGGTGATCGTGAACAGTTCTAGCACGGCCTCGACGTTTGCCGCCGATGAGCCGGCCCGCACGATCTTCGTGACTGCGTCGGACGGCACGAAGTTGATTCCGGTTGTTCTGAGCCTCGACGTGGCGACGGTGGAACTCGACGGCGGGACGAAGAAGACGACCTTCGTGGTAACGCCCGGCGCCGGCTTGCTGCCGCCGGGCAAGACCGACGTCGTCGGACAGCCGAACTTCCAGGCGCCCGACAACCTGGTGGTCGAGGTGGTCGGCGGGGGTGCGGCCTCCGACAGCGCGCTGGTCGTCGCCAATTACGATCCCGCGACCAGCAAGGTAAGCCCGCTGGCGAGCGGCTTGTTCGCCATCGATGACCGCACGTCGGCCACGAGCGGCACGTTGCATCTGTTTCACAATAACGGCTCGGCGGCAAGCGGGCCGGCCCAATACCCCGATATCGGTTATTCGAACGTCGGCAAGGTCGATGTCGAAACATCTGGTCTCGTGGGCCATCTGACCACGCAGGAGGCGATCGACTGGATCGTGCAGTTGTACGCGCAGCTCTTGGGCCGCGAGGCGAGTGCCAACGAAGTGTCTTTTTGGCTGAACCTGATCGAGTCGGGCGTTAGCGTTCAGGGAATTGCCCGCGGGTTTGTCGACAGCGCCGAATACCGCGCGAACCAGATTAACCGCCTGTATGAGAAATACCTGGGTCGCAAGGCCGATTCCGACGGCCTGGCTTTTTGGTCGTCTATCTGGGGCGCACACGGCGGCCCCGAGCCGGTGGAAGCGGGCATTATCGGCTCGGCGGAGTTTTATGCCACGGCCGCGCGGCTTCATCCGAACTTGTCGCCCAACGCGGCCTGGATCACCGTGCTGTATCAAGATCTGCTCGGCCGCGACCCGGAGCCACAGGGACTTGCCGCCTGGGTGGGCTTGCAATCGCGCAGCCGGCAGAGTGTCGTGTTGAGTTTTGTCACAAGCGACGAATTCCGCTTGGACCTGATCAACAACCTGTTCCAGACATACCTGGGCCGTCCGGTCGACGCTCCCACCGCATCGGCGATGCTTCGGGCCATGCAACAAGGAATGACGCAGGACCAATTGCTCAGCCTCGTGGTTTCGAGCGACGAGTACCTAACCCGGGCGACGTAGCGTGCCAGCGACGCGTTCGCTTGTTCCAGGCCCTCCGTGGCGTTCCGCGAGGGGCGGCGCAACGTCGATCCGCAGCGCACGGAACGCCACAGAGGGCGTTCCCTACAGAGGTCCATTGCAAACATGTTCCTGCGCCACGTCTGATGTGCGGTCTGGCCGTCGACCTTGACTAGGGTGTATGTTCATGTGTACATTATCACAATGCCCGATCAACCGCTCGCAAAGCGCCGAGTTGAAGTCGCGCCTGCGGCGCCTGGCGGCGCATGGGGGCGGCCCGGCTATGCCGAGCTGCACTGCAAGACGAATTTCTCGTTCCTCGAAGGAGCGTCGCATCCCGATGAACTAGTGGCCCAGGCGGCGGCCTTAGGATATCAAGCGTTGGCGGTGACCGATCGCCATAGTCTGGCGGGCGTGGTGCGGGCGCACGCCGCCGCCAAGCAGGCGGGTCTGAAGCTCTTGATCGGGGCCGAAGTCTGGCCCACCGACGCCGCGGGCGCGGTGTTGCTGGCGACCGATCGGGCGGCCTATGGCCGGCTCGCCCGGTTGCTCACCGTGGGCCGCCGCCGCGCCGCCAAAGGCGAATGTCTGTTGACGTTTGATGACGTTGCCGAGCATGCCAAAGGGCTGCTGGCGCTGATGCTGCCTGGCGCAAGCACGTACCCGCAAGGTAGCTCCGGGCCTTGTGCCCGGCAGTTTGGGTTTCAATCGGATGTCCGGCCCGGCCGGCCACAAGGGCCGGGGCTACCGCGCGTTGGGGAGCCGGCAGACCGGTTCCCCGACTATCGCGAGGTGTTTGGCGATTGGGCCTATGCGCTCGCTGAAATCCATCACGGCCGTGACGACCGTAAAGCGCTGGCGCGGCGGCTCGACGAAGCACGCCGCGCGCGGCTGCCGGTGGTGGCGGCCAATGATGTGCGCTATCACGTTCCCGAGCGGCGGGCGCTGGAAGATGTGCTGACGGCGGTTCGGGCGGGTTGCACGGTGGCCGAAGCGGGCGAGCTGCTGTTCGCCAATGCCGAGCGCTATCTCAAGCCGCCCGAAGAGCTGGCCGCGCTGTTTGCCGACGCCCCCGATGCGCTGCGCCGCACATTAGAGGTCGCCGGGCGGTGCCGCTTTTCGCTCGATGAACTGCGCTATGAATATCCCGAGGAGCTTTGCCCGGCGGGCAGCACCCCGCTGGCTCACCTGACCGATTTGACGTGGCGCGGCGCCCGCGAGCGTTATCCCGACGGCGTGCCGCCACGCGTGCGCGACCTTGTGGAACACGAGCTGCGGCTGATTGCCGATCTGCGGTATGAGGCGTTTTTTCTGACGGTGTGGGATTTGGTGCGGTTCGCCCGCTCGCGGGGCATTCTCTGTCAGGGGCGCGGCTCGGCGGCCAACTCGGCGGTCTGCTATTGCCTGGGCGTCACCTCGGTCGATCCCGAGCGCATGGACGTGCTTTTCGAACGCTTCATCAGCCGCGAACGCAACGAGGCCCCCGACATCGACGTCGATTTCGAGCACGAGCGGCGCGAAGAAGTGATTCAGTATGTGTATCAAAAATATGGCCGCGATCGGGCGGGGCTGGCCGCCGAGGTCATCACCTATCGCTTTCGCTCGGCGGTGCGCGACGTGGGCAAGGCGCTGGGCTTCGGGCTGGGCGAGGTCGATCGGCTGGCCAAGCTGCTCGACG
>JAICLL010000118.1 GCA_025927475.1 Pirellulales bacterium
AACGTGCAACAGCCACCAAGCGGCGCCTCGAACCCTCAGAACTCCCAAAATAGGCTACCATATCGCTCTTACGCTACGTTCTAGGACACGGATAAAATGGCGTGCCGAACGGGATTGACTCCGTGCCGTTCCGTGAACTGCGATTCGGCATCGCGCCGCCCCTCGCGGAACGGCACGGAGTCCGTTCCCTACAGAGCGAAAAGGCGATCGCTCGCCTAACTTGATGTGTATGTGCCCGAGCGCAGCAAATGTCACCATCGTCCGCCTGACCAACCAAGGAGGCTCGGCCTTGAGATTCAGCCACGCGTTCCGCTCAGTTTTCACCATCCTGCTGATTGCCCTCGCCGGCGGCACGTTCGGCGCGAGCGACGCACACGCCGACGAGGCCGCGCGCGGCGTGTCGTTCAACTACGATGTGATGGCCGTGCTCTCGAAGGCCGGCTGCAATCTGGGCGTCTGCCACGGCAACCAAAACGGCAAGGGCGGCTTCAAGCTCTCGCTGCGAGGCCAAGACCCCGCCGCCGACCTGCAGGCCATTACGCACGACCAGTTCGCTCGCCGGGCAGACCGGCTCGCCCCCGAGCAAAGCTTGCTGCTGGTCAAACCGACTGCCCAGATCGCCCATCAAGGCGGGCGGCGGTTCGTCATCGGCTCGCCGGAGTACGAAACCCTGCGCCACTGGGTCGCCGTGGGCACTCCGGCCGACCCGCTCGACGCGCCGAAGCTCGAACGAATCGAAGTAACGCCCGTGCGGCAAGTGCTGGTTGAGCCGGACGTTTCCGTTCAGTTGCACGCAACTGCCCTGTTTTCTGACGGCAGCCGCCGCGACGTGACGAGCCTGGCGGTCTATGAGCCGGCCGCGCAAATCGTCGAAGTCGATCACGACGGGCTCGCACGCCGCATTGCCCCGGGCGAAACGACCGTGCTCGTGCGTTACTTGCAGCTTCAAACGCCGGTGCGGCTGGCGTTTGTACCGGCGCGGCCCGATTTTGTCTGGAGCGATCCGCCGGAGGCCAATTACATCGATCGCCATGTTTTTGCCAAGCTGCGTTCGTTGCGGACGAACCCCTCGCCGCTGGCAGACGATGCGGTGTTTTTGCGGCGAGCGTATCTCGATGCGCTCGGCATCTTGCCCACCGCCGACGAGGCCCGCGCGTTTTTGGCCGACACCACGCCCGACAAGCGCGTCCGGCTGATCGACCAGTTGCTCCAGCGGCCCGAGTTTGCCGATTGGTGGGCGTTGAAATGGTCCGATCTGCTGCGCAACGAAGAGAAGGTGCTCGATGCCAAGGGCGTGGCCAACTTCCATCATTGGATTCGTCAGAGCATCGCCGACGGCAAGCCGCTCGATCGGTTCGCGCGCGAGCTGATCGCCGCCCGCGGCAGCACTTACACCAACCCCGCGGCGAATTTCTACCGCGCCAATCGCGATGCGGTCACGCGGGCTGAAGCGGCGGCGCAGATTTTCCTGGGCGTTCGCCTGCAATGCGCCAAGTGTCATAACCATCCGTTCGATCGTTGGACCCAGCAAGATTACTATCGCTGGGCGGGCTTCTTCTCGCGCGTGCAATACAAGATTTTGGAGAACCGCCGCCGGGACGAGAACGACGGGCATGAATTCGACGGCGAACAGGTCGTGTGGATGTCGTCGTCGGGCGAGGTGCGCGATCCGCGCACCGACGAGCCCATGGCGCCCTGCTATCTCGGCGAGCCGACGCCAAAATTCGAGGCGGGCCAGGACCGTCTGGAAGAGCTGGCCGAGTGGCTCACGTCGCCCGGCAACCCGTTCTTTGCGCAGGCGCAGGTCAACCGCATCTGGTATCACCTGTTGGGCCGCGGGCTGGTCGAGCCGATCGACGATTTTCGGGCGACGAACCCAGCGGTAATGCCCGAGCTGCTGGATGAGCTGACGCGCGATTTTATCGCGCACGGCTTTGACTTGCGGCACTTGGTTCGCGCCATCATGAACTCGCGGGTGTATCAGCTTTCGGCGGCGGCCAACGACACCAACGCCGCCGACGAAGCGAATTTTTCGCACGCCCTGCCGCGGCGGCTCTCGGCCGAGCAGCTTTTCGACGCGCTGAGCCAGGCGACGGGCGTGGCGCCGCACTTTGGCGGCTTTCCGGCGGGCCTGCGGGCCTCGCAGTTGCCCGGCGTGCAAGCCATGCGATCGCGTCGCCGCCGGCCCTCGCGCGACGAGCAGTTTCTGGTGCTCTTCGGCAAGCCGCCACGGCTGCTGACTTGCGAGTGCGAGCGCTCGACCGAGCCAACTCTGGGCCAGACGTTTCAGCTTGTCAGCGGTCCCACGATCAACGAACTGTTGAACACGGCGGACAACCGCCTCGGGCGGCTCTTGGCCGAGACGAAATCGGACGAGGCGATCATCGACGACCTCTATCTATCGTCGCTTAGCCGTTTTCCGACAGCCGACGAGCGACAGGGCATGGCCGCCTATTTCGCCGCGGCCAGCGACCGCCGCGAGGCGCTGGAAGACATGCTGTGGAGCTTGCTGAATGCCAAGGAGTTTTTGCTGCGGCAATAAGGCGAATCGAGGCTAGAACACACCGCGGAAGCTCTGGCCGGACGCAGCGGGGACGTGGCAACCCGGGGGCAGGCGATGCTGCCGGGGCCGCCGCGTGAAGAGCGGTTCGCGCGCTCAGACGGCGCCGGCTATTGGTTGCGTCGATCGCCGAAAGGCGGTAGGCTGCTTTGTGAGTCGTTCGGTCATCCGTCAATTCTGATGAAGAGGACTCTTATGCGCCGACGAAATCTGGCGGTGTTTGCCGCGTGGTTTGCCTTGATGGTCGTTCGATCGCCGCTCGCCACCGCGCAAGATGGCGAAGATCCGGCGCCCGACGATGCCGCGCCTGCTGTGGCCGGCCTGTTTGACGCTCCGCGTCAACTCGCGGCCGGTGACGGCATCATCGACAGCGGAGCTTCATGGGGCCATTCAAGCCCTTGGGTTGAAGACATCGATGGCGACGGCGTCAGAGATCTGGTTGTTGGCGATTTCAGCGGGCTGTTTCGATATTATCGAAATCAAGGCACTGACGGTGAACCACGCTATGCCGCCCCGGTGAATCTTCAGGCCGGTGGCGTCGATGCCAAAGTGCCGATTTACTGATGCATCGGCTCCAGTCCGCAGTTGGTGGACTTCGACGGCGACGAAATCTTAGACCTGGTGTCAGGCTCGTACGATCCAGGCGAATTGTACCTGTTCCGCGGAACGGGCCTCGGGCACTTCGCCGCCCGCGAGGTGATTGTCGACAAATCATCCAAGCCGATTCTCAAGGTGCCGAATCAGAAGGACCGGGTGGAGTCGTTCGGTAGTTGGATGGCGATGGTCGATTGGGACGACGACGGCGATCTGGACATCGTGGTCGGCACATGGGAGGGGATGATGTTTCTTCGCCGCAATGAGGGAAGCCGCACCCGGCCGGTCTACTCCGATAGGAACGAATGGCTCACCGTGGGCGATAAGCGGCTGCGCGTGCCCGGTGGCGAGCACGCCAACCCCGTCATTGCCGATTGGGATGGCGACGGCCTGTGGGACGTGATCTCGGGAGCGGGCAATGGCGGCGTCTACTGGTATCGCAACGTCGGCAAGCAAGGCGAGCCTCGCTTCGCTGCGCCCGCGACGTTGGTGGACAGGCACGAGGGGATTGGCTATGAGGAGTTGCTCGACCCGAAGCATCCGCAGCGGGCGGGCATTCGATCGCAGATCGCGGTGACCGACTACGATGGCGACGGAAAGCTCGACGTGCTGTTGGGCGACTTTCGCAGCAACCTTCATGTCAAGCCAAATCTGACCGACGACGAGCGCGCCGAGTTTGAACGAGTGGTCGAAAAACGGGACAAATCCGCCGCGGTGCTGCGATCGAACATGGATGCGCTGCGCGAGCAGTTTGCCAAGGAGATGCAGGGAATACCGAAATCGGAGTGGGAGTCGCCCGAGTATCAAGAAAAATGGCAGCTAATGTACCGCCAGATGAAGGAATCGGCCCCTTATCAAAAGGCGATGGAGGAATACGACCGCTTGGCGGAAGATCTCAAGCCCTTCGTTGAAACCGACGGGGCGCGCTTTGGCGCGGGAATACCCCACGGCTTCGTATGGTTCTTCCGGCGAAAATGAGCGGACATGGCGCGCGGCCCGTAAGGTGGACCGAGTGAAACGAGTCCCACCCCACGCGTCTCTGGACGTCGTTTACTCGACCACCAGCACCGGCTCGCCCAGCACTTCCATTCGCGGAGCAATGCCCAAGCCCGGAAGGGTGCTGGCCGCCATCCGGCCGCGTCGGCGGCGCGGGGCGCCTTCGGCGGTGCTCACCGTGACGTAGCTGTTGAAATCGGTCGAGGTGAACAGCAACTCCGGCGGCGTGCTGTGTGCCAGGTGCGCAATCGCCGCGGTGGCGATGTCGCCGCCCCACGTGTCTTCGATCGTCATGGCAATGCCCAGCGACACACACAGATCGCGAAGCTGACGCGACTTGGTCAAGCCGCCGAGTTTGCTGATCTTGAGGTTGACCACATCCATTGCCAGGTCGGCATGGCCGCGCAGCAGCATGTCGACGCCGTCGATCACTTCGTCGAGCACGAACGGATGGTCGGTGTGGCGGCGGACTGCCAGGCATTCTTCGTAGCTGAGGCAGGGTTGTTCGATGTAAACGTCCAGATCGCGCACCGCCCGAACCACGCGCAGCGCATCGTGTCTCAGCCAACTCGTATTGGCGTCGGCCACCAGGCGATCGCCCGGTTCAAGCTGCGCCGCGGCGGCCCGGATACGCTCGATATCGACGTCCGCCTCGCCGCCCACCTTGAGCTGAAACCGCCGGTAGCCTTCGGCCCGATAGCCGGCGACCTTGGCGGCCATTTCGTCGGGCGACTGCTGCGAGATCGCCCGATAGAGCACAAAGTCCTCGCCATAGCGTCCGCCCAGCAACGTACAAACCGGCTGGCCCGCGGCTTGCCCCAGAATATCCCAACAGGCGATGTCGATGGCCGACTTAACATAAGGATGTCCTTTCAGCGCCGCGTCCATCTGGCGATTGAGTTTCGCCAATTGCAACGGGCACTGGCCGATCAACTGCGGTGCCAGTTCGGCGATGCCCGTGCGGCAGCCCGCGGCGTAGGCCGGCAGATACGCGGCCCCCAACGGGCAAGCTTCGCCGTGGCCCACGAGGCCCGCATCGGTCTCGACGCGCACGATGGTGCTGTCGGACACTTCCACGGACTTTCCGCCCGACCAATGATAACTTCCCTCGACCAGCGGCAGATCAACCTGATAGGCCAAGATTTTGGTAATTCTCATGGTTGCCATCATACCGTGTCATCCGCGGACATTCGACCGACTGGTTAGCCCCGGCCCTTGTGGCCGGCTGTATCCGGTAGCCCGGCCCTGGCGCTCGGCCGTATGGCTGCGGGAGACGTCAACCTTCATATTGTCATCTTACCAAGGCGCGCGTGCCAAGTGTGTTGCGTGTTTTGTCTGCCTTCTGTCGCGCGCGCCGGTGGTTGAGCAATCATTCTCCATTACCTACGATAAAGGCGCGGCGGCCATCCGGCGAGGGAGATCTGCAATGCGACGCGGCAATCTGTTGAGCGAGTTCGGCCCGCCGATCAGCCGGCGGCGGTGGTTGCAGGTGAGCAGCGTCGCCTGGCTCGGTGCGGCGCTGCCCGGCATCTCGGGCGGTCGAAGTCAGGGCGCCAGCAGTCCCGCCGGCGACGCTTCGCGGCCGATCAAGTCGTGCATCATCGTCTTTCATTACGGCGGCCCCAGCCAATTCGAAACGTTCGATCCCAAGCCCGACGCGCCTCAAGGCATCCGCGGCGAATACCGGACAATCGCCACCGCCGTGCCGGGCATTCAGGTGGGCGAATATCTGCCGCGGGTCGCGCAAATCATGGATCGGCTGGCGCTGGTACGGTCGATGCATCACCCGATGCGCAACCACAACTCAGCCGCCGCCGAAACGCTGACCGGCCGCACGCCAGCGGGCGGCGACCTGGAACTGCTGGCCGACGAAGCCCGCTCGTTTCCGACGCTGGGTTCGTGCGTCAGCTTTGGCCTCGGGCCGCGCAGCCACGTGCTGCCGTATGTGGCGCTGCCTTATACCATTTACAACGTCGTTCAACTGCCGGGCCAGACGGCGGGGTTCTTGGGCGGGGCCTTCGAGCGGTTTCAAGTGACCGGCAACCCCAATGACGCCGGCTTTCGGGTTTCGTCGCTCGAACCGCCGGGCAACCGCCAGCCGCTGGAGATCGCTGCCCGTGAGCGGTTGCTGCACACTCTCGATGCGTTGCCCGAGAACGGCCCGCCCGCCGAAATGCGGCTCTATCAGCGGCGGGCCTTGCAGCTTGTTTCATCCGACGCGGTGCGCCACAGCTTCGATCTCGAGCATGAAAGCCCGCAGCTTCGTGATCGCTACGGGCGTCATTTATTGGGCCAGAGCTTGCTGCTGGCGCGGCGGCTGGTCGAGAGCGGCGTCAATGTGGTCACGGTGTTCGACGGCGAGCGAAACGGGCAAGACGCCAACTGGGACAGTCATCAGACGATATTTCCGCGGCATCGGCAATTGATTCCGCCCGCCGACCAGGGACTTTCGGCGCTCGTGGAAGACCTGGAGTCGCGCGGCCTGCTCGACTCGACGTTGGTGGTGTCGATGGGCGAATTTGGTCGCACGCCGAAGATCAACGGCAGCGCCGGTCGCGACCACTGGCCCGATTGTTACACGGTCGTGCTGGCCGGCGGCGGCGTGCGCGGTGGAACCGTCTATGGCGCCAGCGACAAGATCGGGGCATATCCCGATCGAGATCCCGTAACGCCGGCTGACCTCACGGCCACCATTCTGTGGCGATTCGGCATCGACCCCGCGCGGGAGGTTCGCGATCCCGTGAACCGGCCCTTTCGGCTGTCGGACGGGACGCCGATCAGGGCGTTGTTCGGCTAGCGCGGTCAAGTCGAAAGGTTAACGTCAATCGAGCAACCCAGGGCCACGAATGTGGCACTTGCGTACCCAATGCACGGTAGCAATACTTGGGCGGTTAGCCAACTCTGCCCTCGTTCCTCTCGCCATCTACTCATGCGCATCAAAACCTCTCTGCTGTCGTGCCTGATCGGGTGCCTCATCGGTCTGTCGTCTGCCATCGGCGCAGAGCGGCCAAATATCGTCGTGGTGCTGGTCGATGATATGGGTTTCTCCGATATCGGCTGTTACGGCGGAGAAGTTCCGACGCCGAACCTCGACCGGCTGTCCGCCGAAGGTGTGCGATTCACGCAGTTCTATAACACCGCGCGGTGCAGTCCGACGCGGGCCTCGCTGTTGACGGGGCTTTATCCTCACCAAGCGGGCATGGGCTGGCTCGATAATCGGGTCGAGCCGGACTCGCGCGGCATTCACGGTCGGCTGCTGCCGCGGTGTGTGACCATCGCCGAGGTGCTGCACAGCGCCGGCTACTTCACCGCCATGACCGGCAAATGGCACCTCGGCCAGCAGCATGGCTGCGTGCCTTGGAAGCGCGGCTTCGATCGCTCGCTCAACTCGCGCTACGGCGAAGTCTATTTCCCCAAAGAAATGGACAAGCCGGGCACGAAAATGCTGTACCTCAACGGCGAAGAGCTGCCGAAAGATTCGCCCGTCTTCGGCAAGGACTGGTATTCCACCGATCTGTTTACCGAGTGGGGCCTGAAGTTCATCGACGAGGCGCGGGCCGAGAAGAAGCCCTTCTTCCTCTACCTGGCGCAGGGCGCGGTCCACTTCCCGTTGCGGGCGCCGAGAGAGATCATCGACAAATATCGCGGCAAGTACATGGCCGGCTGGGACGAGCTGCGCCAGCGGCGGCATGCGAAACAGATCGAGTTGGGAATCGTTGACCGGCGGTGGCCGCTGACGCCGCGCCCGCCCGAATCGCCCGCCTGGGAAACCCGGAAAGCAGACCGGCAGCAGCGCTTCGACGAGATCATGGCGGTGTATGCGGCGATGATCGACCGCATCGACTTCGCCATGGGCACGCTGGTCGATGGTCTGAAAGAGCGCGGCGTGCTCGATAACACGCTGATCCTTTTCCTGAGCGACAACGGCGGCAACGCCGAGGGCGGGCCGCCGGGCGTCACGCGCGGCGAGGGTCCCATCGGCAACCCGGAGTCTTATGTGCTGTTGGGCATGAATTGGGCGACGCTGGCCAACACGCCCTTCCGCCGCTACAAGCACTTCACGCACGAGGGCGGCATCAGCACGCCGCTCATCGCCCACTGGCCGGCGGGAATTTCCAAGGAGCGGCGCAACGCTCTGGAAAAACAGCCCGCGCATCTGGTCGACATTATGGCCACCGCCGTCGATCTGGCCGGGGCGAATTATCCGCGCGAATTTGGCGGCGAAAAGATCGAACCGATGCAGGGCGTCAGCCTGGGGCCGGCGCTCGCGGGCAAGCCGCTTGCGCGGACCGAGCCGATCTTCTGGGAGCACGAAGGCAACAAGGCGGTGCGCGACGGCAAATGGAAACTGGTCATGCGTCACCGGCAGCCGTGGCAACTGTTCGACATGGAGGCGGACCGCACCGAGCAGCATGATTTGATTGCCGAGCAGCCCGAGCTGGCCGCCAGGCTCGAAGCCGCCTGGAACGCCTGGGCGCAGCGGGCCTATGTCGACGACTGGCCGGGACCCGATCACACCGACTGGGGGCAGGATATCACGCGGCAGTGACGCAGATTCCATACGACGCCGAGGTTTGTCTCGACGCACGGACGTTCAGCTCGGCACCGCAGCAATTGGGGGCGCAGGCGTAAAAAACGGCCTAGTTCGACGGCGACCGCCGTGCATCCTCGCTGGCTTCATAGAGTGCCAGCTCTTCGTGCAGTCGGGCGATCATCTTGCGAATACCTGCCTTCGTAAAACCTTTCGAGCCGACGGGATATTCGTGTCGAGCAAAAAGCTCACCCTGAGTACTTCTCGGGGTGGCGGATGCGGTCTAATTCTTCGAACATCTCTTCCATGGTTTGCTCTTCGTCAGCCAGCGAACCGGCCGAACGTCGAATGCCTTCGCCGGAAATCAGGTTTGGCTCAGTTTGCTCGATGGCCAGGTGTGCTCTCTCCACACTGCCAAGTTCCCGTAAGCTGCCTTTGGCCAGCTCGCTCGCCACGCATTCGACCCGAGCGGTGTCGATGCCTCGTAAGCGCAAGTCGTCGGCGGTCAACTTGGTCAGATCCTCCGCGTCAAACTGGTTGACGGCCAGCGCACGGTTGCCGCGGGCCGCGATCGCGCGAACCAGCGCGTCGTACATTTCTAATCCTGTGGCCATCACCATATCTCCGACTGATTTGGTTGCCGCCAAATATATTATAGCCGGCGCCTCGGTTGATTACTTCACCAAGGCAGATTAGCGTGTGCAGGGATGCAGGTGGCGGGCCGGGCCAGAGCGAGAAACGTCCGCTTGATTCGCCGCCAGTCAATAACCAGAATGGCGGTGCTTTGTGATGGGCAGCAGAAGCCGGCATTCCAAGGGAAGGCTTCCGAGAAGCGAGAGTTCGAACATTTGGGAGTGAACGTCATGGCAGTCAACGACGTACATCTGATTTCCAAACACGGAACTTCACCACCGACGACCGTCTCGCTCGGCGTGCGCGCGATTGCGGCGAATCTTTCCTTCATCGACCGCCCTCTGAAGAAAGCAGGACTGCCCGAATTGCGGCGCTTTTTCGAATCGGATGGTGAGTCGTGGTTGAAAGCCAGCGAGGTGCTGAGCGCCTTTGAAAAGGCGCGCGCATTCTTCCATGACGATCCTTTGGACGAGATCCTCTTTGAGGTCGTGGCCGAACAATTAGGTCCCGCGAATGAGATTTTGCGAGGGCTTCCCAAGGATTCCCTCGTTCGCCTCGAGGTCATCCAATCAAAACCGCGAAAACCTGCCAAACCGAAGCCCGTTCGAAGCGGAAGCTCCCTGCAAGCCGCCGTGGCAACCGCCGCGAAAGCAAAGTCGCCCAAACGCGCCGCCACCGCCGCCAAACAGGGCGAGGCAAAACCGCTACAATCACAGTTAAACGCGCAGCAACGCGAATACGTCCAAATGCTTTTGGAAGACTACCGTTGCGATGCGGATCTTTGGGCGTTTCCTGACATCGAGCGAAAAGCGAGGCTCACGGAGATCGACCAGCGTAGCGGCCTTAACTCGCTCGAATGCTTACGCCGGAACCTGCGCCAGCAACAACCTCAGCTCAACGACGAAGAGTGCGAAGCGATGGTTGAAATGAACCTCCTCTCTAATCTCGATCTGATTGAGCGCGGCCTTGCCCGGCGAATTGCCTTCAACATGTTGAGCGACCTGCGCGCTGCGCTGTCGTTGGACGCCAGAATGAGTTGGCTTGAACATCGGCGATACCGCAGGAAGGGCGGCAGCTACCCGGATGCCTGGACGATCCTCCGTGCGTTGGCCGCCAAAGATGTGGCCATCGCGCGGTGCTTTCTCGATTTGGTTGACGGGCCTCTGCGCGGCGGGAATCGGGCGGTTGACCTCCTCTACAACGCCATGCTCGCGATTCTTACGGAAGACGACGCGCTGCAACGCGACCTTGTTGGCAAGATCGCAAAGCAGAAAGCTCCCGAAGCATACAAGGCGATGCTGAACGTTGTCGGCGGCATCCTCAGCGAAGAGCCCTCGGTCGTCGCGGCTGGTCTTGGCCAGGTCATGAAGACGTTTCGTCGCGCGTTTTTCCACGACGAGGAAAAGATCATCTGCTTTGTCGCTCACGGGCTGGCCGAGTTGGCGCTAGAAAAGAACGGCAAGCTGCTTGACGCATTCGACGTCGCCCAAGGAATGCCGTGGGACGCGGCCTTTTTCGAATGGCTGCGTGGCGAGTCGTCGTCGCCCGTCTATCCCGAGCTGGCGAAGAGATCTCCGCTGCTCGACCAATGGCTCAACCGCTTCAAAATTCCCGATTCGTGGGGATCGGGCGACGAAGACGACGAATAAAAAATAAAGCGATGTCCCGCTACTACGCACTCACCGCGTTCGACTGGCAACCGTTTGACGAGCTGGTTTCGGACCCGACGTCGACCGTTCACGCCAAGCTCGCCGAGGGGTTGATTTCCACCGGTATGATTAAGCGCGAGGCGCTCGCCGGCAATTCGGATTACGAGGAGCAGCTTGGCGAATCCATTCGCCAATTGCTGCTGGCCGACGAGTGGTACGAGGGCGCCAGCGAAGAGGATGTCGTGGTGCGCGGCAAGGTGCTCGACGCGGTTTTTAACCAAAAAAAGGACCCGCTTTGGTGCTATCCCACGCGCGGCGAGTACGCGGTGTTGTGGGACCTCGTGCAGTTGATCGTCGGAACCATCGAAATCGACGGCGACGAGACAGAGGACGACGAATGGCGCTACCGCAACATGGCCGGCGCGGTTCCACGAACGCGCGAGTTACAGTGGTGGGGCAACCGGCCGCTTCGCTGCCGCGGCTGGGACGGCACGGAACGGATGGAGCGGGAATTCGAAAAGCGGTACCAGCGAAAGCCATACAGTATTCACTCGCCCCAGCAGGTTGCCCTACTGAAGGCGGACATTGCTAGCGCGGCTGACGAATGTCGCGGCTTGCCGTTTGGGGAACTGCGCGAGGAATACGAGTCGCTTGCCAGGCAGATCAACAAGGCGGTGGAGTTGGGCCAGGCGATTTACGTCCAACACGCTGACCCCAAAGATCTGCGGACGAGACCGCCCGACCATGTGATCGAGCGGATGCTCGAAGACGTTGGCATCCATGTCGGCCCACCCAAGAGAAAGACGTATGCCAACCCCTACTTCAATGAGCTCCAATGCGGCGATCCGAAAAAGCTGGCGTACCGCGCGAAAGCCCGCGAGGAGGAGTTCCCCGCGCTGGGCGACGACTGCGAAACGCTTGGCCTACAGGGCAATCCGGCGCTCTGCTACCGAATGTGCATCGCCAAGTGCACTTGGATTGTTTATGACTGGCACTTCGGCTTCCGGGGCGCGTTGCGGCCCGAAATCGCCGCGGCAAAAGGCGTCGAGATGGCGCTGCGGTATTTCAAGGTCCTCCGCGGCGGCTTGACAAAAGCGACGGAAAACCTTGTTTCGAGTGAGGGCGCCGCCTGGCTCGAGCCCTATTCCGAGGCGCTGTTGCTTGCAACTCTGGCGGGTTGCGCCCGCGAACGGACGCTGCTTTCCGACGATCTGCAGCCGTGCCTCACCATCGAAACGACGAGCCTCAAGCACCGTGAGGCTGCCCTGAGCGCCGCGCTGCTCGGTATCGCCGGGTCGTTCCAGTCGTCGCCGATGGATATGGCGCCGCTCTTAAAACGGCTGCAGAAGTCTCGCCAGAAACGTCCGAAGCTGCTGCTCGAAGCCTGGCAGGCGCTCCGGAATGGAAACCAAACGAAGTTCACCGCGGCACTCGTCGATTCGACGGTGAACTTCGCGAAGACAACCGCCGCCGACGATCAGCCTCGCAATGCCATCGCGTTACAGGAGTCGATTCTCGCCGGTTTGGCTTATGAACGCGGCTGGACCGATGTTTCTTTCGATTTGCCAATCGCGGCGCGCCTTGTGACGCGCCATTCGCTCGAAATGAAATAGGTCGAAATTGGACTGGTGAGATGGCGCTAGTTTGACGGACAGTCAAATTGCTCAGATCTTCCGGTTCGGTAACTTCCTCTCGTGGTCCAAAAAGTACCGGTGCCTCTCCTCTTCTGTTCCTGGTTGGGCTTACCAGCGTTTGATCCAGGGAACGTCTCGTCTTTGGCTTAGGCGTCGCGGTCAAGCGGCACAGAGACGAGGCACCGGTAGTTGATTGATCTTCTCCGGCCTTCACTCGCAAAATGGGCGACGGAACAGCCATCATTATAAGTTGAAGGTGGTTCAGGGCGATGGTCGAAGGGCGAATGCCGGGCGGATACCGCGAGCGGTGCAGATTTTGCGCAGCTTTTCGATTTCAGCATCGCGTTCGGGCGGTGTCAGATCGGCAAAGTTGGGCAATGGGCGATCGAGCAGCTTGTTAACGAGAAACGCCGCGTCATCCTTCACTCGATAAATATCCCGCTCGCCCTCGAAATAATTGCGCCACCCGCTGTTGGTCGCGGTCTTGGCATCGTCGAAAAGCGGCAGCAGGTACGCGGCAACTTCTGCCGCGATCGCAGGCTCGTCGATCCTGGCCAGCGCCCAACGCATCGACCGATCAAAATTCGGTCTGCCGCCGCGGAGACGCTGGGCAACGAGTAGCGCGCATTCGCGGTCTCCAGTCTCGATCAGCGCACTCAGCACCTGAGGCGGGACCTTTTCCGGTTCGAACGCCGCGATCTTTTCCGAGGCCCTGAGAAGCGCTGATTGATATTCCTCCCGTTTGAGGTGGCCCTCGCGATTGAGCGCGAACAGCGCCGCGAATTCGAAAGGCATCACCTCGGGGTCTGCCGCCGCCCGAACCTCGTCAATTGCCTCGGCGCCGCCGGCTCTCAGAAGAAGTTGGTAGGAATAAGTACGGTTATGTTTCTCCTCGGCGAGCCACTTGCGCACGTCGGGCAGGGCCTTTCGATGCTCGACCCGAACGAGCCGCCGGAGCAGCATGGGGCGAGACTGGCCGGCGTGCGGCAGCCGGCTGCGCAGCCAGGCGGCTTCGCCCATCGCCTGCGCTTCGTCCCACCAGCGGCGGACGCGCGCGACGGCGGCCGCACGCGCCTCGGGGGTGTCGTTCGAAAAGTATCGTCCCGTGCTATTCGGATGGTAAATTCGCCCGCTGAACCGCTCGTCGGCAAGCACGACCAACGATTGAACGGCTGCATCGCGGACTTCCAGAACGTACCGCCAAGGAGCAAAGTCTCGATCGAAGCCATAGCTGCGCGTCAGGCGCGAATCTTCAAGCGCTTCGATCAAGGCCGGGACAGCATCGAAGCCTTCGAGAATGAGCAAATCGGCGGCGTTTGCGCCAGGACCTTCCACGGGCTGAAAAACACCGGGTATCCAACAAGCTCCGGGCTGCATGTGCTGCGCGGCGTCACACTCGCGCAACTGGTAAATCAGCGATTTCACGAGATCGTCGGTGGTGGACCGCGCTTTGGGTGGGGTGCCCTCGGGTTCTTCAAGGGCCATCTGTTTCAGCTTTCGTGCATAGTCCGTTGCCTGCTCCAGGTACCTTCCTTCGGGAAACTCGTCCGCAATGCGCTGAAAGCGTTTCGCCAATATGGCGCGCCGCGCACCCTGGTTGAGATCGAGAACCGCCGATTCGAATTGTCTCCACGCCAGTTCGTCGTAGAGCTCGACGAGCATCTCGGCATGTTGATAAAACGCGGCGCGGAGCAGCGGCTCCACGGCCTCATGGCGCCCTGTGGCGAACGCCAGGTAAGCCGCATCAAACAGAAGGAATCTACGATTAAAGTGGTTATGGCCGTCTTTTAAGGCCGCCGGGGCTTCGATCGGCTGGTAGGCAGTTCGCCCGCGATCGGCTTGCACGACCGCCGCCATCTTCAGCGCGGCGTCAATCTCGGCATTGACGACGCTCGGCTCGATCCTCGTATGTTTCACTCGTGCGACCCGCTCGATACGCCAGCGGCTACTGAAAATGGTCCACGCGCCAGGCTCTTCGCAAACCAGGTAACCAAGCAGAGAAAATTGCGGGAAGGTCGGTGTCGAAAAGACGCGCACTCGCCTGAAATCACCGATTTGCGGAAGCGACACGCCTTTAAGTCGGTGGAGCGCTGCGCGATTCGCCTGCAAGATCTTTTCGCGCTCTCCCGGCGCGGCGCCAATCACGCCGTGGTTGGTCCGGTGGAACTCAAGACCGGAATGCAGCAGGCGCTCAATCTCTGCCCAAAATTCCGGGACAGCAGCATAAGCAATCGGTTCATCGCCGCCCCGCGCGGGCGCCTCGCGCGCTTGCGCCGGCAAACCATGCGTCACAACCGCCAGCCACGTGAGAACGACGACGAGATGCCCAGGATGAGAATCCATGAAAAACCTCCGATCAATGATGAGCAATCGGCATTCAAGAAATCGCCCTGTGTTGCGGCGTTAACGTTCTAGCCTTCGCTCTACCCGCCCAACTCGCGCACCAGCGAAGCGTTGGCGCCTACCTGGTCGCCGAACTGCTGATACATGCCCACGATGAGCGCGTCGATCGGCTTGATGTTTTTTAGCGCGGTTTGAAACGCACCGCGGACCTCGGCGGGCGTGCCCACGCGCCGACCAGCGGCGAGCACCTTGTACGCCAGACAAGGCTTCTTGGTCGCTTGGATCACCTTGAACATCCGCGGGGGATCGGAGGGCAAATAGATTTCGCCCAGCGGCAGGTCGCTGCCGAGCAGTTTGCGGAGCTCGTCCTTGGGCCGCGTCAAATAATACAGACAGCACATGAAGTAATCGACGTCCCAGTCCTGATCGTTGGCCAGGGCAAGCAGCTCGGGATTGTGCGCCGACAGACCCACCAGCACGCCTTGATCGCGAATCCGCTTGAGCAAATCTTTGAGCGTGCTCAGCTTGCCCTGGCGGTGCAGCTTCTCGGCCAAGGCGCCGTGCGGGGCAATGCCGATCGGCTTGCGCTTGGCGACTTCGTCGATCAGGTGCGGTTTTTGGTCCCAGTCGGGTTTGCCAAGGCACAGCCAATTCAGCTTGCCGCCCGACGCGCGATGGCGATCGAGGTCGGCCAACGTGCGCTCGGCGTAGCTGTTCTGCCAGGTGTTGATGCCGGCCTGCTCGGCACGATCGAGTAGCTCTTGCACGTGCTCGGGCGTGTGCCAGTCGGTCAGGTGCTGGCTGAGGTGACGATTGAAGTGCGAATGTCCATAGATCGGATTGCCGCCCAGAATGAGCCGGGTCACCGTGTGCGGGCCAAGCTGGACGGTCGGCAGCGGCGACGAACGGGCGCTTTCGGCGGCCGCGGCGGGCGCCAGCGCGGCGACGCCGGCCGCCACGCCCGCCGCCTGGTGAAGAAAATCGCGCCGGCTGGCGGAAGCGGGCGCTTGGGATGAAGCTCGTTCGCTCATGGACGTATCCTGATCAATCATTGGGTTGGCACCACCCCTCACTGGCAACTGTTAACCGTTAACAGTTGAGGCTCCGGGGGGCAAATCGTCAACTGCGAACGGTTCGCGGTTGAAAAACCGCGAGAGCACTTCAAAGACAGCCGCTCGCAAGTGGACAAGCCGGCGGGCAATTGTTTAAAACGAGCGCCTACCGTTCTCTCTCTTGCCCGATTCATTCGTCTTTCGGACCGTCAGGAATTTCGTCATGCCAAACCAGATTCAAATCGCTCCCACGCCGCAACGGATTTTTGAAACGTTCAACGCCTTCCAGCAGACGGCGGCGCTGAAGGCGGCGATCGAACTGAAGCTGTTCACGGCCGTCGCCGCCGGGCACGACACGCCGGCGGCACTGGCCAAGGCGTGCGGCGCGGCGGAGCGCGGCGTGCGCATTTTGGCCGACTATCTGACCGTGCTGGGCTTCTTGGAAAAAGCCGAGAGCCGCTATCGGCTTTCGGCCGATGCGAGCATGTTTTTGAATGAGAGCTCGCCCGCCTATTTGGGGGCGGCGGTGGAGTTCCTCTGCTCGCCGGAGCACCAGGCGCGCTTCGCCGACTTGGCCGTGGCGGTTCGCGCCGGAGGGGCGCCGCGGAATGATCAGAGCGTGCTCGCGCCCGAGCAAGACGTCTGGGTGAAGTTCGCCCGTGGCATGGCGGGGCTCATGGCGATGCCCGCCGATCTGCTCGCCAAGCGGGTTTTGCAAGGCTCAGCGGCGCCGCTGAAGGTCTTGGACATCGCCGCGGGGCACGGGCTGTTCGGCATCGCCTTCGCCCGGCACAATCCGCAGGCCTCGATCGTGGCCGTCGATTGGGCGAACGTATTGACCGTCGCCAAGGAGAACGCCCAGCGGGCAGGCGTGGCCGACCGCTATCAGACGCTTTCGGGCAGCGCGTTCGACGTCGATTTTGGCGCCGACTACGACATCGCGCTGCTGACGAACTTTCTGCACCACTTCGATCCGGAAACCAACGAATCGCTGATGCGCAAGATTCACGCCGCGCTGAAACCCGGCGGTCGCGCGGTGGCGTTGGAGTTCGTGCCCGACGAAAGCCGCATCGCGCCGCCGACCGCGGCTTCGTTCGCCGTGGTGATGCTGGCCACGACACCGGCGGGCGACGCCTACACCTTCCGCGAATACGCCGCGGGTTTCAAGGCCGCCGGTTTCGCGCATTGCGAGTGCTTCAATCTTGAGCCAACCATCCAACAGGTGGTGATGGCCGTGCGGTGACTACGTATCCCGGTGCGGATGGCCTCGAGGCGATCCCATCAACGCCGGCCCAACTCATCAAGGAAGCCCCATGCACGATCCGCGTTTCAAGCGACTTCTCCATGAGTTCTTCGCCGAGTTCTTTTGGCTCTTTTTTCCAGATTGGGCGGAACGGTTCGATTTCAACAGCATCGAATGGCTCGATAAAGAATTGGTGAGCGACACCTTGGAGGGCGAGAGCCGCTATGTAGACGTCCTAGCGAAGCTCGCGACGCTGGAGCCTGTGCCCGGCCCCGATGACCGAGGTGCTGAAAGTTGGCTAGCGCTAATCCACGTCGAGATAGAGGCAGCGGATAAGGTCGCGCCATTGCGGCGGCGGATGTTCCAATACTACGAGCCGCTGCGCCGCCGGCATGATCTGCCCGTGCTGCCAATCGGACTTTACCTACGAGTTGGATTGGAAGGCATCGGTTGGGACCGCTACGAAGAGCATTTTTGGGGACGTCAACTTGTCTGCCTCAACTATCCCTATGTCGGCTTGCCGGCGCTCGATGCCGAACAGTATGTGAGGCAGGATAATTGGCTTGGCGTGGCTTTAGCGGCCTTGATGCGGGTCAGTAAAGAGCGGAGAATAGCATTAGCTGGCGAGGCTCTCCAGCGGCTGGCGCATTGCCCAGAGAACGTTTATCGGAAAACGTTACTCTGCGAATGCGTGAGCGCATACCTGCCGACTGACGAGGAGCAGCGGCGGCAATTTGAAGAGATGTTGCGGAATCACCCTGATCCAGGAGTGCAGGCGATGGAACTCGGTTTGTTAGAGCATGTTGAACAGCGTGGATTGTTGAAAGGTCAACGGGAAATATTGCTAAAGCAGCTTGCGGCCCGCTTCGGTCCATTGCCACCGTCGGTAGTGACCAAGTTGCAGGCTTGGCCGAACGATCAGCTCGCCGAATTGGGCTGCGCCCTGCTGTCGGCGTCGTCGCTGGACGAATTAGGACTAGGCGAGACGGAAAGCGGCAACGGCTGATTCCCGTTGACCCCGTTTCGCAATTTCGCTAGAATCCCCAATGGCTCAACAGAAAGTTGCGCCGGCAAGTGATGAGGTTTGGCCGGTTCCGGCCGCCGTAATTCGGCCATTCCGGCAAGTGGTGGCGTTGATTTCCCTAATGGGGCCTGAGCAGGAACGCGTAGGATGCACGTTCGCTCGACGGCGGCGGGACTTGAAGTCCTGGCGCCAGCCAAGCTGAATCTGTTTTTGGAGGTCCTCGGCAAGCGCGACGATGGTTTCCATGAGATCGAAACGCTCATGTATCCCATCGGCTTGTACGATACGCTCGTCTTTCAGGACGACCCCGGCGGGCAAATCAGCCTGACTTGTCAACAAGCCGGCGCGCGGCAGCCCCACTTCACGGCGAGCGCGAGGCTCGCCGACCTTCGCCCCGCCGGCGAGACGCCTGCCGCCGGAGAATTGCTGCCCGCCGGCGCCGATAACCTGGTGGTTCGGGCGGTGGAATTAGTGCGTAGGCGGTTGGGCGTCCAGCGCGGCGCCCGTTTGCAATTGACCAAGCGCATCCCCATGGCGGCGGGCCTGGCGGGCGGATCGAGCGATGCGGCGGCGGCCCTGATGGCCGCCAACCAGGTTTGGCGGCTGGGACTGGCAGGCCACGAATTGGCCGCCCTGGCCGGCGAATTGGGCAGCGATATTCCTTTCTTTGTGCAACGCAGCTCAGGCGAGTGCGCACCGGCGGTCTGCCGCGGCAGGGGCGAGCTGATCGAGCCGGTCGAACGGCTTGGTTCGTTGCACTTTGTGGTGGTCAAGCCGCCGGCGGGCCTGTCGACCCCCGCAGTGTATCGGGCCTGCCGCCCGGCACAGCAGCCGCGACGGGTGGCGCCGCTGATCGACGCCCTCAGGCAGGGCCAATTGGCAAGGGCCGCCGCGTGTCTGCACAACCAATTGCAAGCCGCCGCCGAGAGCCTTTCGCCTTGGATTGCGCGGCTGGCCGGCGAGTTTGGCCGGGTTGATTGTCTTGGGCATCGCATGAGCGGTAGCGGAACCAGCTACTTCGGTTGGTGCCGCGACGCGCGTCACGCACGGCGCGTGGCAGCGTGTTTAAGAGGACGAGGCGTAGGTCAGGTCTACGCCGTTTACGGAACTTGTTGATCCAACGGGTGAAGGAGAACGGCCGTGGAAATCACCGAAGTGCGCATCAAGCTGATGGAAGAGGCGGGCGAGCGGCTGCAAGGCTTCTGCTCGATTACGCTCGACAACTGCTTTGTCGTGCGTGATCTGAAAATCATCGAGGGTTCGAGCGGACCGTTTGTGGCCATGCCCAGCCGCAAGCTCACCGCCCATTGTCCGGGCTGTGGCTGCAAGAATCATCTGCGGGCCGCCTATTGCAATCAGTGCGGCGGGCGGTTGCGCGACGACCGCGTGGCAAAAGACGAAGAGGGCCGAGCCAAGCTCTACGCCGACATCGCCCACCCCATCAACCCCGCCTGCCGCGAGCTGATTCAAGAGCGCGTCATCCGGGCCTTCCGCGAAGAAATCGAGCGCTCGAAACTGCCCGGCTATGTGTCGAGCTACGACGACTTCGACGAAGACCTTGTGATGGAGCGTCCGCCGCGCAAGCCGCGCATGGCGTCCGAGAAGCACACGGTGGAAAGACCCGCGGCGGTGCGCGTCGTGTCGGAACGTCCGGTGGGCGAAAAGACCAAGATCGAAACGGCAGAGCCGGAGCCTCGCCCGCCGCATAAACGCATCGCCCAGCCGGCCAACGGCGCGCCCGCCTCAAAGCGCGACGCATTTGGCGCCGGCATCTGGTAAGCTGCCGGCGTCTCGTCGGTTTTGAGATTCCGAGTGGAGCATTTGCCGAACACCTTTCGGTGGCTGGGGCAGAGCGAGGTAGGGTGGGCCGAGCGCTGCGAGTCCCACCATCGGCCGCATGAATGTTGCCGCGCCGAATTGTCGCCAGCAGGTGGGACTCGCTGCGCTTGGCCCACCCTATGGACTGG
>JAICLL010000096.1 GCA_025927475.1 Pirellulales bacterium
CGAACGAACTTGCCAAGTACATTGCGGGCCTCCTTCAGATGCTCTTGTTCTAAAGGCATTCTTCGGGAGGCTCGCTCTTTAACCAAGGGGCCCGTGCCAGCTACACTGCTGCTAGCAAAAACTGCGAAACTTGAACTTAGAGTGGAAAACTGAAATTCCCTCGATCGCACGACGCGAGTAAGTGATATACTGACCTTAATCGACTTGATGTATTGACAACAAGAGGTGCGATATGGATTTGCAATCCGTTCTATCGGAAGTTGGGGCCTGGCCGGTAGGCGACCGTCTTCGGCTCGTCGGCGAGATTTGGGACGGGCTTGTCGATCAGGGCTATCAGTCGCCGCTGCCACCGGAACTGAAGGCCGAGCTCGATCGCCGGATTCACCATCTCGATCAAGACCCGGGCAGTGCCGTTGCCTGGGAAACCGTCGAGGCCAGGGCACTTGAGCGATTTAGACAATGAGTCGGCGCATCGTCTTAGCCCTTGAAGCGGAACGAGAGTTCGACGCTGCCGCCGACTGGTATGAGAGTCAGGCTGGTCTAGGCGCCGAATTCGTGACAATCATTCACGGTCACCGCGATCCGTCGATTTGGAAGGCGCGGACATGAGAGATGGAAATCGTCATTCACGGTGCACCGTGCTGCTGGAAGCAGGCTTTAGGTAGAATAGCTCCACCGTCCCAGCGCCATGGTCGGCAGAACGAGCAGCACGATGGCCATGCCATAAAGCGGACCGCGCACTCCCAGGCACACCGCGGCGTCGAGCAATATGAGCGAAATCAGGCAATGCTTCACCGCGCCTTGGACGTTGACTGGCAGAGGATCGATGATCGCCCGCAAGGCCCGCCAGCCGATCAACACGGCCATCATGCCCCAGAACAGATGCCAGCGGTCGCCGGCTCGCAGGGCGTAGCTCGGCCAGCTTACTTGGGGCAAGTCGGGAGCCGCCCATCGCGGAAAGGCGGCCAGCAGACCCACGCCCGACAGAATCACCGCCAGCGCCGCGGCCAGCATGCCGCGATGACTTTCGCCGGCCTCGGTGCGGGCAAACCAGGTGACGCCGGCGATGTAGACCCCCATGCCCGCCGCCACGATATAGTGAATGGCCCGCCAACCGTCGAACGCGGCGCTCATGCCCAGCAGTACGTTGAGCATGCGGCAGGCGCCCATGGCCACTGGACCCAGGGGCGTATGTTTCAGCACACGATTGTAGAACACGATGGTGGCCGCCAACGTCACAGCGATCGCGGCGCTGCGCCCCTCGCGCGTCACGACGCTGGCTAGCACTCCCGCCGCCACGCCCGCCGCCAAGAGGGCAAAGCCCAGCCGCCGCGCGAAACTTGCTGAGATTCGACCGGAAGGGATCGGCCGCCCCGGTCGTTCGACGGCGTCGATCTCGCGGTCAAACAGATCGTTGAGCACCATGCCGGCCAGGTAAAGGCAGCAAGAAGTTGCCAGCAACAATGCCAACGGTGGCCAGGGCTGAGCTTCGGCGTGCGTGAACAAAAAACCCATCGCCACGTCGGCCACTGCCGTAAACAAGTTCGGCAGACGAAGCAGTTGCACGATCGCCCGCAGGCGCGAAGGCGGCTCGACGCGCTCGACGATCCGCGGCGGGCGTTCTTCCGGCGGTGACATCTCGGTTGAACTCGTCATGGAAAAACGCATCCAGCCGGGAGTTCAATTCAGTTTATCGAACGCCGCGGTCATATACGCAAACGCCTCACGGGCGGCGGCATCGGGTTCGTTGATATAAGGGTATAGCTCGACCGTGATCCAGCCCTCGTAGCCGGTGCGGGCAATGGCCGCCAACGTGGCGGCGAAATCGATTGCGCCGCGACCCGGCACCAGGTGCTCGTGAATGCGCGTGGCCGCGATGTCCTCAAAGTGGTAGTGCCGCGTGTAGGGCGCCATCCGCTCGACCCAATGCTGCGGATCTTCGCCCGCACAAAAGGCATGGCCGATGTCGAAATTCAGTCCGACCCAGGGCGAATCAATCCGCTCGTGAAATCGCAAGAACTGCTCGAATCGCTCGATCATCAAGCCCGGCTCGGGCTCGATCAAGAGGCCCACTTCGAGCCGCTCGGCGACCTCGACACAGGGCATGAGCTCGTTATAAAAGATGCGGGCGGCGGCGTCCCAATCTTGGCCCGGCGCCAGCGGCCCGCCCGGCTCGGTCTGCACATTGCGGGCGCCGATCTCCTTGGCCAAGGCCAAGGCCCGCTTGGTGTGTTCGCGGCGGATTGCCCGGTAGTGCGGATCAGGTTCGATCCACGAAGGGTGCCAATAGGGCTGACGTGGATCGTTGACGGCGTTCATCATGAACCCATTGACGTTTGATACGGCGAGGTTGTGTCGCGCCAGGGCGTCGCGCAGCGATTTGCGGCGTTCGGGCAGCAACCCCACCGGCCAAGCGTGCGGCACGTCGGCCAAAATTTCGATGCCCCGGTAGCCAATTTCGGCCACGCGGCGAATGGTCTCTTCGACCGAAAAGTGCAGGTAAGCGTTCGAGCTGAAGGCAAGTTGCATGTCGTTTTGCGCGGTCCTCTACATCGGCCCTGGTCCGGAGGTCATTTTTCAGAATCTCATAAGGCGGCAAATTCCATCATGACAGCGCGCGAGATCATCATCAAGGACACGCATCGGGGCCTGTATTACGAAGACGGCAAGTTGACCAAGATTCTGGAGGCCGGGCGGCATAAGCTTAGGCCAACGTTCCGTTTGACGTTCCGGCGGCAGCCGCGCGTCGAAGTGGTGCTGGTTGATATCCGCGAGCGCGAATTGACGATCAAACGCCAATGCCCGAATCCGCATTGGATTTGATTCCGAACTGAGCCCGCGTGAGCGGAAATGAGCTGGTCGTCATCGCGCGAGCGGGTTCCCCGCCCCTACCGCGGCAATTGGCCGGTGGCCGCGGGCCGCGGATTCGTTTTGGCCGAGCCACCGTGGCCATTGGAGTGATGCCCGTTCGTGCCCGTGCCGTTGGGGCTAGAAACACGGCCGTGTCGGGCTTTGCCGTTGCCGGCGACCTCCGAGTCATCGGTCGTTCGGCTTTGACCGCGCAGGAAAAGCAACTCGCGCACTTCGTCCAACCAGGCAAGCAGCTCGGCATCGGCGCCGTCGTTTTTCAGTTTTTCGCGTAATTGCGCCACCAGAACCGCGCCCGCGGGCCAGCGCACCGTGATCACCTCCGATGCTTCGCTCAGCAACTGGTAGATGCGTGCGCGGGTCAGACCCATGCGGTCGGCGGCCTGGCGAACCGCTCGGGCATGCGACTTCAAGCGACTCTCGACCAGACGAGCGACGGTCGGCCCGGCGTCCACACGCACTTGTTCTAGCAGCGGCGCAATCAGCCGTTTGTTGATTTCTTGTTTGCTGGGCGATGCCACCTGGTTGAGCCAGCGCATCAGCACGTCTTCGATCGGAATCAACCAACGCGGCACAATCCGCACTGCCAGGCGGCTGGCCGGGTCGAGATGCAGCAACATTCGATGCAAGGCGCCAAACACCTCGAGCACCGCGCGCACCCGCTTTTCGCCGTGCGTCCGCAACGACCGGACCTGCGCCAAGCGCAGCTCGGTGTAATCGCCCAGCGGCTTGTGCCAGACGACGCGCGGCAAATCGATCAGTGTCTCGACGAAGCGACCCAGCGGCTCATGCTCCAGGCCATGCCGACGCACGCTCTCGCGCCAGCGGACCCACAATGCCTCGCTCACCACCTCCGCCGATGGCACGCCCTTGATCATTGCCGGAGCGGCCTGTTGCGTTTCGGCCATTTCTGGTTCCAAGCCCCTCAGTGCGCCGGGAGGATGTGGCTTCGCGGCCCGGTGCAGCAGCATCAGGAACGTGCGAATTTTTTTGTGACCGATGCCAGCGGTCGCAAACAGGTCATCAAACGGCGTGTTCAAGAGCTCCCGCAACGAGCGATCTAAAAAGGCCAAGGGCAGCCGTCGATCGCTGCCAATCACCCAGTGGGCGAGCGGCTTATCCAAGCGGTCGGCAAATCGGGATTGCAAAAGTTCACGCCGCACGTCTTTGAAGGCGGTGACCAACTTGTAATCCAACGCCGCCGTCGATTTGTTTAATTTCATCGAAATCGCTCCCTTGCTAACTGACATATTCGGACCAAACTGTCGACGAGCAACCCTCTGATGGCCACGCTCGGCGTGACCAGAATCTGTGCAGCGCAGCCATTCAAGGATTAATTTTTGGCCACTGCACGAAAGGAATGCTTCCCCCGACAGATTCCGGTGGCATGCCGCCCGAGTCGAAGACAGGCAGAAAAACCGCTGGAAATCAGCATTTGTGCTTGGCTGCCAGGATGGTGCATCGCGCGGGCGCGATACAAGCAGCACAAGGCGACGTTGGGAAAAGCAAAGGTTGTGCCAGCCCGCCTCAGGGCCGATCTTGCGGCCGCTTTGTTATAATGGCATCGACTTGGTGAATCATGAGCTGCACTGGCGCGACATTTCTTCTGGCGATCGCCTTGATAGCGATCCTCGGTTGTCGCCAGGCGGCTGACTCGGCCAAAGCGCCGCCCGACGCCGCGGCGCAGCCATCAACGGGCGAGCCTCCTGCCGGCGGCAATCGCGAGCCGCAGCGGCCTGCCGCTGACAGCTATGACGGCCGCGACTATTTACCGCTGCGGAGCGGGCGGATCATGCACTATCAAGTCACCTGGTCTCCGCCGCTGGGAGAGCCACGCTCCGCCCGTGCCACGAGCACCTTAACCGGTGGCGTCAGCGTGGCTGGAAAGGCTTATTTTAAGCAAGTAACTGAAATTTCAGGTATTCCGTTCAGCCCGACCACGACCGTCTACTATCGCTCGGGGCCGGAGGGCGTCTACCAAATCCTGGAGGGCGATCAGGACCGGCCCGAATGGCTCTATCTGCCCAGCCGGATCGTACTTGGAGACACGTGGAGGGCGACCACCACGCAGGGTGAACTCGAATTTGAAGCCGCCGCCGTCGAAGACGTCGAAACGGCCAGCGGCACGTATCGCGGCTGCCTCAAGCTGCTGCTCACGATCAAAGGCACGCTCGGCACGGCCACCGAGGAGCAATGGCTTGCCCCAGGCGTCGGTTTCGTGAAGCAGGCCGATCGGAACCCGCTGTTCTCTTCCACGACGCTACTGGAAGAAGTTACCCCAGACGACGATCCAGGGCGTTGAGCTCTCCGCTGGTGATTTTCCGCAACACCTCGGATTCGGCGATCTAGGACCGAATGTTGCGCTGCGCGGTGGCGAATGGTTTCCGGCTAATTAAGCTGGAACAGGCAGACTCGCTACAAGGTTTACCTGCTATGGGGCGGCATGTCTTCTGTCTTGCGTCAAGTCGATGGCCCTGCCGGGGTTGCGAACAATATCGTCGCGCTGTCGCGCCGGCGCGCGCAGCATCAGGCCAATACGGTTGCGTACACGTTTCTCGCTGATGGGGAAACTGACGAGCAGCATTTTACCTATGGGGCGCTCGACCGGCGCGCTCGCGCCATTGCGGTCGCGCTGCAACGACGCGCCGCACCCGGCGACCGAATTCTGCTGCTCTATGAGCCGGGCCTTGAGTATGTTGCGGCGTTCTACGGCTGCCTTTACGCCGGCATGGTGGCGGTGCCGGCGTTTCCGCCCGAACCGCTGCGATTGAACCGCACGCTGCCGCGCCTGCACGCCATCCTGGCCGACGCTCAGGCGGCGCTGGTGCTCGGCACGTCCGCGGGGCTGGCTTGGTTCGAGCCGTTCTTGGCAGGTCAGGCTGGCGCGGCCGAGCTGCTGGCCACCGACGAACTCACCCTCTCGCCGGGCGATTGGGCGCCCGCCGCAGTGTCGGGCGAAGACCTGGCTTATTTGCAATACACTTCCGGCTCGACCGGTACGCCGCGCGGCGTGATGATCAGCCACAGCAATCTTTGGCACAACGTAGCTCAGATCGAGCGCGGCCAGGGCGATCGCACGGTTGGGGTCACTTGGTTGCCGATGTATCACGATTTCGGCCTGGTGGCTGCGGTGTTGTTGCCGATGTATAGCGGCAGCCGCACCATCTCGATGTCGCCGCTGGCGTTTATCCAGCGGCCCTGGCGCTGGTTGGCGGCGGTCACGCGCTATCGCGGTACTATTATCGGCGGCCCCAACTTTGCTTACGACCTGTGCGTGCGGAAGATTTCGCCCGATGAGCGGCGGCAGCTCGATCTATCGAGCCTGGCGATCGTGCTCAACGGGGCTGAATCGGTGCGGCAGGAAACGCTCAGGCGATTCGGCGAAGCGTTCGGCCCCTGCGGCTTTCGGCGCGAATCGTTCGTGCCGTGCTATGGTCTGGCCGAAGCGACGCTCGGCGTCACCGGCGGCGCTTCGCTGGCCGAGGGACCGGTCGTCGAGCGGTTTGAAGCCGGCGCCCTTTCACGCCACCGGGCCGTCGTGGCCACCAACGGCCGTTCGGCGCGTGAGCTCGTAAGTTCCGGCCGCAGCCTTGCCCACACGGAAGTGCGCGTCGTCGATCCCGATTCTTGCTGCGAACGCGCCGCCCGCGAAGTAGGCGAAATTTGGGTCCGGGGTCCCGGCATCGCCCCTGGATACTGGAACCGCCCGCAGGAAACCGAGCACACCTTCTGCGCCTGTTTGGCGGACGGACGTGGCCCGTATCTTCGCACCGGCGATCTGGGGTTCTTGCACGACGGCGAACTCTTTATCACCGGGCGATTGAAAGATCAGATCATCCTTTGCGGACGTAATCTCTACGCCCAGGACATCGAAGACTCGGTCGGCCAGGCACACGCGCTGCTCAAGGCCGGTGCGGGCGCGGCGTTTTCCGTCGACGTCGATGGCGAAGAACGCCTGGTGGTCGTACAAGAGCTGAAACGCACGCCCAAGAATGCCAACTTCGATGAGGTGCTCTCCGCCATCCGTCAGGCGGTGCTGTCGGAGCACGACGTGCCATTGTTTGCGATTGCGCTGATACGCTCCGGCGCGCTGCCGCGTACCACCAGCTACAAAGTGCAGCGCCGCGCCTGCCGTCAATCGTTTCTCGATGGACAGCTCGAGCCGCTGTGTGAGTGGCGGGCGGCGACTCCGGCGGCGGGCGCCGGTCAACCTGCGACGCCTCGTACCGCGACCGAAGCCCGTTTGCTGCGCCTCTGGCGCGAGGTGCTACACCATGAATCGTGCGGTATTCACGAGAATTTTTTTGACCACGGCGGTCAATCATTGCTGGCGACCCAACTCGTCGCCCGAGTCCGCCGCGAGTGGCAAATCGATCTGCCGCTGGCGGCGCTGTTTCGTTCGCCCACCGTGGCGGCATTGGCGGTCGAAATTGATGCGGCGCCCCGCGGCGAGATCGACCGCGCGCCAGCGCCCCGCTCCGCATCGAATCGTCAAAGCCGCGCGCCGCTGTCGTTCGCGCAGCAACGGCTGTACTTTATGGACCAACTGGTGTCCGCTTCGACGATCAACCATCTGTGCGTAGCCGCCCGAGTCACCGGACCGCTTGATGGCGATGCCATGTGGCGCAGCCTGGTGGCTATCACCGAACGTCACCAGTCGCTGCGCACCACGTTCGAGCGTCCTAGCGATGGCCCGGTCCAGGTGATTCACGAATGGCAGTTGCCAACGTTGACCGAGATCGACTTGCGCGAGTCGCCGCCGCAAGACCGCCAACAGCTCGCCGACGAGCACACTCGGGCTGAGGCGCGGCGGCCATTCGATCTCGTGCAGGGCCCGCTCTGGAGGGCGATCTGGTTGCGGCTGGCCGACAATGAACATCGCTTGCTGCTGGCAATGCACCACATCATCGCCGATGGTTGGTCGATGGGCGTACTGCTCAGCGAGCTTTGGCAAGTTTATCAGGCCCAATTGCTCGACCTCCCGCCGCCGCTGCCGGCGTTGCCGGTTCAATATGCCGACTATGTAGCATGGCAACGCTCGGCAGAGGTGACGGAGCTGGTCGAATCGCAACTGAACTACTGGCGGCGGCAATTGGCCGATCGTCCGCCGCCGCTCGAACTGCCAACCGATCGCCCGCGCCCGGCGGTAGCGACTTACCAGGGCGCCACGCGACCGATCGAATTCCCAGAGGAGGTCGCTGCGCAGGTTGAGGCGCTTGCCCGAGCCGCGGACGCCACGCCGTTTATCGTCTTGTTGGCGTCACTGCAGGCATTGTTCAGCCGCTACACCGGGCAGACCGAGTTCTGCCTTGGCGCCGCCTCGGCCAATCGCTCGCGGCCCGAGTTCGAACCGCTCGTCGGGTTCTTCGTGAACATGTTGCCCTTGCGCGCCGATGTTTCGGGAGATCCCAGCTTTGAAGCGCTGCTCATCCGTGCCCGGCAGACTGCTCTAGGTGCATTCGACCATCAGGACGTGCCCTTCGAGCGGCTGGTCGAGGAATTCGCCGCCGCGCGCGATGCCAGCCGTTCGCCGTTGTTTCAAGTGGCTTTGGTCGTGCAAAACGCGCCCCTGCCGTCGGTGGCGGGCGCGTCGTTCGAGGAAATCCCCAGCGGCGCCGCCAAATACGATCTCACCTTCGCCATCGCCGACTGCGGCAGCCGCCTGACCGGCACCCTGGAATACAACACCGACCTGTTCGACGCAAAGACGACCGATCGGCTGATCGCCAATTGGCTCGCCCTGCTTTCGGCCGCAGTCGCCGAACCGAGCCTTCGCATCTCGCAACTGCCTGTGATGCCGGCGGCCCAACGGCAACGATTGCTGACCGAGTGGTCGGCGAGCGGACCAGCACAAGCTGAGCCGTGTTGCCTGCACGAGCTGTTTGAACGGCAAGCCGTGCAAACCCCCGATGCCATCGCGCTGGTGTTCGAGAATCAGAAGCTGAGCTACCGCGAACTCAATGAACGGGCGAATCGGCTCGCGTGGCGTCTGCGGGATGGCGAGGGTTCAGAGTTCAGAGTTCAGAGTTCAGAAACCCGGGTCGACGCCAACCGAAAATCGAAAATCCAAAATCCAAAACCGGACGTCTTCGTCGGCATTTGTGTCGAACGCTCACTTGACACCGTCGTGGCGATTCTCGCGGTGCTGAAATCGGGTGCGGCTTACATTCCGCTCGATCCGGCGTTGCCTACCGAGCGGCTGCAAGAGATGTTGGCCGACGCTAAGCCTGACGTCGTGCTCACGCAACGGCCGCTCGCCGAACGGCTGACGGGTTTCGCTGGACGGATCGTTTGCCTCGACGATGCCGATGACCCGCTCGCTTTGAAATGCTGCGAAAACCTTCCGCCGACTGCAAATCCCGAGAGCCTGGCGTATGTCATTTACACTTCGGGTTCGACGGGCAGACCTAAGGGCGTGATGGTCAGTCATGCGGCGGTCGTCGCCTTAATGCAAGCTGCGGGGTCGCTCTATGATTTCGGTACCGGCGATGTCTGGACGTTGTTTCATTCCTACGCGTTCGACTTTTCGGTGTGGGAGCTGTGGGGCGCCCTGGCGTACGGCGGTCGGTTGGTCGTCGTGCCTCGCACCGTCGCCCGCTCGGCCGACAGCTTTTATCAATTGCTGATCGATGAACAAGTGACGGTGCTCAACCAGACGCCCGCCGCCTTCAGCCAGCTCTTGCAGATCGACGAAGGGGCCGGCGCCCGCGCGCATCGGCTGGGACTGCGGCTGGTCATCGTGGCGGGCGAGATGCTCGATGTCTCGATGTTGTCGGGCTGGTTCGCCCGGCACGGCGACGCCCGACCGCGGCTGGTCAACATGTATGGCATCACCGAGACGACGATCGTTTCCACCTGGCGGCCGCTGAGTCGCGACGAGTCGCCGCACCCGGCGTCAAGCCCCATTGGCCGCCCGCTTCCAGGTTGCCAGGTCTTTGTACTCGATGAGCAGATGCAGCCGGTTCCGGTGGGAGTGCCGGGCGAACTGTATCTCGGCGGGACGGGGCTGGCACGGGGTTATCTCAACCGACCCGGATTGACCGCCGAGCGCTTTATCGCCAGTCCGTTCGTGCAACAAAGTCGGCCTTCGCTCCGCGAACGTAGCGAGGCAAACGGCGATAACAGGCTCTACCGATCGGGCGATCGCGTGCGTTGGCGGCCCAACGGCGAGCTGGAATACCTCGGGCGACTCGATCAGCAAGTCAAGATACGCGGCTTCCGCATCGAGCTGGGCGAAATCGAATCGCACCTCGGACAACATCCTCAGGTGCGCGAGGCGGCCGTCGTGGCTCGCGAAGACCAGCCGGGCGACAAACGTCTGGTGGCCTACATCGTGCCGCGGCATGACAAAAGCAACGGCCACATCGAGCTGCGCGATTGGCTGCGTGAGCGGCTGCCGGAGTATATGCTGCCGGCCGCCTTTGTGTCGCTCGACGCGCTGCCTTTGACGCCCAATGGCAAGCTCGATCGCCGCTCGCTGCCGCGCCCCAAGGCCAGCTCTCTAACGGTGCGCAGCTATGTCGCTCCGCGCAGCGATACCGAAGCCGCATTAGCCGATCTGTGGCGCGAGTTGCTAGGCGTGGAGCGCGTGGGGATCGACGACAATTTTTTCGACCTCGGCGGACACTCGCTGCTGGCGATGCAACTGATGACCCGGCTGCGCGAATGCTTCCATGCCGAGGTGCCGCTGCGCCGGTTGTTCGAGGAGCCGACGGTCGCGCGGTTGGCCCGCGTCATCGACTCGACCTTGCCTGACTGCAACGGCGACCTTTCGCTTGCCGAGACGATGTGGGCGCGGCCCATTCCCATCGCGACGCGACAAGATGCCATGCCGCTGTCGTTCGCGCAAGAGCGGCTCTTCTTTCTCGAGCAGCTTGAGCCCGGTAGCTCGTGCTACAACATTCCCCTGGCGGCCGAGCTTGCCGGCCCGCTCGATGCCGATGCGTTGCGCGCCGGGCTGAACCAACTCGTGGTTCGGCACGAATCGCTGCGGACGCGATTCTTTCAGTGCAATGGACAGCCCGCGCAAGCCATCGTGGACTCGGTAGCGCTGCCTTTGCCGATGGTCGATTTAGCGCATCTGGCGCCTGAGGCGCAGGCGGAAGAAGTCGAGCGGATCGTTCAAACATCAGCGCGCCAGCCCTTCGACCTTAGCACCGCGCCGCTGATTCGGGCGCAGTTGCTGCGGCTCGGCGATGAGCGGCATGTCTCCGTGCTGGTGCTGCACCACCTGGTGGCCGATGGTTGGTCGTTGGGCGTTTTGTTGCGCGAGCTGGTCGCCGCATATCAAGCGCACGCCGCGGGCCGCGGCCCGTGCCTTCCGGCGTTGGCCGTGCAATACGCCGACTATGCGGTCTGGCAACGTGATGCAGACGCAGCCGAGGCGCGGCAAAATCACCTCGACTTTTGGACGAAGGCTCTCGCAGGCGTGCCGCAAGGGCTGGATCTGCCGACCGACAGGCCGCGGCCCGCTGTGCCCAGTGGACGCGGAGCCCAATGGACGACCGCCCTGCCTCGGCCTTTGATCGAGCGGCTTGAGCAGCTCAGCCGCCGGCACGATGCGACGTTGTTTATGACGCTACTGGCTGCATTTGAAACGCTTTTGGGACGACTGAGCGGCCAGGATCGCTTCTGTCTAGGAACGCCCGTCGCCGGGCGTTTGCGCCGCGAACTGGAGGGGCTGATCGGCCTGTTTGTCAACACGCTCGTCCTGCCCGTGGATCTCCGCGGCGACGGATTGGATGCGGAAACCGCCCAGCACTACCAAGGTAGTCCCGGCCCTTGTGGCCGGTTTGATGCGGACAACGAAGGCAACCCCGTCCCTTGTGGCCGGCTGGAGCGCAAGGTCGCGGAGGACCGCAACCGCTGGCTGGAACAGAGCTCTGGCGATACCCCGGCCGAGAAAAACGAGAAAACGGGCCTGGCCTTTGAATCGCTGCTGCGGCGCGTCAGAGACACCACGCTCGCGGCCTTCACCCATCAGGATCTACCGTTCGAACGCTTGGTCGAACGCCTTCAACCCGAGCGAAAAAGCCAGCGAACGCCGTTGTTTCAGGTGATGTTCGCCTTGCAAAACACGCCGCTGCCGGCCTTTGACGAACCGGGCATAACCATCCGGCCCTTGGAGATTGCCACCGGCAGCGCGAAATTCGACCTCACGCTGTCGCTGCGCGAAACCGCGGACGGGCTGGAAGCCAGTTGGGAATACAGCAGCGACTTGTTCGACCGCGAAACCATCGTCCGGTGGGCAGGGCATTTTCAGACGTTGTTGGAGGCGATCGCCGATGCCCCCACAACGCCCATTGCTCGTCTGCCGCTGCTCACCGCCGAGCAAAGCCGGCAGTTGATGATCGGCTGGAATGAAACGGCTTGCGCTTATCCGCGCGAGCGATGCGCCCCTGAGCTTTTCGCCGAGCAGGCCGCGCGGCGCCCCGACGCCATCGCTCTGCTTTTCGGAAATCAATCGCTGACTTATGGCGAATTGAACCGCCGGGCAAACCAGCTCGCGCATTACCTGCGGTCGTTGGGCGTTGGCCCGGAGACGCGCGTCGGCTTGGCGCTGGAGCGTTCGATTGATCTGATCGTCGCGCTGCTGGCGGTATCCAAGGCGGGCGGTTGCTATGTTCCGCTCGATCTCGATAACCCCGCCGAACGCTTGGCCTATATCGTCGCCGACGCCAATCCAGCCATCGTCCTTACCAAACATCCAAAACCAAAAGCCCAAGATCCAAAATCGCTCGATCTTTCTCTGGCCGCCGACGAAATCGCGCGTCAGCCGTCATACGATCCGCCGCCCTTGGCCGGGCCGGAGAACCTTGCCTATATCATGTACACTTCCGGATCGACGGGCCGGCCCAAGGGCATCGCGGCGCCGCACCGCGCGGTCGTGCGGCTGGTGGCGCCCATGAGCTATTGCCCCACCGACGAGCAGGACGTCTTTTTGCATGCGTCGCCGGGTTCGTTCGACGCCTCGACTTTCGAGATTTGGGGCGCTCTGGCGCGGGGTGCCGCGCTGGCCATCGCCCCGCCCGGCACGCCCGAAATCGGCAAGCTGCTTGCAAACCATCGCGTGACGGTCTTGTGGTTGACGGCCGCGTTATTCCATACGCTGGTTGATGAAGATCTCGAGTCGCTGGCCGGCGTGCGGCGGCTCTTGGCCGGCGGCGATGTGCTGTCGCCCAGCCACGCGCGGCGGTTTGTCGAGCGGTTTCCGGAATGCATGCTCATCAATGGCTATGGACCGACCGAAGGCACGACGTTCTCTTGCTGTCATACGGTCAGCCTGAATGAATCGCAGAACGGTTCAGTGCCCATCGGCCGGCCCATCGACAACACCCAAGCTTATGTGCTCAACGAACACCTGCAGCCGGCCCCGGTCGGAGTAGCAGGCGAACTGTATTTGGGCGGCGACGGCCTGGCCCGCGAATATTGGAAGCTGCCCGAGTTGACCGCCGAACGGTTTTGTCGCCTTTCGCTCCGCGAAAGTAAGCGCGATGGCGCAGCCGACTCCAAAGGGTTGCGAGTTTACAAAACCGGCGACCGGGTGCGGTGGCGGGCCGATGGTGTGCTGGAGTTCATGGGCCGGTTTGATGGGCAGGTCAAGTTGCGCGGCTTCCGCATCGAGCCAGCCGAGATCGAATCGCAATTGCTGCGGCATCCGCAGGTGCGCGAGACCGCAGTGGCGGTCTGCCAGGTAAGCTCGGACGAGAAGCGCCTGGTCGCTTTCATCGTCCCCCGTCATTCATACGAGGACAATTCGCAGCGAGGCGCGATAAGGCGTCTTGATTCCGCGGCGCTGCGTAACTGGCTGGAAGATCTCTTGCCAGAATACATGATTCCCGCGGCGTTTGTCGAAATCGCCTCGCTGCCCGTTTCAGCCCACGGCAAGCTCGACCGCTCGGCGCTTGCCGCTCAGGCTCATCGCATCAGCGGCTCGCTTGTGTCCCGCGGCGATTCGTGCGCACGTCCCTTCCGCGGCCCGCAGACGGAAACCGAAACCATTCTGGCCGGCATCTGGTCGGAGCTTCTGGGTATCGAACCCATCAGCATCGATGATGATTTTTTCGACCTGGGCGGGCATTCGCTGCTGGCCATGCGCGTGGCGGCGCGGGTGCGCGAGCGCTTCCGATCCGATCTGTCTTTGCGGCGGTTGTTCGAAGCACCGACCATCGCGTCGCTGGCGGCATTGCTCGACGCCGGGGTTGGGCACACCATCGATGATGCGGCCACCGCCATCGAGCGCCTGGCAGGCGATCAGCCATCGCCACTTTCGTTTGCACAAGAACGGCTGTATTTCTTGAACCAACTGGCGCCCGCCAGCCCGATGTACAACATCGCGGCGGCAGCCATCCTCGACGGGCCTTTCGACGCCGAAGCCTTGCAGATAGCGCTGCGGCAGCTTGTCGAACGGCACGTTATCCTCAGAACGCGGTTCGACCAGCATGTCGCTGGTCCCGTGCAAGCGGCGGTCGCTTCGCTGACCATCGAGCTGCCGATAACCGACCTGCATGAGCTGCCGATCGAAGCTCAGATCGCCGAATTCGAGCGACTGGCGCGGCTCGAAGCGCGCCGGCCGTTTGACTTGGCCGCGCCGCCGCTTTTGCGGGCGCGCTTGCTGCGCATGAGCGAACAGCGACACGGACTGGTCGTAGTCGTACATCACATCATCGCCGACGGCTGGTCGTTGGGCTTGCTGGTCCGCGACCTGTCGACACTCTACCAGGCACAACTGATGCGCAGCGCCGCGGAGCTTCCTGAGCTTGCGTTGCAGTATCACGATTATGCGGCGTGGCAGCGACGAACGCTCGATAGCGAAGCTCTTCAACGAGACTTGGAGTTCTGGCAGAGTGCGATGCGCGAAATGCCGCAGTCGCTTGAACTTCCGATCGATCGAGCCAGGCCCGCGGTGGCCAGCGGTCGCGGCGGCGAGTCGGTCGCGGCTTTGCCGGCCAAGCTTGTGGGCGATTTGCGACGTCTTGCTCGCCGCAGCGATACCACTCTCTACATGACCTTGCTGGCGGGTTTTGAAGTGCTCTTAGGGCGTCTGTCGGGACAGCAGCGTTTTTGTCTGGGTACGCCGGTCGGCGGGCGAACGCGGCGCGAGTTGGAAGATCTGATCGGGCTGTTTGTGAATACGCTGGCCTTGCCCGTCGATCTCGGCGTCGAGGCGCTCACCTTTCAAGAACTACTCGCCCGCGTCAAGCAAACGACGCTGGCCGCCTTCGCGCACCAGCAGCTACCGCTGGAAAAGCTGGTCGATCATTTGCGGCCCGAGCGTCAGCTTGACCGCAGTCCACTTTTCCAGGTGATGTTCGCCCTGCAAAACGCTCCACTGCCCGAGTTGACATTTCCCAATCTGTCGGTTCGTCCGGTGCCGGTGAGCAGCGGAACGGCACTGTTCGATCTCACCCTGTCGCTCACCGAGACAGGCGAAACGCTCGGAGCGCGGTGGCAGTACAACAGCGACCTGTTCGATCGCGAGACGATTGTCCGTTGGGCCAATCATTATCAGACGCTCTTGGCTTCCATCGTCGACCAGCCCGGCGCGCCGCTCGACCAGCTCGAACTGCTCACGGAGGACGAAGCGCGGCAAATCACGAATGGCTGGAACGACACGGCCCGGTCCTATCCGCCGCTCTCTATTCACGAGCAATTCGCCGAACAGGCCGCCCTTACGCCCGACGCCGTGGCGCTAGTCATGGGCGAGCAGTCGATGAGCTACGGCGCACTGAACCGGCGCGCCAACCAACTGGCCCATTACTTACACGCACGCGGCGTCGGGCCGGAACTGTGCGTGGGAATTGCCATGGAGCGGTCGTGCGAGATGGTGATCGCCGTGCTGGGCGTTCTGAAAGCGGGCGGCGCCTATCTGCCGCTCGATCTCAATTATCCCGCCGAGCGGGTAGGCTTCATGCTCGACGATGCAAAGCCGGCCCTGGTTCTCAGCCAAAATCGAAAATCGAAAATCCAAAATCTAAAATCGCCTTGCCCGGTGATCGACTTCGATTCGATTTCGGCACAGCTCGCCGAGCAAAGCACCGAGAACCCTTTGCCGGACGTTGACGCGCATCATCTGGCGTATGTGATCTACACCTCCGGTTCAACCGGCGTGCCCAAGGGAGTGGCGGTCGAGCATCGCGGCTGGGCCAACCTGGCGCACGCTCAGCGTGAGCTGTTCGCGCCAAAGGCGGACGACCGCGTGCTGCAATTCGCCTCATTGAGCTTCGATGCTTCGGTGTGGGAGCTTTCGCTGGCGTTGACTTCGGGGGCGGCGCTCGTGCTGGCGCCGGCAGAGGCGCTGTTGCCGGGCGAGCCGCTCGTGCAACTTTTGCACGACCGCCGGGTGACGATTGCCACGTTGCCGCCATCGATCCTGGCGGCACTTCCGCCGGCGGACCTGCCCGACCTGCGGCTGATTGTGTCCGCTGGTGAAGCCTGCCGCGACGAGCTGGTGCGGCAATGGGGCCAGGGCCGACGGTTTGTGAACGCCTACGGTCCGACCGAAACGACCGTTTGCGCCACGGCGGCCGATTGCCTGCCCGGTGTGCCGCGACCGCCGATCGGCCGGCCTCTACCGAACGTGCGGGTCTATGTGCTCGATCGTCAAGGCCGCCCCGCGCCGATCGGCGTGCCTGGCGAACTTTGTGTGGGAGGGGCCGGCGTGGCGCGCGGTTATTTGAATCAACCGGAGCTCACCGCCGAACGGTTCAGCGATGGTCGGCTTTTCCTCGGCGAAAGTACGCCATTTCGCGGAACGAAAGTCGACCATGAGCGGCTCTACCGCACCGGGGATCTCGTGCGCTGGCTGCCGGATGGGCAGCTTGAATTCCTGGGGCGAATCGACGAGCAAGTCAAGATTCGCGGGTTTCGCATTGAGCCGGGAGAAGTTGAGGCCGTGCTCCGCCGGCATCCCGGCGTGCGCGAAGCCGCGGTGGTGGTTCGTGAAGAGCAGCCGGCTCAACCGCGGCTCGCGGCCTATGTTTTGCCTGCAACCGGCGAGGTGAAGGCGGATGAACTGCGCGACTATTTGCACATGCAGATTCCGGGCTATATGTTGCCCGCGAGTCTGACGCTGCTTGACGCGCTGCCGCTTTCAGTCAGCGGCAAGCTCGATCGCGGCGCGTTGCCCGCCCCGACCGTGGGTGGCCAGGCGCCATCCGCGGCATCGCCACCGCCGGCCAACGAAACCGAGCAGGCATTGGTCGAGGTGTGGCGCCAGGTATTGGGGTTGGAGCACGTCGGTATTGAAGACAACTTTTTTGAATTGGGTGGCGACTCGATTCAGACGCTGGCGGTAGTCGCACACGCCCGGCAGCGCGGTATTTTCCTGACACCGCGGCAAATCTTCGAGCTGCCCACCATCGTCGGTCTGGCCGCCATTGCCTCGACCTCGTCCGCGATGGATGCCGAGCAAGGCGTCGTCACCGGCCATGTGCCGCTGACACCCATCCAGCACTGGTTTTTTGATTCCGCAGGCTGGGCCTCGCCCACCTTCAGCCAAGAAGTGCTGCTGGAAGTGACTGAGCCGATCGACGTCTCGCTGCTGGAGCAGGCGCTCGCTCAACTTGTGCTCCATCACGACGCTTTGCGACTGCGCTTTCGTCACGAGGGCGACAGATGGCGACAATTCAATGCGGGCGTCGAGGCGTTGCCAGCCGCGTTGCTGATTGAACAGGCGGACCAACGCGGGCTTTCCGCGGCGGATGCGGAAGCCGATACGCGGCGCTTGCTCGCTCGATTGTGTGCTCGCTTTGACCTCGAAGTGGGGCCACTTATGGCCGCGGCCGTCATCACCACCGATCGGGCTAATCGGCTCTTGCTTACGATCCACCACCTGGTGGTCGATACGGTTTCCTGGCGGATTCTGCTGGAAGACCTGCTGACGTCCTACCGGCAACTTGCAGCAGGCAATTCCGTGCGGCTGCCGCCCAAAACGACGTCGCTGCGGCAATGGGCGTCGCGGCTGGCAGATTACGCGCGATCCGAGGACGTTGCGGCGCCGCAAGCATTTTGGCAGAACCTTCTCGCCGCGCCGGCCGGACGCCTGCGGCGAGATTCTGCCGAAGCAATCAACCATGTCGCCTCGGTGGCAACTCTCGAACGATCGCTCAACACCGCCGACACGGCCGCATTGCGTGAGCTTTCTGCGGCATATCGCATGCCGGTCGATGATCTCATTCTGGCGCTCGTGGGCCACGCGCTGCGGATGTTGGCCGGCGACGACCTGGCGATCGACGTCGAGCACCATGGCCGCCAGACCGATCGGTTTGACGCGGTCGATCTTTCGCGCACCGTGGGATGGTTTACGTCACTCTATCCGGTGCGGCTCGATTTCGGCGGCGCGACCACGCCGAGCCAGTCGCTGTTGCGGGTCAAGCCGTCATTGCGTGAATCACGCGCACGCGGATTTGAGTACGGCGTCTTGCGATACTTGTCGAGCGAGGGCTCGGCCGTACCGCATTCACCGGCGGAAGTCTGCTTCAATTACCTGGCGCAGCACGGCGGGCTCAATTCGCCGGCCAGCGACCTACTGCGAATGGTCAGGCTTCCGGCGGAGGAAATCGACGCCCAGGCCGCTGCGGCGCGGCGTCATTTCATCAATGTGACCGCGGAGATGGAGAACGACCGCCTCGTGTTGCGTTGGGCCTATCGGCGCGACCTTTTCAGCGCCGCGACTTTGGAGCGAGTGGCCGAGCAATTTCTGGCCGCGGTGCGCGAACTGACGGCCGCGCCGCCGCCGAGCGAGGCGGGACGCGTATCACCCGGCGATTTCCCACTCGCCCGCCTCGACGCCGCCGCCCTGGCGCGCTTGGTTGGCGATGGCCGCAACGTCGAAGACCTCTATCCACTTTCGCCATTGCAACTGGGCATGCTGTATCACAGTCTGGCGGAGTGCCCTTCCGGCGCCGCCGAGAAAACAGCGGTTACGCATGGCGGCGCGTATGTCGAGCAATTGTCTTGCCGGCTGAGCGGACCGCTCGACGTGCCCGCGTTTCGCCGCGCTTGGCAAACCATCGTCGATCGGCATGCCACGCTCCGCACGTCCTTTGCCTGGCACGGATTGAGCGAACCGCTGGCCCTCGTCCAGCGGCAAGTCGACCTTCCTTGGGCGGAACAGGACTGGTCGCAATGCAATGAGCCTGAGCAGGCCGCGCGGCTCGAAGCACTGCTGCGCGACGACCGGCGGCGCGGATTCGATCTCTCCTCCGCGCCGCTCTTGCGGCTGACTCTGATTCGCCTGGCCGAGGGCGAATGGCGACTCGTTTGGACGCACCATCATTTGCTGCTCGACGGCTGGTCGCTGCCGCTGGTGCTCAAAGAGCTGTTGATCGCCTATGAAGGCGCGGTGAACAAACAGGAGCTTTTGACGCAACCATCGCCGCGGCCTTACCGCGAGTTCATTGCCTGGCTCGCGCGGCAAGACGCTTCGCAGGCCGAATGGCATTGGCGCAGCGTGTTGCACGGCGTCACCGGACCCACGCCGCTCTGCTTTAATTTGGATCATCCCGCACCAGCCCGAAGCGTAAGCGAGGAGGAATCGCAAAGCACCTCGCTTACGCTTCGGGTTGGGGTTGATGCGGCCAGATCAGCACCAGAGAATTGCCTCATTGCGCCGACGGCGCCGGCAGAAGCCCACTTCGCCGTCAGCGCTCCAACGTCACGGGCCGCCAACGCTTTTGCGCGTCGCCACCAGCTTACGCTCAACACGCTCTTGCAGGGTACATGGGCATTGGTACTGGCCCGGCATGCCGAAAGCGATGACGTCGTCTACGGTACAACCGTTTCCGGTCGCCCCGCCACGCTGTCGGGCGCCGATTCGATGATCGGGCTGTTCATCAACACGCTGCCGGTTCGGGCCCGGCTTGCCCGTGAATTAGGGGTTGTCGAATGGCTTCGAGCGCTGCAGGCGCAGTTGGCCGATTCGCGACAATACGAGCAAACCCCGCTGGCGAGCATCCGCGGCTGGTCCGATGTGCCGCCGGGCGTGACGCTGTTTGAGAGCTTGTTCGTGTTGGAGAATTATCCGACCGACACGTCGAATGTCACTGCCCGCCCGGCGAATGGGCGTTCGCTCGCCGACCGAGAAACGGCTTCGGGCGGCCTCCGCCTGAGCGAAGTCGAAAGCCGTTCGCAGACCAACTTCCCGCTCAATGTCGTTGTTTCTCCCGGCGACGAGATCAGGCTGCGCGTGAACTACGACGCGCGAAGGTTCGAGCCGCAGGCCATCGAGCGGCTTGCGACCGAGTATGAAGAAATGCTAGCGTGGCTCATGGTCAGCCCCGAGCACCGGCTTGGCGACTTCACGTGCGTCTGTAGGGAACGCCCTCTGTGGCGTTCCGCTAGGGCGAGGTGCGACGTCAGTTCTCAGTCCGCGGAACGCCATGGAGGGCGTTCCCTACAGACGTCGCGTGGCAACACTATCAATGCAAATCGCGACTTAGATCCCCGCACGGAAACCGAGCGTCTGCTGGCCGACATCTGGCGCGACGTGCTCAGGCTGGACCGCGTGGGCGTCGATGAGAACTTTTTCGAGTTGGGCGGCGACTCAATCCAGGCCGTCCGCGTGATGTCGCTGGCCGCCGCAAAGGGCAGGTCGTTCCCGCCGCAAATCCTCTTCGAGCGGCCGACCATCGCCGCGTTGGCTGCCGCCATCGACGGCGACTCGCCGCTTGCCCAGCCAAGCGGCGCCTCGTGCATTGTGCCCATTCGCACCGGCGGCTCGCAGCCGCCGTTGGTCTGCATTCATCCGGTCGGCGGCATGGTCTTTCCCTATTATCGGCTGGCCCACCATTTGGGCGACGATCAGCCGTTTTACGCGATTCAATCGCGGGGACTCACCGGCGGCGAGCCGCATGAGCAAATCGAAGCCATGGCCGCCGACTATCTGGCGCAACTGCGTGTGGTGCTTCCGCGGGGCGAATTTCGTCTGGCGGGCTGGTCGTTTGGCGGCATCGTGGCCTATGAAATGGCGAGGCAGCTCGCCGCCTCGGGCAAATCGCCGCCGGCGTTGATGCTGATCGATTCGGGCATCGACTCCGCCGGGAACGGCGCGGTTTCCGACGCCGGCTTCGCGGCGTTGCTCGGCTTATACGACGCCGCCGATCACCGGTCGCTGGCCGAAGTCGAGGCTCTCGGCGACGAAGAAAAGTTGACCTATTTCATCGAGCAAATCGCGGCGGCAGGCCTGGCGCCGCCGCAACTTGCTGACACCGAAGCACGGCGCCTGCTCGCGGTATTCGAGGCCAATGCTCGTGCCGGCCTGGCCTATCGGCCGCAGCCTGCGCCGCTTCGAGCGGTTCTCTTTCGGGCCGACGAACACATTGACCGCAACGGCTGCGACCCGACGCTCGGCTGGGGCGCGCTTCTTTCAGACAGTCTCGCCATCGAACCGCTGCCCGGTGCCCATTTGACCTTGCTGCGCGAACCGCAGGTCCACGCGCTGGCCGAGCGGCTGGGGCGGATGCTTCGCTAATGCTTCGTCGTCCGGCTTTTGAGTTAGGCGACGCCTCGTCCGCGGCTTGGAAGGAATGCCCAGGGCCATCCGACACGTGACCCAAGGTTCACTCGGGCAACGATTCGTCGGGCCCGCCACGATCGGCCAACGAGTGCTGGCGGTGGATCAGTTCTTGCTGAAGCTCGCGCTCGCCACCGCCCAGCTCGAAAGCCCGGCGGCGCCATTGCGCGGCCAACTCCAACTCACCGTGATGAGCGTAGCATACGGCGATGGCCTCGATGGCCGGTAGATACTCGGCGTCTCGTCGCAACGCGACGCGATAGTCGGCCAACGCCCGCTCGAACTTGCCCAAGCCGAGCCAGGCGTTCCCGCGATTGTAATGAATGTGGACCAGGTCGAATCGCGGGTCGAGCTTGATGGCCGCATCGTAGTCGGCGATCGCCCGAGCATATTTGCGTTGCTCGGTGTAGACGATGCCGCGGTGATTGTAGGCTGGCACGTAATGCGGATTCAGGCGAATCGAGCGGGAAAAATCGGCAATGGCCTGCTCGTGGTCGCCTTGTCGGTGCCTCGCCCGGCCTCGGTAATAATAGGCCACGCTCGATTGCGGATCGAGTCGGATGGCGGTGTCGCAGTCGGCAATGGCCCGCTCGAAGTCGCCCTTCTCAGTCCACGCTCGGCCTCGATGGCTATACGCCACGGCTAGCGTGGCATCGAGCCGAATGGCGCGGTCGAAGTCGGCGATGGCTTCGTCGACTTGCGCCAACGCGGCGTGCGCCCGTCCGCGATTGCACCAGGCGGCGGCGAGCGCCGGATCGAGGTCGGTCGACCGATCGCTATCGGCCAGCGCCTGTGCGAAGTCGCCCTGGTAGCAATACACTCGGGCACGATGGCTATAGGCCGCCGCAGTCGGCTGCCGCTCAATTTGCCGAGTGAAAAACTCAATTGCTCGATCGTAGGGTACGACATCGCGCCGGTGGATCCAACCGCGGTTGACCCACAGCCATTCACCCCGCACTCGCACCACGTCGAGCATCGTGCCGGCTGCCACGCTGGCCGCCGGTTGCCGTCCGTTTTCCAACTGGGCATGCTCGGCCACCACAATCACATGTTTGCCGATGACCGAGGAGAGATCTTGGCCGGATGCCGATTGCCGACCTGCGGTCATCAGAGCCAGAACCGCTCCGGACCAAAATACCCGCCAACCGTTTACACCGCGAATCATGCGCTCATCTTGAGTGGGACAACCTGAATCCTCACTCAAAGAGTACGTGCGGCGGGTTAGATGAGAATGAGCTGAAAGTTAGGATTGTGTTAAATCGTAAGTCATTAGGCGACAGCAGATTGCATCGTGCCAGTCCGGTGCCTGAGGATGGTCATCGCAATCAGCCCAATGTTCCCTTGGTGCTGGGCACGCCCGACATGCGCGGGTCGTGCTCCACAGCCATCCGCAAGGCCCGTGCGGCGGCCTTAAAAATGGCCTCGCTGACATGATGGCTGTTGCGGCCGTAGGGAACATGTACGTGCAGATTGCAAAGTGCATTGGCCGCCGTGGCTTGCCAAAAATCTTCGACCAGTTCGCTGTCGAAGTCGCCGATTTTGGCCGCGGGGAATTTGGCGTCGAACACCAGGAAATACCGCCCGCTCAGGTCGATGGCCACGGTTGCCAGCGCCTCTTCCATGGGCAGCGTAAAGTGGCCATAACGGCGGATGCCCGACTTGTCGCCCAGCGCTTGCCGCAGCGCCTGGCCAAAACCTATGCCGACGTCTTCGACCGTGTGGTGCTGATCGACGTGCAGGTCTCCCTTGGCGCGCACCATCAGATCAATCACGGCATGCCTGGCCAGCAGCGTGAGCATGTGGTCGAAGAATCCGACGCCGGTCGCCACGTCGGCCTGGCCGGCGCCGTCCAGGTTCAGCTCGAGCGAGATCTCGGTTTCGGCGGTCTGGCGGTGGATGGTTGCGGTGCGTGTCACGGGTGTTGCGCTGTTCGAGGCGTGAACCGTTTATTGTAATTGGTTACATACTGATGCCACCACCCGGGCTTGCCCCGGTGGAGCAATGATTGGCCGCTAGAAAGGCAACGAACCCACCCCAGCCTTCTTTTTTTCGGCGTGGGGGGGGGCGCCCGGCGGGGCGGGCCGGCCCCCCCCAAACACAGAGGGGCGGGGTGGCAGCGGTGGCGGGGGCG
>JAICLL010000132.1 GCA_025927475.1 Pirellulales bacterium
CTCGGCCAGTTCGATCGAGCGCGGCCGCTCGCGGTCGCGCACTTTCAGGTAAAACACTTCGGTTTTGCCAAAGTCGGCGCCCTTGGGCGGCGCCAGCTTGAGGGCCTCGCGCAAATCCTGAATCTCGCGGTCGCTGGGCCACTCGCTCTGGCTTTGGCGAGTGGCGGGCGGACCCACGTCGTCCAGCGCCGCGGCCAGCACCGGGCGGCTGTGCGAAAGCTCCATCACCGTCTCCTGGGCCGCTTTCATTTCGTCTTCGAGCTGGAACTTGCCCGGCTCGGCATCGCCGCCCACGACTTCATCGCGCAACGTCATGGCCTGCGAAGCTTCCCACGTGTCGCCCTTCAGCGCCGCATACAGACAGCCCAACGCAGCGACGATCAGGGCGGGCACCAGGCACCGCTTGTGGTATTTCCGCAACAGACGCAGTACGTCGCCGCCGGCGAACGACGGCGATTCATGACGAGCCATTCTGGCAGCCTCTCGTTTGCCCCGAGGGGGCGGGTAATTCTCCGCTCGGCCAGTCGCGCCCGCAGCGACCGGCAAGTGGGTCTATGTTCGGCCAAGACCCGCAAACCGGCTACAGGCAATTCGGTGGAGCGCTGGTGGAAGCGTGGGGAATTGCGGGTAGTGGGTGGCGGGTGGCGAGCGAGAAGTGAGGTGTGAGGAGTGAAAAGAACGGGCGGTAGCCCGTCGCGCGCCCCTCGTCACTCGCCCCTCGCCCCTAGGTTCGCGGGCGCTGAAATTCGCCGGTCGCCAGACCGTCGTGCGTGAAGAGGGTCCAGATGTCGCCGGCCAGACCTTGGCGCACGTAGGAATAGGGCAGCCAGCCGTAGCCGTTGTCGCCCCAGCAGGTTCCCCAAGAGTTGCGGATTAAGAGCGCGCCTTTGTCGGAACGAATGCGGCGCGCATCGTCATATCCCACCACGAGCGCCGACTGGCCGCCGCCGATCGTGTCGCTATGCGTGGGATAAGGAATGTCGGGCGCGGCGGAAATCGAGCTGGGCACGGCAAAGCCCAGCGTCAGGCAAAAACCCGCCGCCAGAAATTCCAGCATTTCATCGAGCAGCGCCCAACCGGGCCGACCGTGGCCCGGCGGTTCGTTGCCATCGAGCCGAAGGTAGCAGAGTTGCGCGGCCTCTTGTTGAAAGGCATAGGCGTATCCGCCCGGTTCGGCGTCGATTTGCTCGGGATAATACGGCCACAAATTCTCCGGCGGCAGGCCAAACCGGCGGATGGCTTTCAGCGCCGCCCGCACTGAAACGCCCGAATCGCTCGCCGCGGGCGTCATGCGCCGGGCGTTTTTGAAGACAAACAACCGCGAGGGTTCGAGCAACTGGCCGCATGCCCGTCGCTGCCAAAATTGAACCAGTCCAATCGCGGCGTGGACGGTGCTGGTGGCCAGCCCCTGCTGATCTTCGATCGCCGCGCCATAATCGCGCCAGTCGATTTGTTCGGGCCGGGCCTCGGGCGCCGCTTCCAGCGCGGCGAGCGCATGGGCGACCGTCTCGTGCCGCAAGGTCCAATCGCGGTGATCGGGCAGATCACGCTGCCAGCCGAAGCCGTTGGGCCTGAAAGTAGGCATGCTCAAGGGGCCGACCCGTTCGCTAAGTAAGGGACGTTCGCCGACGCTGCGCCGCACCGATCGCGGGCGGCGTCAAGAAAAGACCGCAAGCAGAATAGGCGGCGCGGGGCGTCAAATGCCGCGCGCCGACGTTGCTACAGCGTCGATGCTAATCAGCCGCCCGCGCAAGATGTACAGGCAGCATGGTGGAGCGCTGGTGGAGGCCCGCGCCCGCATGGGGTGGCTAAACGCTGGTACGATGGGCCGAGCGCCGCGAGTGGCAGACAAGTTTGGCAAATTTCGCAGAAAAACGTCTGTAGGGAACGGACTCCGTGCCGTTCCGCGTGGGGCGACGCAAGTCCGAATCGTAGTTCGCGACAACGGCACGGAGTCCGTTCCCTACAGACGCCGAACGTACGACCCACCGATTTCGAATGTGAAAATGCAAAATGACGCAGGCACCGAACCGCCCACGGTGTTCACGCCACGGGCCGCTCGCGCAGCCGCGCGCGGATCGTCTTGAGCCGCTCGGCCAACTCGGCCTCGAAGCCGCGGGCCACCGGACGGTAATACTCGCGTTCCACGCCCAAATAATCTTGCGCGGCGATGCCGTCGGGGGCGTCGTGCGCGTATTCATAGCCCTCGCCGCGGTCGAGCCGCGCGGCTCCCGGATAATGTTGGTCGCGCAAATGAACCGGCACCGGCAAAAGTCGCCCCTCGGTCACGTCGCGCCGCGCCTCGCCAATGCCCACCGTGGCCGCGTTCGATTTCGGCGCGCAGGCCAGATAGGTCACCGCCTGGGCCAACGGCAACTGGCACTCGGGCAGCCCGACGAATTCGGTGGCCTGCATCGCGGCCACCGCTAGCGGTAAAGCCTGCGGGTCGGCGTTGCCGATGTCTTCGCTGGCGGCGATCACAATTCGCCGCGCCAGGAATCGCACGTCTTCGCCGGCTTCGAGCATGCGAGCCAGCCAATACAGCGCGGCGTCGGGATCGCTGCCGCGAATGCTTTTAATCAGCGCGCTGGCGGCGTCGTAGTGGGCGTCGCCCGTGGCGTCGTATTCGATGGCCTTGCGCTGCACCGATTCTTCGGCCAGGGCGCGCGTGAAATGCAGCGGCCGTTCGTCGCTCGACAGCACGCCCACTTCCAACGCGGCCAGCGCCCGGCGCGCATCGCCGTCGCTCACCTCGGCCAGAAACTCCAGCGCGTCGTCGTCGAGCCGCACGTCTTCGCCGCCTAGACCGCGCTGGCGATCGGCCAACGCCCGGCGGACGAGCAGCTTGATCTCGTCGCTCGACAGCGGCTGAAATTGAAAGATGCGGCTGCGGCTGACCAGCGCGCTGTTGATGGCAAAGAACGGGTTCTGCGTCGTGGCGCCCACGAGCACCAGCGTGCCGTCTTCGACATCGGGCAGCAGGACGTCTTGCTGGGCGCGGTTGAAGCGATGAATCTCATCGACAAACAGCAGCGTGCGCCCGCCGCTGGCCGCCAGGCGATCGCGGGCCTGTTCGATCGTCTCGCGCAGCTCTTTCACGCCGCTGGCCACGGCATTGAGCTGATGATAGTGGCTGCGGCTTTCAGTGGCCAACAGCCGGGCCAGCGTGGTCTTGCCCGTGCCGGGCGGACCATAAAAGATGACCGAGCCGAGGCGGTCCGCCTTGAGCAATCGCCGCAGCAGTTTTCCTTCGCCCAAAAAATGCTGCTGGCCGACGAATTCGTCGAGCGTGTTGGGCCGCATCCGCGAGGCCAGCGGTTCGGCGCGGCGGCGATGGGCCGTTTCGGCCTCTTCGAACAGCGACTTGCTCATCCCCGCATCATAGCAGGAAATCAGCCGGCCTGACGGCGGGCCATCCAGACGGCGGCCTGCGTGCGATCACGGACGCCAATCTTGCGCAGCAAGCGCTGCACGTGCTCTTTGACCGTTTCCGAACTGATGCCCAGCAGCCGGGCGATCTCTTTGTTCGTCAGCCCGTGCGCCACGTGCGAGAGCACCTCCGCTTCGCGCGGCGTGAGGGCGACCTCGATCTCGCACGAGGGATGCGGCACGGTGAGCGTGCCGTGCAGGCGGCGCATGTCATCGGGGTTCCAGAGCGTTTCGCCCGCCGCCACTTGCCGGATGGCGGCTAAGACTTCTTCCCTGCCGGCGGTCTTGCGGAGAAAGCCGCTGGCTTCGGCGGCCAAGGCGCGGGCAGTGTAACTCGGGGCATCGCAGTTGGAAAAAACCACGGCGCCAAGCCTGGGAAACTGTTGCTTGATCAGGGCCATGGCCCGCAGCCCGTCGCTGCCCGAAAGCCGGGCTTCGACCAGGGCCACGTCGGGCTGGCATTCGGCCGCCAGGCGCACCAAACCGTCGGGCGTGGCGGTCTCGGCCACCACGCTGACTTCGGTTTCTTCAAACCAACGCTTCAGCCCGGCGCGGACGACCTGGTGATCGTCCGCCAGAAGCACGCGAATCGACATGCGGCAGCATCTCCGCCAAAATTTCCATAGCGGCTTCGCCATCCCCTCGTGAGATGGCGAATAAGATATATATCTGGCCTAGGGGGCCTCGTCAATGAGCTTTTCTTTGCAGCCGCGGCGCTAGTTTTCCGCCTCGGTGGGGGGCTTGTAGTCGCGCCACAGCCAGCGAAGCGAATCCGGCAGGATGGCGCCGCCGTGCTTGCCGTTGTGACCGCCGTCTCCATAAATGAATTGATAGTCGTAGCGGGCGAACTTCAGTGCCGCGGCCATCTGCTGATTGGCCAACGGCCAGTTGCCGTGCTCGTTGTCCAGATCGTTGGCGCCGTCTTGCAGAAAGATGCGAATCGGTTTGCGTTCTGTCTTGCGGATCAGGGCCGGATAAACATGTCCCCCGCGGATATTGGTAAAGCTGCCCACATGGCTGAGCACTTTGCTGAACGCCTCGGGCCGTTGCCAGGCCACCGTAAAAGCGCAGATGCCGCCCGAGCTGATGCCGCAAATCGCACGGGCGGAAGGATCGTCGACGAGCGGATACTGCCGATGGACTTCGGGCACCATCTCTTCCAACAGGAACCGGGCATATTGATCGCTGAGCGTGTCGTATTCAAAGCTGCGGTTGCTGCGGGGTTTGGCGCCCGGCTCGCTCGGCGGAAACTCGCCCGGATTGATAAACAGCCCGATCGTCACCGGCATCTGTCCCAGGTGGATCAAGTTGTCAAACACAATCGGCACGCGAAACTGCCCCTCTTCGCTCACATAGCCGCCGCCGTCCTGAAACACCATCAAGGCGGCGGGCTCGGTGGGCTTGAATTGGGCGGGCACATAAATCCAATAATTGCGTTCGGTGCCCTCGAACACTTTGCTGTTCTTCCAGCGGTGCGGCGTAACCTTGCCCTGCGGCACGCCCGGCTGCCGTTGGCTATCGGGACCCAGCCGATAGTCGTCGGCCCCGTGGGCGGAAGCGGCAGCGATCAACAGCAACACGGCAGCCGCCGCGTGTGGCACTACGCACGGGCGCCGGCGGCGCCCGCTAGGTGATGAGTCGAAGCGAAGGGTCGTCATGGGTTGGCGAATACGGGAGGAGTGAAACATCTGAGAAGCAAGGCTAATTGGCGGTTGCGCTTCTGACAAGTGCCGGCTGTGCTTGATTGCCGCATAATTCTTCGGGCCAATGTACGCACACTGGGGGACGGCGAGTGCATGCACACCGAGAGCGACTCTTTGCAAAAGCGAAGCAGCCCATCCGCCTCACGACTTTTCCAGATGCGACGCTTCCGCTGGCGGGTTCCGTGACCTACGTTTATTGCGCGTCACGACGGCGCGCCGTGCTAGTCGAGTTTGAAAAAAGGGGAGCGAGCTTCGGGAGCTTTAAGGTCATGCATTCACTACAGGAGCCATTGTTGCGCACCGATATCGGCGATCGCTTATTCGCGTTGTCCGAGGACATGCTTTGTGTTGCCGGAGTCGACGGCTATCTTAAGCGGGTCAATCCCGCGATGATTGAGCAGACGGGTTACTCGGAACAGGAACTGCTCGCGCTAAATTTCCTGAGTTTTGCCCACCCCGACGACCACGAGGCGATCGTGTCGGCGATCGGTCGGTTGGGCGACGGGCAGCGAAGCAAGCTCTTCGAATGCCGCTGCCGCTATCGTGATGGAGCCTACCGCTGGGTCGGCTGGACGGGAAGCCTGGCGGCCTCGGAAGGTTTAATGTATGCCATCGGTCGGGAAATGACCGCGCAGCGTGCGCAGCAAGAGCGGTTGGCCTATATGGCGTCGATCATCGAATGTTCGAACGAGGCCATCATCAGCCTGACGCCCGACGGCATCTGCACTTCATGGAACCGGATGGCGGAGCGGCTCTACGGCTACCAGGCCCAAGAGATGATCGGCCAGCCGATCTCGGTGCTTGCTCGCGGATCGCTGCTGGCCGAGCAGGAGGATCTCTTACGTCGCGCTCGTGAGGGTGAGTGCGTCACCGGGGTAGAGACTCGCCGATATCGTGCCGACGGCCTCGAAATCCATGTGTCGTTGACGCTATCAGCCATCCGCGGTTCCGATGGAGAAATTTGCGGACTGTCGGCCATCGGGCATGACATCACCCCGATGAAAGAGGCTCGGCTGGCGCTCATCGCCAGCAACGAGGCGCTCGAAGAGGCGATGGTCGCCGCCGATGCGGCCAACCGCGCGAAAACGGAGTTCCTGACCAACATGAGCCACGAAATTCGCACGCCTATGACGGCCATCATGGGCTTCGCGGAGTTGCTCGACGATCAACAATCGCCGCCGCGCACGCGCGAGGCGGCCGAGTCGATCCGCCGCAACGGCGCCCATTTGCTGCGAATTATCAACGACCTGCTCGATCTGTCGAAGATCGAAGCCGGCAAGCTGGAGCTCGACCTGCAGCCATGCGCCCCGCGCCAGATTGTGCAAGATGTGACCGACACCTTGAGAGACCGCGCGGTGGCCAAGGGCCTGGAGTTCACCGCTGCATGTGGCGCCGATTTGCCGCGACTGGTTCTAACGGACCCCACGCGGGTTCGCCAGATTGTTACCAACCTAGTCGAGAATGCCATCAAATTCACCTCGGAGGGGTATGTGCGTCTGACTTTGGGCGTGGCCGCTCCAAAGGACGACATGCCCCGCCTGTCTTTCGAGATTGAAGACACCGGCATCGGCATACCTGAAACCCACCGGCGGCAGCTCTTCGTGCCCTTTTCGCAAGGAGACATGTCGGTGACACGAGCTTACGGCGGCATGGGGCTTGGTCTGGCCGTCAGCCAGCGATTGGCTTATATGCTTGGCGCCGAGATCAGCGTTCAAAGCGCTGCGGACAAAGGCAGCGTGTTCCGTCTCCTGTTGCCCGTCGCTTATTTGGACATATCGAAGCCCGAGCGGCGGCGAAGTTGCGCATTGGCCTCGCGCCTTGCACGGCTCGACGGGTGCCGCGTGCTCGTCGCGGACGACTGTCCCGACAACCGGCGACTGATGCTGCGATTGCTCGAAATGGCCGGCGCCAAGGTAGTCACTGCCGAAGACGGAGCTAAAGCGGTCGCTGCGGTACTCGGTGACTCGATCGTGGATGAGCCTCTCCGTGCCGGGTTCGACGTGATCTTGATGGACATGCAGATGCCCGTTTTGGACGGCTACCAGGCGACCCGAGAACTTCGTCAGCGCGGCTACGAAGGAGCAATTATTGCCGTGACGGCGAACGCGATGAGCACCGATCGTCAGCGATGCATCGACGCGGGCTGCGACGATTATTTGGCCAAACCAATTCTCAGCGATGAGCTGACTACGCTCGTCCTTTCCCACTCGCGCGCAGGCGACCTAGTGGTTGGCTGCGAAGGGGCGTGAGAAGTCCAAACTGAATCGGGGCAAGCGTGCAGACACTTCGCCTGCATGATTGGCGACTTTGGGGCCTCGACAGAAACCAGGCATGAGCACAGCACCAGAAGCCACGTTGGCACGTTATCCATTTTCGATTCTGTTTCTTGGCGGCGACGATCGCTACCGTAGCTTGGCGGCCCTGCTGGAACGATCGACTCGAATCAAGCTCGAGCTTCGCAGAGCGGCCGATCGCGCTGCGTCCCTCGACGCCGTGCGCATGCAGCGCTGCGACGTATTACTGCTCGATGCGCTCGACAACCGCCAAGAGGCGTTGGAACTACTTCACGAATCGGCAGCGCTCGGATTGCCTGCCGCGCGGATCCTGCTCGTCGCGGAGCCAACCGACCGGTCTGCGTCCGCCGATGCGATCGTATGCACGCAAGAACTGAGCACCGAGACGATCGAGCGCGGCATTGCCACCGCGCTTACAGAATCGCGCAAGCGCCTGGCCGCGCGCGAACAATCATTGGCTGACGCCGCGATTGCCACGCGCGCCACGACGGCCTCCGCGCCGCAGCCCATTATTGATGCGATGGTGCGCGATCTCAGCGAGGCCAAGGAAAGCGAGCGCCAGTCGCGGCAGTCTCAGCGATTTCTGCAAGGGACGCTGGATGCGCTTTCGGCACGGATAGCGATTGTCGATGACCGCGGGGCCATCTTGGCGGTCAATGAGGCATGGCGGCGCTTCGCCGAAAGCCAGCCGGCCCTGCAACGCTCCGCGACGGTTGGCGCAAACTATCTGGAAGCCTGCGCGCTCGATTTAGCCGACTGCGGCCGAGAGGGTCCGCGCGTGGCCCATGGCATCCGGCAGATCCTACTCGGGCACCGCCATGAATTTCAACAAACCTACCCGCTTCACGAGCCGGGTCTTACCCGCTGGTTTGTGATGCGGGCCACTCGCTTTCCCGGCCAAGGCCCGCTTTGCGTCGTGGTGGCCCATGAAGACGTCACCGAGCTGCGCCAAGTCGAGCAGTCGCTCGAGGAGATGAGCCGCCAGAACCAACTCATTCTCAACTCGGTGAGCGAGGGCATCATCGGCTTCGATGTTTCGGGGCGGACTATCTTTATCAACCGCGCGGCCGCCGAGATGACCGGCTGGTCGGATAGCGAGTTCGTCCGCGCCGGCGCCCACGACTTTCTGCATCGCGGTGAGGGCGCGGCGGAGCGCACCTGCGATGATTGTCCCGTCTGCGCTACCTTGGCGGACGGCAAGATAAGGCACCACGACGATCATCTGGTGCGCCGTCATGCCGGCGGCACGTTTCCGGTGGAATACAACTGCGCGCCGATCTGGGAAGACGGCCGCTTGAGCGGCGCCGTGCTCACCTTCCGCGATATCACCGATCGAAAACGGCTGCAGGCACAGTTGCTGCAAGCCCAAAAGCTCGAATCGATCGGACAGTTGGCCGCCGGCATCGCTCACGAAATCAACACGCCCATTCAATATATCGGCGACAACACGCGATTCTTGCGCGATGGTTTTGCCGGCATGGACGGCCTGCTGGCCGAGCTCCGGCGGCTTCCGCGGTCAGGCGACGCGGCGACCGGCCCAGCGGCCGGCGAAGCGCTGGCGAGAATGGCGGAAGCCGCCGATCTCGATTACCTGGTCGAAGAGATTCCCAAGGCGATCGAACAATCGCTCGAAGGAGTCGAGCGCGTCGCCGGCATTGTGCGCGCCATGAAAGAGTTCGCGCATCCGGGCACCCCTGAAAAAACGCCGGTCGACCTCAACCGGGCCATTCAAAGCACGATCACCGTGGCCCGCAACGAATGGAAGTACGTGGCCGATGTGGTGACCGAGCTCGACCATGATCTGCCGCCGGTACCGTGCTTGCCAGGAGAGATCAATCAAGTCGTGCTGAATCTGCTGGTCAACTCCGCGCACGCGATCGGCGACATGGTGGCCGCGGGGCGGATGGATCGCGGCGAGATCCGCGTGAGTACACGGCTCGACGGCGAGTGGACGGAAATCCGCGTGGCGGACAACGGAGCCGGCATCCCGCTGGAAATCCACTCCAAGATTTTCGATCCCTTTTTCAGCACCAAAGGCGTCGGTAAGGGAACGGGTCAAGGGCTGGCGATCGCGCATTCCGTCGTCCGCGACAAGCACGGCGGAGAGATCCGCTTTGAAAGCGAAACTGGCAAGGGCACGACCTTTATCATCCGCCTGCCGATGAACGGCCAAACGCCGCACGAGGCGGCGGACGAGCGCGAGCTGGCACTGGTGTAATTGGCGGGGAACAAAGCCATGAAACGCATCTTATTCGTCGATGATGACTCTGGTGTGCTCGACGGGTTGCGCCGCATGCTGCGGGGCATGCGGCATGAATGGGAAACCGTATTCACATGTTCCGGCGCCGAAGCGCTCCGCCTGCTCGAGCAGAGCCCCTTCGACGTCGTGGTAACCGACATGCGCATGCCCGGCATGGACGGCGCGCAATTGCTCGAAGAAGTCATGCGCCGGCACGCCGAGACCATTCGCATCGTCCTTTCCGGGCAGGCCGACGGCGAGAGCGTTTTGCGGTCGATCGGCTCGGCGCACCAGTATCTTTCCAAGCCGTGCGACGAAAGCACTGTGAAGGCGACGATCGCGCGGGCGCTCTTGCTGCGGCAATGGATCTCGGAGCCTACGATCAAGCAACTGGTGGCAAGGGTGACGTCGCTGCCCAGCTTGCCGTCGCTCTATGCCGAGTTGGTCGCCGAGCTGCGCAGCGCGGAGTCGTCGATCCAACGAATCGCCGCGATCATCTCGCGCGATGTGGGAATGACCGCCAAAATCTTGCAGTTGGTCAATTCGTCGTATTTTGGACTACGCCAGCGCGTCGCCACCCCAAGCCAAGCCGTCGCGCATCTGGGGATCGACGTGCTGCGCGCGCTCGTGTTGTCGGTCCATACCTTCGCCGAATACGAGGGTCTGACGCTGGCCGGATTCAGCATCGACGCGCTGTTCGACCACAGCCTGGCCGTGGGCGCCCTGGCGAAGCAAGTTGTGCAAAAGGCCGGCGGCACTGCCGAGCAGGCGAACGATGCGCTGGTGGCGGGCATGCTGCACGACGTCGGCAAGCTCGTGCTGGCCAGCAATCTGCAAGACCGATACGCCGCCGCGTTGACGCTCGCGCGGCGCGATCCGATGCCCCTGGTGGCGGCCGAGAACGAAGTGTTTGGCTGCTCCCATGCCGAGGTGGGCGCCTATTTACTGGCGCTGTGGGGGCTTTCCGACGCCGTCGTCGAAGCGGTGGCGTTCCATCATCAACCAGCCCGATCTGCCGTGCAATCATTCAGCGCCCTGACGGCGGTGCACGTGGCCAACGCCTTGGCGCGCGAGCGGGGAGCGGCGCCGCGCGAGCCGTCGTCCATCGACGACGACTATCTCGCTGGTCTGGGACTTTTTGACCGCCTACCCGGCTGGCGCGAGCTGGCCGACGGCATCCTTTGTGAAGGAGTCATGCAATGAACGCAGCAGTATTGTTTGTGGACGATGATCCGAACCTACTGGCCGGCGTGGTTCGCAACCTGCGCGGGCGTTTCGAGCTGCACACTGCCCTGGGCGCGCAGCAAGCTCTGGCGGCCGTCCGCCAACGCGGCCCTTATACGCCGTTCGCGGTGATCGTGGCAGATATGCAGATGCCGGGCATCAACGGCGTCGACTTCCTCACTCAAGTCGCTGAACTGGCGCCCTTGACAGTGCGGATGATGCTCACCGGACAGTCCGATCAGCAGACGGCGATCGATGCCGTCAACAAGGGCAATATCTTCCGGTTTATGACCAAGCCCTGTAGCGTCGAGCTGTTGCGGCTGACGCTCGATGCGGGCCTGGAGCAATTTCGGCTGGTCACCGCCGAAAAAGAGCTGTTGGCAAAGACGTTGGGCGGCAGCGTCAAGCTGCTCACCGACGTGCTGGCCATGGCCCAGCCCAAAGCATTTGGCCGCGCCGCGCGGGTCCGCCGCCTGGTGCAGCAAATTGGCGCGCGGCGGGGCATCGAACCGATGTGGCCGCTGGAGATTGCCGCCATGCTTTCGCAAGTCGGCTGCGTCACGCTGCCCGAGAATGTACTCGACCAGGTGTACCGCGCCCAAGCGCTGACGGCGGCCGACTCGGCGCTTTTTCTTAGCCACCCGAAGGTGGGCGCCGAACTGGTGGCCAATGTCCCGCGTCTCGGGCCGGTCGCGGAGATCATCGCTTATCAAGAGAAGCGGTTCGACGGCTCGGGGCCGCCCGACGGCGGGCGAGAGGGCGAAGAGATACCGATCGGAGCACGCGTATTGAAGCTAGCGCTCGATTTCGATGCCCTGCTTACATCAGGCCACGACGAGCAGCAGGCTGCGCAAGAGGTCGCGAGGCGGAAGGGCTGGTACGATTCCAACCTGATCCGCTGCCTGGCTGGGTCGCTGAGCGTGCAGCTCGATTATGAGGAGCGCCAAGTCAACATCGCCGAACTTGCGGATGGCATGATCCTGGACGAGCACGTGATTTCCTGCGAGGGCGACATTCTGATCACGCGCGGCCACGAGGTCACCGCGGCCATGCGCCATCGGCTCACGAATTATTTGCGGTCGGTACGATCGGTCAAGCAGCCCGTGCGCGTGCGGTTGCCGCGGTGAACCGCCGCAGGTTATGCGGAAAACGGCCAAGCCAGATTTTTCCGATACTACGGGAAGAGGAATCAATTGGACCGACTAGGCGGCCTAGCACAGAGGTTGCGGGGCGGCTCGGCGATGGCGACAAGCCCGCGCTTGCATATGCGCGGGTGATGATTGCGGCGACGCCATAACCGTCCCCAAGTTCGAGTGTTACGAACGGCGCTCGGCGACGGCGGGCCTTGTTTTCCGCAAGCAAATTGATGGTATTTCGTCGAACGGCGAATCAAATCGTCGAACCGGCGACAGCTCGCTGCCGATTTTCGGTTTTCCACACCGAGCGTGTTCTCGTTGCGTTGCCGCCTCGCACTCTGCCGGTTACGATAGCGCGTCGTGGCACAATCTCAGAAACCTTGGCCGAGCAAACCGTTATGATGAAAGCTCCGTTGTTGATTGCCGTCGCCACCGTCAGTGGTTCACTCTGCGCCGCGGCCGAGTTGCCCCGCGGCAGCCCGGAAGCGCAAGGCGTGGCGTCGGCGGCGGTGCTGGCGTTTGTCGAAGCAGCCGACCGCGACATCGATTCGCTGCACAGCTTCATGCTGGTGCGGCATGGCCAGGTGGTGGCCGAAGGTTGGTGGACGCCCTACGATGCCCAAAGCCGCCATTCGCTGTTCTCGCTCAGCAAAAGCTTCACCTCGACCGCCGTGGGGCTGGCCATCGACGAAGGCAAGCTCAGCCTGAACGGTGCGTTCGGGCAGTTCTGCATTGTGCTGCCCGAGCAAGACGCCGTGGTCGCCATCACCAGCGGCGTGCGCGATATGCAATCGGTTTTGAACCTGGTGTGGGACAAGCTGTTGCCGGCTCTGCAACCCTCGGCGCTGCCTGCCGATGACCAAGCCGCCGGAAAACTGGCGGGGCGACTCAAGAAATTATCGCTGCGCACGCCGCAGGCCGCCGGGTCGCCGCCGGCGATGGATGGCAAAAAGCATGCGTTTCCGCCGAATGAGCGTAAGCTGGAAGCCATCTCGCTGGCGAGCAACGGCGCGGGCGTGGTGACGTTGGTGGCGCGCATCGACGGCAACGAGCGGCGCATCGACTGCGTTGGCGGCGAATGGCGAAAAGGGCGCATCGCCTGGGGTCGGGCGCCCGAGCAGCCCGCGGCGGCCAGCGGCGCGTGGACGTCGGACGATACCTTCACCGCCAAGATTTGCTCTTATGAGACGCCGTTCACGACCACGGTGCGGTTGAAGTTCGCCGGCGATGAGGTGCGCTGCGCTTCGGAATCGAACGTCGGTTTTGGGCCTGCGCGCGAAGCGGAGTTGGTCGGGCGGATCGAAACCGAGGGACGTTAGCATCGAATCGAAGCCATGAAACCTCTGGGACGCGGTTTGCAGTTCACGGCGCTGGTGGCGCTGCCGCTGGCCATGATGCTGCAGATCGCCGACGCCATCAGCGTCAAGCAAATGCTGACCTTCTGGATCGCCGGCGCCGCGCTGTTTTGGATCGGCCGCATCGTGGAAGGCTACGCCCGAGTGTAATTCGCGTTATTCTGATCGACCAGCGAGGAGATGATCATGCCAACAATCCCTTTCATCCACTGGGAAGAAGATGGCGGTTGGATCGGCTACCTGCAGGATTATCCGGACTATTGGACGCAAGGAGAAACACTCGACGACCTCAAAGATCAACTGAAGGATCTCTATCTTGATCTTACCGGCGGCGAAATCTCCGGCATTCGTAAGCGAGGCGAGCTTAGCTTGTAATGAAACGCGTCGATCTGATCCGCACGATTGAGGGTTTCGGATGTGTCCTCATCCGCCATGGCGCACGTCACGACTGGTATCGGAATCCGATCACGGGTGTCGCGCAACCCGTACCTCGTCACCGAGAGATTAAGGAGTCGCTCGCGCGAAGAATCATACGGCTTTTGGACAACCCGCCACATGGCGCCGCGCATGCGCCGAACGGTGAGGGTGATTGACTGGTCAATCTCGCGCATCATCTTCCCGCACGCTGAACTCCAGCTTCCAGCGGTGGTCGCCGACCGTGCTGTGGCACCACAGCTCAAACATCCCCAGTTCGGTGATCTTCGAGTGGAACCGCACCGGCGCATAGCCCTCTTCGATGCCCTCGTCGGCAGGCAGCGTGGCCACCAGAGGATCGGTCTCCGCCAATTGGTCGTCGGTCCAGGTTGATAGCAGCGTGCCGGGCTGGTCGTCTTTGCGGACCGGAGAGCTGAAAAACCGAAAATGCGCCGGCTCGCCGACCACCAGCCCGATCTCGTCGCTCGGCACGTCGGTCTCGGCGCCTTCTTCCATGCCAAAGGGCACCACGCACAGGGCTCGCAAAGGGCGCGTGGCGCCGGGAATCGCCAGGCCGGCCGATTCGATGCCCACGTAATACGAGCGAGCCGTGCCGCCGCGAATGCGCACGCCCTTGCCCTGCTTGGCGAAACCATAATACGCCGCTCCGCGCGCCACGGCGAAGTCGAGATCGCGATTGCCTTGCAACCCGTGCGGCGGCTCGCCGGTGAACCAACCGGCCAGCACTTGCATCAGCCGCTCGCGCAAGGCCACGGCTTTGAAGACGCCACCATTGAAGAGCACGTGTGTGGGCCGCACGGCGCTGCCTTGGCCATGTGCCCGCAGAAACGCCGCCAGGTGGCGCGTGATGGCGGTGTCGGTCTCGAAGGGCAGGCCGATCTCCGTAAAACCACTGGCCCGTCGTTTGGCCGGATCGTCGCTCAAGGCACACTGGGGAAAGAAGCCATCGACCAGCAGCGTCGCCGCCGACTCGCGCTCGACATCGACCGACACCGTGCCTTTGATGAGCTTGCTGCCGCGGCCCAAGACCGCCACGGGATGTTTTTTTGGTCCGTCGGGCGTCAGCAGCGCTTCCTTGGCCGCGCGGCACGAATGCCACAAAGCGACCGATTGCCAAGGATCGAGCTGCACGCCTTTTTGAGCGAACGCGCCGGCTACGTGGTGGGCCAGCGTCAGGTCCATGTTGTCGCCGCCCACCAGAATATGATTGCCCACGGCCAGTCGCCGCAAAACCAGCTCGCCCTGTTCGCCGGCGACTCCCACCAGCGTGAAATCGGTGGTGCCGCCGCCCACGTCGCACACCAACAGCGTGTCGTCGACATTCACCTGCCGCCGCCAACGCTCGCCTTCGTCGTTCAGCCAGGCGTAAACCGCCGCCTGCGGCTCTTCGAGCAGCACCAGGTTTTCGGGCAAGCCCGCCGCCAACGCCGCTTCGCGCGTCAGCTCTCGGGCGGCGGCGTCGAACGAGGCCGGCACCGTCAACACCACCACTTGTTCAGCCAGCGGCGCGTCTCGAAACGCGGCCCGCCAGGCGGCAGCCAGATGCTCTAGGTAGCGTGTCGAAGCGACCACCGGCGAAATCTTGGCCACGTCGGCCGGCGCGTTCCACGGAAGGATCGGCTGATGCCGGTCGACGCGGCTGTGCGCCAACCAGCTTTTGGCCGCCGCCACCGTGCGCGTGGGCACTTCAGCCGCCTGGCGGCGGGCCAGTTCGCCCACGGCGTAGTCGCGCTTCTTTTCCCACGGCACGTCAAAGTTCTTGGCCTTGGCGTCGGCCTCGGTGCCCAGATAGGCAAACGACGGCAGCAACCCGCGCTCTTCGATGGTGCCCGCGGCCACCAACTGCGGCAGCGACAGCAGCTCGATGCGCGGCTGCTCGTCGCCCAGACGGCACCACGCCAACGCGCTGTTGGTCGTGCCCAGGTCGATGCCGACAGCATATTGAGCGGTCATGTCAGTTCCACCACGGCGGGCGCCACCACCAGGGCCGCCGGTTCGTCGCCGGTCCATTCGGGCAACACGCACTGCGTGGCCAGCCAGCCGTGGTGCGCCAGCGTGCCGCGAAAGGGCGGCCGATCGGCCACTTTGCCCGTGAAGCGAAGGCGGGCCGCGTCAAAATCGGCGGGCACTTCGACGGTGCTGCCTTCGGCTTCGTCGCGCACGGGCTGCAAAGCAAACACGCGCTTCAACACCATCGCGGCATCGCGGTGCACATCGCGCACCGCGGCGCCGATTTGGGCGTCCTCGTAGCCGGTGATCGACTCTTGCAAGAAATCGACCAACCGCGCCTCGCGCTGCAGCATGGCCAGCAGATTCAAGGCATCGCTGCGGCCGATTTTCTTTTTGGGCGGCGGCTCGGCGGGGCGCGGCGCCGCGGCAGCCGCCGGTTGAGCGTCGGCCGCTAGCAACGGCCGCGTCCGTTCGGCCAGCGCCGCGTCGAACAAAACGCGAAAGAATAAACGAAACGCCAGTCCAATTCGTCCCACGCCGTCATCCTGAAGTTAGCTGCGTTGAATGAATATGATCGAGCCGGCCGTGCCGCTTGTCAACCGGGGACGCTTCACCGGATGTGTGCCGCATCCAGTCGCTCGGCTCGTGGCTGCGCCGACTCCTTGGCGCTCGAAGACCGAGACACGGTAGCCGTCGCGGGCTGAATCGTTTGAGGCCGAACACCGCGCCGCTCATGGCGTCAGCGCTCGGCCCGTTCGCGCACAGCGCCGGTTGGCTGGAACGACGAGTCGCCGGTCTGCCACAGATATCGCAGCGCCTGTCTGAATTCCGGGCGAAAATGCCAAAGCAGGTGCTTTGCCCAGGCGGGGCGCGGCTCATCGCGGAACCAAGCCAGGTGAGCCAACGCATAGGCGTACATCGGCGCGGTCATGTACTCCGGCTTATTGAGAGTGGTGCCCGGCCATTTCGACAATTGGCTGTGCCAGGCGCGCGGCGAATTGGCCAGGAAAATACCCAGGCCCATGAAAACAACAGTCAGGTCGGTCAGCAGTTCATTATCAAAGACGCTGGACTTGATCCGCCGCTCGCCCAGCAGACGAACATGCGCCAGTTCATGGGCCATGGTGCCGACCAGATTGATTGGCGGATCGAGATCGGCGCGGTCAATGGTAATCACCGAGTTCTCGCCACTGGGCCGGTAGGTTCCGGCGGCATCGGGCAAGTAACGCCCGGCATCGTTGACCATTTCGACTTTGCCGGCCCTCGACACCAATTTCAGCACAACCCGGTCGGGCTCGACGTCCATGTAGCGACACACCCGATCGAGCATGCGGCGGACCGAAGCTTGCGAGCCATCATAAGGGTCGGGGAAAAAATGCCTCGTCGGGAGCACGACGGGCAGGCCGCTGAACGCGCTGTCCTCAAACTGCTCACTCAGCCAGCGCAGCCGCTTTTCAAGCCACGCTTTGGCGGCGGGGTCGCATGGGCAGGACGAGGGCCTAAAAAAACCGAACATCGATCGGTCCCCCAAATCGGTCACCAGCGCGATTATCCGTCGTCGCCGCTTGCGGTGCAATCAGGGGCGGACGAAATCAATGCTTCATCGACTTATCACTTCAGATGAATTCGACATGATCGCGCATTTCTTCGGTAGTTACTGTAAGCACGCGTCGATTAGCACCAGCGACTGCACGATTTGCCCTATCGTCCGCGACTCTTGGTGGCAAAACACGATTCCGTAGTGCGGCCACGCTCGAGAATGTAAGACAAGAAAGTCCTCATCGTGCGTCAAAATCGCGCGCTCTGCGACGACAGCGAAACGCAAGTGCTCCTCGTCGTCCGCGCCGAGCAAGCCGGCGTCGCTGGTCGTGGTGACGTCGATACCGCGGCCTCGTACCCCGGCTGCCACCGCCGGATCAATGTGCTCGTCAAGGTGGTAGCGCACCGTCATGCGCTTCGCCGGGCAAGTGCAATCTGGACGGAATCGAAGCCTTCATGCTGGCGGCAAATTCCCGTGCGTCGCGCATCTGCCGTTGAATCTCTTCACGATGGTCGAAGTAGTAGGTTAGCGCGGCGTGCACGTCGGCCAGCGATAGCTGCGGGAAGTCACGCACGATTTCGTTGGGCGACTTTCCCTGAAGTTCGTGCCAGACCACAACGTCTTCCACGCGGATGCGCGTGCCCGCAATCCGCAGCTTGCCTCCGCAGACAGTGGGCGTCATCTCGATATGGTTCACCGCAGCCGGTTGCATAGACACGATTTTATCTCCGAGATCTCGCGGCGTCATCCTCAAACCGTCGTCGTGCCGCAAGAGCTCTGCCGGCCGCCGTGCCCGCGAGTTTCACCAAGACGCTCGGAAATCCCCGTTGGTTAATACACAGCGAGAGGCGCGAGGTAGTACGGCCGTGGAGCGGCGGCTGGCTAGCGAATCACCCGGTCCGCCGGAGCATTGGCAAGGCTTGTAAGCAGCCGCGAACAGCGCAAGCCTTGCGCTGCCGCCTGCTTACGATGAAAAGCGGCTGTGCGCAGGAAGGCACTCGGGGGCAGGTAGCCGCGCTGCGGCATGCGAAGTGCTTTCACGACGCGGGGCGAACGACTTCCGCTTTTGATCTCTGGGAGGAATTGATCCGATGAGACGCTTGATGGTTCTGACCTCGTTGATGGCATTGTTGGGCACATTCTCGCTCGGTTGTGGGGAAAAATCGACGACCACGCGCAAGCAGACGGTCTCGGGTCCGGGCGGCGAAACCGACGTCGAGCAGAAGACCACGGTTGAGAAGAAGGGCGACAATCCGCCCAACCCGTGAGGGATATCGAGTTACGACGGTGGCTGGGGCCGAGTCAAAGCGATGCCCCCGTTGATTCGCGCCGGGGCAAAGCCCAGGCGCTTCCCCAGCCCC
>JAICLL010000186.1 GCA_025927475.1 Pirellulales bacterium
AGCTTAGCATTTGACATGTCTTGTCCATCCTTGAACTTGCGTCCTACGAGTAAACCAAATCCCGGCCAGATACATTACTCGGCCCAGCCGACTCCTGCAAACCCGTTCCTGCGCCCCGGCGGTTCTTTGCCGGGCAAGCGGAATTGACCGGACCGTGGCGATTCACTAACCTACCGCCCCCATCGGCGGCACGTGCTTTCGCCGCGGAAAACCGACCAAGCCAGTTGTCGGGGAGAATGCGGGAAGAGGGGGAAAAAGGGGCCAGAGGTCGGAGGGCAGAGGTCAGAGAAACAGGGCGTACTTCCGGGGGGGCGAAAGCCAACCAGACGCGACGTAAGTGCCTAAACAGCAGTGGCGAAAAACCCCCGACCGCAGGGGGGTGACGTTGGCAAATCTCACGAGTTTTTACGGCTTTTGCAAATTTGCATAAGCCGTGCGCCGCAGAAGCGGCGAAAACGACTTACGTCGATTGGGTCCGAGCCAGTTTAGCGAAAGAGCATGCTGCAGCGATGACCGAACACTCAAATCCAACCGGCCCCGGCCTGATTGTCAACTCGCTGGCGCGTGGGGCGGAGGCGCGCGAAACGCTGGGGGCGACGGGCTACTCTTATGAATTTGTGTTGCGGGCCTTTGAGCCGCTGTTGCGGCGGTGGGGCGAAGTGCGCCGCGTCGAACGGCCCGAAAGCCAGGTCGATTTTACCGTCCGCCAAATGCGCCGAGGCGGACTCGCGCCGGTCCACCTCAGTTTTCGGCCCTTCAGCGACGCCTACCTGACGCGCACCGCGCCGAACGTGATTTTCCCTTTTTGGGAATTCCCCGATGTGCCGGCCAGCGACTATAAGCAAAACCCTCGCAACCATTGGGTGCGCATCGCCAATCGGGCCTCGTTGGTGCTGACGGCCAGCCGATTCACCGCCGCCGCCTTGCTGCGGGCGGGTATGCGCACGCCCGTGCGCATCGTGCCGGTGCCGGTGGCCGACGATTATTCTCGTCTGCCCGACTGGAACGGCGCGGAAACCATCACGCTTGAATGCCCGGCCTATGTCTTCACGCGGCCTGACGTGCCGCCCATTCTACTCGACGATCCTGAAGACCGGCCCGGACCCGATTCGACGCCGTTCCGCGTCAAGCATTGGCTGCGGTCGCTGGCGCGGCGCGTGTGGGTGGATGGCATCAAGCCGCTCTTGCCCTTGCGTTTGACGAAAGCGATCGTGGCGGGCAAGAACGCCGCCAAACGCGCCTGGCGCGAAGGCGAAATCGAATTGCCGACGCCTGACGACCGGCTCACGCTGTCGGGCGTGGTCTATACCACCATTCTCAACCCCGACGATCACCGCAAAAACTGGCAAGACCTGCTGACCGCTTTTTTACTGGCGGTGGGCGACCGCGCAGACGCCACGCTGGTGGTCAAGCTCGTCACCAGCAGTGCGGCGCCGGTGCGCGAGGTGTTGGGCTTTTATTACAAGTGCGGGCTGGCGCACCGGGCCCGTGTGGCGTTTCTCACGAGCTATCTGAGCGAGGAACAAATGCGCGAGTTGGCCCGCGCCAGCACCTATTATCTGAACGCTTCGCGGGCCGAAGGCGCGTGTCTGCCGCTGCAAGATTTTTTGGCGGCCGGCAGACCGGGCGTCGCGCCGGTCCATACCGCGCTGGCTGATTACTTTGACGACCAGGTGGGCTTCGTGGTTGCCTCGCACGCCGAGCCTTGCGCCTGGCCGGATGACGAATCGGGGCGATTGAACACGAGTTGGCACCGCATCGACTGGTCGTCGCTGCGCGATCAGATCGCCGCCGCGTACGAGGTGGCGATTGCCCGGCCGCAGGTATACGCGCAGTTTGCCTCCGCCGCCCGACAACGGATGACCGCCTGGGCCAGTGCCGAGGCCGTCTGGCCAAAGCTGAAAGAGGCGCTGGCATTGGTTGCGGGAGACGAGTCGCGCGGGGCGGCGGCTTTGGCATCGCCAGGGCAAGACTTGCGCGAGGCGGCATGACGGTGGTGCGCGAACCGCTGACGAGCTGGGGCGAGCATAAGGCCGCGATCTTTGCATCGTCTTCGCGATGCACCGCCGCGGAGCGGCGCGCGGAGTCTAGCCGTGGGCGCCAGCCCGCGGGTGACACGATGCGAACCTCGCATAGCCGCAAAGCGGCGACGGAGCTGCGCTTGGCATTCGCCGCCGCCGCTCCGCGGCTATTACCGACTCGATCGCTGCGTTCCGCGGGCTGGCGCCCACGGCTAAATTCCGTTGCCCCTCCGGGGCAGAGTAAGCACCCATCGGAGCATCGCTCGATTTCCTCGCTGACGCTTCGGGTTGGTGTCGCCGCGCGGTCAGGCGATTTGAGGGAGGGCCATGAATAATTCAGCCACGCCCATCTACGTCGAGATCTTTCCGCTGCTCGTTCCCAAGCTGACGGGCATCGGACGGTTCTCGGCCCGGCTCGTGCAATCGCTCAACCGCCTGGCGCCGTTGCGATTAACCACGTTTCTCGATCCGCGCACCCAGCGCGTCCACGAACTGAATCAAGACCTGGCCCGCGGCCAGCAGATCGCGCTGGACATCGGCGACGCGGGCGATTCGCAAGACGATCTGGCCGAGTGGGTGCGCCAGCTTTGCGCCCGCCCGAAGCAGCCGTACGACGAAGCGGCCGCCGGCCAACACACCGGCATTTACACCTGGTCGCGGCCCGCCGATCGCCGCTTTGGCCGCGAGATCGGCATCTTTTATGATTTCACGCCGCTGATTGTGCCTTGGTCGCACACGACCGGCTTGCGCGATGGGTTCAACCGGCAGGTGATGGCCTCGCGGCACTGTGCCAAGATGCTGGCCATTTCGCATTCGACCAAGGCCGACGCCGCCTGGCTCAGCCCCGTGCCGGAAGGCGATATCGCCGTCGCCTATCCCGGACCGAGCCAGTGCCTGACGCGGCATGCTCACAGCGAACCGGTTGAGCGGCGCAAGAATGCCATGCTGATTGTCGGCACGCGCGAACCGCGCAAGAACGGCGACTTTTTGCTCGACTGGTTTTTGAACACGTCGGTGCTACCCGAGGGCTTTGAGTTGTGGTGGGCGGGACCGTCGGGCTGGCTTTGGGACGGGCCGCAGAGTTTCGCCGATCATCCGCGTCAGGAGCACGTGAAGTTCTTAGGCATGGTTTCCGACGCGCGGCTGTGCGAGCTCTATCAGCAAGCGACCTTTACGGTTTATCCCTCGCTGTACGAGGGCTTTGGTTTCCCGGTGCTCGATTCACTGCTGCACGGAGCGCCGGTGCTGTCGAGCTACAACAGCTCGCTGGCCGAGTTGGAAGGGCCGGGCGTGTTTTACTTCGATCCTTGCGACGCGGGAAGTCTCGATCAGGCTTATCTGCAAATGGCCGCCGCCAGCCCGGTGCTGATTGACATCGCGCCGTTGCATCAGCGGTTTTGCTGGGACGGGCTGGCGGGGGTTATGGCTGGTCTGGCGGCGTGACTGGATCAAGCGCGATCCATTCACCGCGAAACGCCGAAACCCCTTCGTCGACCTTTCGCCTCAGGCTAGCTCGGAATCAGGATCTGCCGATTGCAGGGAGTTTAATGATCGCGCCGGTGATGCAATCGCATTGCCGTCCTCGATGTTCCGAAAATGCGGCCCGCCGCGTGAGTTTCATTCACCAAGGCACCGCTAGCGTGAGTTAAGCTTGTCGGGACAAATACCCGCGGGCGGCTACCCGGTAAGCAAGGCCACACGCTGGCGGCTCATGAAACGAAAAACGCCGATCCTGATCGTCGACGACGACGCAGTCAGCCGTGAAATCCTGAGCGACCTGCTCGGACGCAACGGCTACGAGGTAAGCACGGCCACGAACGGCCGGCAGGCGCTGCATGCGCTCTCGGCGGGCGATTTTCGGCTGGTCGTCTCCGATTGGGTGATGCCGGAAATGGACGGCCTGGCATTGTGCCGCGCCATCCGCGCGGCCAACTTCAGCAGTTACATCTATTTCATTCTGCTCACGGTGCGCAGCCAGACGCGCGACGTGGTCGAGGGGCTGACCGCGGGAGCCGACGACTTCATCACCAAACCGTTCAACCCCGAGGAGCTGCGGGTGCGCATCCGGGCGGGCGAACGCATTCTGGCCCGCGAAACGCGCGACTTGACCATCTTCGCCCTGGCTAAGCTTTCCGAAGCACGCGATCCCGAGATGGGCGACCACCTGGAGCGGGTGCGCTATTACGCTCGAATCGTCGCCGAGCACCTGGCCGAGTTGCCCAAATACCGCGACGAGATCGACGCCGAATTCTTGCGGCTGCTGTTTCTCACCAGCCCGCTGCACGATATTGGCAAAGTGGCCATCCGCGACGACGTGCTGTTGAAGCCGGGCAAGCTAACCGCGGCCGAATTCGACGTGATGAAGACGCACGCCGCGCGGGGCGCCGAGACGTTGCAAGCGGCGCTCGACCTGCATCCGGAGGCCGCCTTTTTGCACATGGCCCGCGACATTGCCGCCACCCACCACGAGCGGTGGGATGGCAACGGCTATCCCGCCGGTCTCAAAGGCGAAGAGATTCCGCTCTGCGGGCGGATTGTGGCCCTGGCCGATGTCTACGACGCGCTGACTTCGCGCCGTGTCTATAAAGAGGCGTTCGACCACGAAACCGCCCGGTCGATCATTGTGGCCGGTCGCGGCACGCAGTTCGATCCGGCCATGGTCGACGCCTTTCTGGCCAACGAGCAGCAGTTCCAGGCGGTGCGTGAGTGCCTGCCCGACGCCGCCGAGCTGGCGCTGGTGTCTTAGAGCGGGCTTCGTTCGGTGTCGGTGGCTGGGCAGAGGCTTGCCGATGCCCCGGCGCGAACCAACCGGGGCATCGCTTCGGCTCTGCCCCGGCCACCGATCGGTAACGAGCCGATCGAAATCTGGTTGGTTTTGACATCGGCAACGGCTCTGAAGGGAACGGACTCCGTGCCGTTCCGCGGGGGGCGGCGCGGTGCCGATTCGAGCTTTGGCAGGACGCCTGCGGTGCCTCTAGGGCGGGGCCAGGCCAATTAGCAGTTCACGGAACGGCACGGAGTCCGTTCCCTACAGACGTCGAGCGCGAGAGTTGCCGGTTCGTTTCTCAAAACCCGTCACACGTCGGGACCTCGCCCTCGCGGATCGGCACGGAGGGCGTGCCCTACAGACGTCGAGCGTAAGACGTACGGCTCCCAGATACTTGCGGTCGCCCGGTGCCCGACCTTATAATCCATCCGGACCATTGGATGCGATTGCCCTGCCGTAAACGGCGCCGGCGCGTTCGATGGCCTCCCGCCTGAACCTCCACGCCCCACCACGCCTGAGGACCAAGCTGCGATGAAGCAATTTCTCACGGCAGCTCTGGTAGTTGCAGCGATCACCGCTCGAGATGTCGCGGCGCAGCCGCCATCGCTTGGCTATCTGAACCCCTCGGCCGCCTTGCCCGGTCAGGCCACCGACCTGACGCTCCTCGGCGGCAACCTGGCCTCGCCCACCACGGTCTGGTCGAACATGCCGGGGGCGAAGATCGAGTTGGCGCCCGGCATCGATGGCAACGGCGCCAAGGCCGATCAGGTGGTCTATCGCTTTACGCTGCCCGCCGAAACGCCGGTGGGAATTTACGGCCTGCGGCTGGCCACCGGCAAGGGCGGTTCGAACCTGCGGCTGGTGATGGTCGACGATCTGGCCAGCGTCGGCGACAACGGCAACAACAAGACGATGCCGGCCGCTCAGCCGGTCAACGTTCCCACCGCGGTCGACGGCGCCTGCGAGGCCGAGAGCTACGACTTTTACAAATTCACCGCGACCGCCGGGCAGCAGATCAGCGTTGAGGTGGTTGCCCGGCGACTTGGCTCGGCGCTCGATCCGGTGGTGCGGTTGCTCGACGCCGCGGGTCGCGAACTGGCCTATAGCGACGACGAGCCGGGCATCGGCGCCGACTGCCGCTTTACTCACCAGTTTGCCTCGCCCGGCGATTATTATCTCGAAGTGCGCGATATTCGTTATCAGGGCAGCCCGAATCATCGCTATCGACTGCGCATCGGCAACTTTCCGCTGGTGAACACGCCGTTTCCCTTGGGCGCGCCCAAGGGTAGCACGCCCAAGCTGGCGGTGGCCGGCCCGGCCGCCGCAGCCGTGGCGCCGATGAACGTGACCGTGCCGGCCGAGTTTTCCGGCGGGCAACTGCCGATGGCCGTCAAGTTTCCGCAGGGTCAAGGCTCGTCGCCGTTGACGCTGATTGCCTCGAACAGCCCCGAGCAAGTCGAGTTTGAACCGAACGATACGCCGGAGACCGCCACGACGATCGCGGCAGCCTGGTCGGTGAGTGGCCGGCTGCACGCGGCAAAGGATCGCGACTACTATGAGTTCCCGGCCAAGAAGGGAGAGCGGCTGGTCTTTGCGGGCCGCACGCGCAGCATCGGCTCGCCCAGCGATTTGTTTCTGCGGATCTACAACGCGGCGGGCGGATTGCTCGTCGAGGCCGAAGACGCCGGCACCGAAGAAGGCGCCATCAACTTCACGTTTCCCGAAGACGGCACCTATCGTCTGATGGTCGAAGACCTGCTGCACCGCGGCGGCCCCGAGCACTGTTATCGAATCGAAATTCAGCCTTATCGAGCCGGCTTCACGCTGGCGGTGGAGGCCGAGAAGTACGACGTGCCCCGCTCGGGCGTGTTTACGGCCAAAGTCACCAGTGCCCGCCGTGACTACAACGGCCCGATCACGCTCAGTGTGGCTGGCGCCGGCGACGGCTTTGTGTTGGCCAACAACGTCATTCCCGAAGGCAAGAACGAAACGGTGATGAGCGTAACCGTGCCGGCGCGGCTCGAACCCGGGCAGTTGCACACAATCCAGATTATCGGTCAGGCAAAAATCGGCGAGGCGGAAGTTCGCTCGATGGCCAGCACGCTGGCGGCGCTGCGGAAAGAATGGAACGGTCTGCCGTATCCACCGGCCGCGCTCGATGGTCTGGTTGGCCTGGGCGTCGGCCCGGTGTTTGGCGACTTCTTTCAGCTTGCGGTCGAACCGTCGCCGGTGCCCTTTGCTCAGGTCGCAGGCGCCGCGTCGTTCAACGTCAAAGCCACCAAATCGAACGGCTTTGACGATGTCATCACGCTGGCGGTCGATGGCTTGCCGCCTGGCGTAACGGCCACGGTCGCCCCGATCGCCAAGGGTCAGCCGCAGGCCACGATTCAACTGGCGGGTCCCGGCTCGCTGGCCGAGGGAGATTATCGGTTTCGCGTGATCGGCTCGGCGAGCTTTCAGAATCAGCCCAAGCAAGTGATTGTCGATAGCGCGGTGCTGCGCGTGGTGCGGCCTTTCGAGGTGTCAATTGCTCCGGCTGGGCCGGTCAAGCGCGGCGCCAATCAAAAAGTGAAACTGACCGTCGCCCGCACGGCCGCCGCGGCCGGCGCGGTGACGCTGCGGCTGAAGAATTTGCCGAGCGGAATGAACGCCCCGGCGGAAATCACCCTTGCCGAAGGAAAAAACGAAATCGAGGTCGAGATCGCCGCAGCCGTCGAAGCGCCTTTGGGCGACATCGGCATCTCGGCGGTGGCGACGACCAAAGTGAAAGAAAAACAGGTCACGATCGAAAGTCCGATCGTGGCCTTGGCGGTAGTGCAGTAGCGGCGTTTGGTAGTATCGGCCTTTATGGCCGCGGTAGTGCGATCGTAGCTTGAATGCGCCGGGGCATCGCCAAGGCTCTGCCCCAGCCACCGCGTCGCTCTGCGGAAGAAACGTTTCTTTCGCGGAGCGAAAGACGACTTGGACGACAGACAAACAACAAGAGTCCGTACTACGAGGGATTGGCTATGCGAAAGCGCGACGATCAACGATGCGCGGGGCGATGGAACCGCTTGTTTGGCACGCTCGGCTTGCTCGCGAGTCTGGCTCTTCTGCCGAACTTGTGCCCGCTCGCCGCTGCCGAACCGGCTGCCGCTGGGCCCGCGTTGGAACCCATCGTCGTCGGCACGCCCGAACGCATTGAGGTCTATCCCCCGCAAATCAAGCTCACGGGCACGCGGGCCAAAATGCAGCTTGTCGTCACGGGCTATTACGCCGGCGGCGGCGTGCAAGACCTGACGCGGGCGACGCAATTCGCTTCGACCAACGAGCAGGTGGTTAAGCTGGCCGGCGCAGTCGCCGTGCCCGTGGCCAATGGTCAGGCCGAGGTTGTCGCTCATGTAGCCGGCCAGGAAGTGAAGACGCCGGTCGAGGTCTCGGTCCAAGAGAAGCCCGAGCGCGTGAGCTTCAACTACGGCACGCTGGCGGCGCTTTCCAAGCAAGGCTGCAACCAGGGGGCGTGCCACGGCTCGCCTAGCGGCAAGGGCGGCTTTCGCATGTCGTTGCGAGCGTACGATCCGGCGGTCGACACCGTGACGCTGGTGCGCGAGTCGTTCAATCGCCGCACGAACCTGTTCGAGCCGGAAAAAAGCCTGCTGTTGGAAAAGCCAATGATGCAAGTGGCGCACGGCGGCGGTCAGCGGCTGCACAAAGAAGACGCCAGCTATGCGATCTTGCGCGACTGGATTGCCCAGGGCTGCCAGGTCGACCCGCCCGACGCCGCGACCTGCGTCAAGGTCGATGTTTATCCGCGGCAGCGCATTTTGCACCGCCCGGCCCACACGCAGCAGTTGCACGTGCTGGCGCATTTTTCGGATGGCACGGTGCGCGACATCACGCAGTTGGCCGCCTATTCCAGCTCGGACGAAGCCGTGGCGACGGTCGATGCCAGTGGATTGGTTGTCGGTCAGGATCGCGGCGAGGCCGCCATTCTGGTGCGCTATCTCGAGAAAATCGAAACGGCATACATGATGTTTCTCAAAGACGTGCCGGGCTTTCAATGGCCGAACCCGCCGCAGAACAACTATATCGACAAGTTCGCCTTCGAAAAGCTGCAGCAGTTGCAAATCGCGCCCTCCGACGTGTGTACCGACGAAGAGTTTGTGCGGCGCGTCTATCTCGACGTGATCGGCGAATTGCCCACGGTGGCCGAAAGCCAGGCGTTTCTGGCCGACGCCGATCCGAACAAGCGGACCAAGCTGATCGACGCTCTGGTCGAGCGGCCCGAGTACGCCGACTTTTGGGCCTTGAAGTGGGCCGACCTGCTGCGGCTGCGCAAGAACAAAGTGACCGACAGCGGTGTGCCCAAGTTCCATCATTGGCTGGTCGATGCCTGGCGCACCAACATGCCGTACGACCAGTTTGCGCGTGAGCTGCTCACCGCCGGCGGCAGCACATTCGACAATCCGCCGGCCAATTATTTCCGCACAGCGGGCGAGACGAACGACTGCACCGAGACGACTTCGCAGCTTTTCCTGGGCATTCGCATTCAGTGTGCGAAATGCCACAACCATCCGTTCGAGCGTTGGACGCAAGACAACTACTACGGCATCGGGGCTTTCTTCAATCGGGTGCAGCGCAAGCAAAGCTCCCGGCCCGAAGAATTGGTAGTGTGGGTGGCCCGCGGGGGCGAAGTGACACAGCCTCGCACCGGCAAGCAAATGAAGCCTTGGCTCCCCTTGACGGGCGACGCCGAGCTGCCCGGCGAGGCCGACCGGCGGCAAACGCTCGTCGATTGGTTGGTGCGGACCGACAATCCGTTCTTTGCCAAGGTCGAGGTGAATCGCATCTGGGGGCACCTGCTGGGCCGCGGCATTGTCGAGCCGGTGGATGATTTTCGTGATTCGAATCCGCCCTCGAGTGCCAGCTTGCTAGACGCCTTGGCCCGCGACTTTATCGAGCACGGCTTCGACCGCAAATACATCATTCGCACGATTCTATCCAGTCGCACCTACCAGTTAAGTTCGCGCAAAAACGAGTTCAACCAGGGCGACGTCAAGTATTTTTCGCATGCCAAGACGCGGCTGTTGACCGCCGAGCAATTGCTCGACGCCATCTGCCAGGTGACCAGCGTGGCCGAGAAATATGCGGGCTTGCCCGTGGGCACGCGGGCCACGCAGTTGCCCAGCCCCGACGTGGACAATTACTTCCTGAAGGTGTTCGGGCAGCCCGCCCGCGAGACGGCCTGCCAGTGCGAGCGGTCGAGCGAATCGAACCTGTCGCAAGCCTTGCAGATGATCAATGGGCCGCTGGTCCACACTAAGGTGCGCGACGAGAACAATCGTTTCCGGCAGCTTTTGAAGGCCGGCAAAACCAACAATGACATCATCAACGAATTGTATTTAGCGGCGTTTGCTCGCCTGCCCAACGAGGCGGAAATGACGACAGCGGTCAACCACATCGCCGCCAGCGGCGACCAGGTGCGCGGTCTGGAAGATGTTTGTTGGGCGCTGCTGAACGCCAACGAGTTTTTGTTTCAACACTAGTAGCTCCGGCACTCCGTGGCGGAGAGGGCGCTCGCCATTGGCGGCGTCAAGTATCCGTCTCGAACAGGAACCTCCGAATGCGGCGAATCATCGTTAGCACGTTCTGCATCTTGAGCCTCTCGCTCGGCGCAATCGCCGCCGCGCAAGAGCAAGGCCCCGCGCCCGTCAGCTTCTCAAAAGATGTCGCGCCGATCTTTTTGAAAAACTGCCAGGCGTGTCACGGGCAAAACGACCCCAAGGGCGATTTTCAGCTTTTCAACTACGCCGCGCTGATGAAAGCCGAGGGCGCGGTAACGCCGGGTAAGCCCGACGATAGCGAACTGCTGCGGCTGCTGCTCTCGGAAGAGAAAGAAGAGCGGATGCCCAAAGAGGCCGATCCCTTGCCGGCCGATAAGGTGGCGCTGGTGAAGCGGTGGATCGCGGAAGGGGCCAAGTTCGACGGATCCGATCCGGCGGCCGCGCTGGCTTCGATCGTGCCCAAGGAGCCGCACCCCGCCGCCCCGGCGGCCTATCCCGCCCCGCTGCCCTTGACCGCGCTGGCCTTTCGCCCCGACGGGCAGGAACTGGCCATCGGCGGTTACAACGAAATCACTATTTGGAACCCGCTCACCGGCGCTTTGCTGCGGCGAATCGGTGAGGTTGATCAACGCACTTACGGACTGGCCTATAACAACGACGGCACGCTGCTGGCCGCCGCCAGCGGCACGCCCGGCGTTTCGGGCGAAGTGGCGTTGTTCGATCCCAACCAAGGCAAGCTGGTCAAGGTGCTGGGCGGCATGTCGGACGTGGCGTTCGACGTGGCCTTCAATCCGGCGGGCAACAAGCTGGCGGCCTGCGCTGCCGACCGTTCGATTCGCATTTGGGACGTGGCCAGCGGCGTGCAAGAGCGGATCATCGAAGACCACGCCGACTGGGTGATGGACATCGCGTGGAGTCCCGATGGCGCCAAGCTCGCCTCGGCCAGCCGCGATAAAACCTCCAAAGTGTTCGACGTGGCCAAGGGCGAATCGCTGGCCACCTTCCCCGGCCACGGCGACGCGGTCTACGGGGTGTCGTTCAACGCCGATGGCACGCAGGTGCTTACGGGCGGCGCCAACCGAAAGATCCACGTCTGGAAGCCCGACGACGGCAACAAGATCGGCGAAATCGGCGGCTTCGGCGGCGAGGTCTACAAAGTGCTGGTCGCCAAAGACATGGTCTATAGCTGTTCGGCCGACAAGACGGCCCGCCAGCACAAGACGGCCGATCGCGGACAGGTGCGGGCCTTCAACGGCCACACCGATTGGGTGTTCAATCTGGCCTACAACGAGGCCACGCAGCGGTTGGCCACGTGCAGCTTTGACGGCGAGGTGCGGGTTTGGAACCTGGCCGATGGTGCGCAACTGGCGGCCTTCAAGGCCTCGCCCGGCTATCCGTCCGCGCCGGCCGCTACCGCAGCCAAGTAAAGATTGTCGTCTTTCGCTCCGCGAAAGCAACGTCATTCGGCGGAGGCGGCCAGGCGGATGCTTGGCGATTCCGCGGGAAGCTGATCTGATTTTTTAATCCACCGGGGCATCGCTTAGACTCTGCCCCGGCCACCGCCTGTCTCGTCGTTCGCTGCACCTGGAAGAAGCGTTGCTTTCGCGGAGCGAAAGACGACAATACTGGCCATGCCACATTCCTTCGTCGAAGAAATTTTTGGGCTTGGCGGCCAGGTGGCCGCGGTCGTAGGCGGCGCGGGACGCATCGGCAGCGCGCTTTGCCGGGCGATTGCGGCGGCGGGCGCCGACGTGGCCGTGGTCGATATCGATCTGCCGGCGGCCGAGCGCTTGGTTAAGCAAGTCGGCGAAGAGACTAATCAGCGGTTGATTGCCGTCGCCGCCGATGCCACCAGCGAAGCCC
>JAICLL010000293.1 GCA_025927475.1 Pirellulales bacterium
CGCCGGCTGCTGGATTACCTGAAACGGGTCGATCCGCAGCGATATCTCGATATCATTCGGCGTTTAGACATCCGCAAATAAGCTCGCCGCACCGCGGGTCTGGCTGGGACGCAAAAGGAATGGGAACCAGCATTGAAAGTACGTGTTGAAAAGCAGATCGGGGCCAGCGTCTTTTCCATCGAAACCGGTTGTCTCGCCAAGCAGGCCGGCGGAAGCTGCCTGGTGCAGTATGGCGAAACCGTCGTCCTCGCTGCCGTGTGCAGCGGCCCCGCACGCGAGGGCATCGACTTCTTTCCGCTCACTTGCGACTATCGCGAACGCACCGCCGCGGCAGGAAAATTTCCCGGCGGCTTTCTGAAGCGCGAAGGCCGCCCTACCATGAAGGAAACGCTCACCAGCCGGCTAATGGACCGGCCCATTCGACCGCTGTTTCCCGACTGGTTCCGCGACGAAGTGCAGATCCAGGCCAATGTTTTGGCCAGCGACCGCCAGAACGACTCGGATGTGTTGGCCATGAACGCCGCCGCCGCGGCCTTGGCCGTCTCGCCGCTGCCGTTTCAGGGGCCGATCGCCTCGGTTCGGCTGGGCCAAGTCGACGGCGAGTTTGTGCCCTTTCCCACCCAGGACGACCTGGAAGAGAGCGATCTCGATCTGATTGTCTCGGGCAGCCGCGATGCGGTGTTGATGATCGAAGGCTTTGCCCGCGAACTGCCCGAAAGCCGCATGCAGCAGGCCATCGACGAATGCCAGCGCATCATCCGCGAGATCTGCGACTTGCAAATCGAGCTGAGCCAGAAGGTGCAGGTCGTCAAGCAGCAGTTCGAGACTCCGCCTGCCGACACCACGTTCGACACGTTGAGAAGCCGCTATTACGACGCTTTCCGCCAAGCGAAGCAGACGGCGGGCAAGCAGGCCCGGTCCGAGGCGGTGTCCGCATTGAAAGAGCGTGCCTTGGCCGAAATGATTCCCAACCCCGACGCGCCCGGCGCCCTCACGCCCGCGGTGTTCAGCAATGCCTGGCACCGGCTTGAAGAGCACGTGGTGCGCGATCTGATTCTGGCCGGCACCCGGCCCGACGGCCGCGGCAGCAAAGACTTGCGGGCGATTCACTGCGAGGTCGACGTGCTGCCTCGCGTACACGGCTCGGCCATCTTTCAGCGCGGCGAAACGCAGGCGTTGGTTACGATCACGCTGGGCACCAACCGCGACGAGCAACGGGTCGACGGGCTGATCGACGAGTATTCCAAGAAGTTCATGCTCGACTATTACTTCCCGTCGTACTCGGTGGGCGAAGTGCGGCCCATCCGCGGTCCCGGTCGGCGAGAAATCGGCCACGGCGCCTTGGCCGAACGCAGCGTCAAGCCGGTGCTGCCCGATCCGGAAGAATTCCCCTACACCATCCGCGTGATCTCCGACATTCTGGAATCGAACGGCTCCAGCTCGATGGCCAGCGTCTGCGGCGCCACGCTGGGCCTGATGGCCGCTGGCGTGCCGATCAGCAACCCGGTGGCGGGCATTTCGGTCGGGCTGGTCAAAGAAACCGACGACAAGTGGACCTTGCTCACCGACATCATCGGCGACGAGGACCATTTTGGCGACATGGATTTCAAAATCGCCGGCACGCAAAACGGCATCACCGGCATTCAGCTCGATCTGAAGATCAAAGGCATCAGCCGCGAGATCATCGCGGCCACGATGACCCAGTCGCGCGAAGCCCGCATTCATATTCTGCGGCACATGCTGTCGGCGATTCCGCGTCCCAACGAAGAGATTTCGCCGTGGGCGCCGCGGCTGTTGCGCACCAAGATCAGCCCCGACAAGATCGGCGCCTTGATTGGTCCGGGCGGCAAGACCATCCGCGGCATTCAGGAAGCAACCGGGGCGGTGATCGAAGTCGAAGACGACGGCACCGTGACGGTGGCCAGCAACGACGCCGAATCGGCCCAGGCGGCCATGCGGCGCGTCGAGGCCCTGACCGAGACCGTCAAGGTCGGCAAAATCTACGAAGGCCGCGTGACGAGCATTAAAGAGTTCGGCGCGTTCGTCGAGATCATTCCCGGCAAAGACGGGCTGTGTCACATCAGTGAACTTTCCGACGGCTACGTCAACAGCGTCAACGACGTCTGCCAGGTGGGCGACGAAATGCTGGTGAAGGTGATCGCCATCGACGACCAGGACCGCGTGAAGCTGAGCCGCCGCCAGGCGATGCAGGAGTCCGAGCAGCCGGTGGGCAGCGAAAGCGGCGACTAAGCCTTCGGCCGCTGGCCCACCCTCGCTCGGGGGCTCACTTTTTCAACGCCGCATCGACGAACTCGAACAGCGCCTTGCTGGCCGGGTCGTCGGGCGTGCCTAGGTTGTCGTTTAGCCGGTTGTGATTGGTCTCTTGCCCGCCGAAGAGCGTGACGGGAACGTTCGCCTCTTTGAGCGCGGCGGCCAGCCGCTGCGCCTGCGCCGCATTGTCGGGATGATCGGCGACATAAAGAATCAGAAACGGCGGAATGCCCTTGCCCTTGGCCACGTGGGTGACGGCCGAGTAGTCGCGGTGCTTCTGCGGGTCGTTGCCAAACTTTTCGCGGTGGCCAACTTTGGCCTGCGGCTGGCCGTGAACGCGGCGACGCGTCTCGGCGGTTTCGATGATCGCCGGCACGTCGTACGTGTCGCCATCGACGGGCACGCATCCCTTTAGCGCCTCGAACGGCACGCCTTCGGCCTGCAGGTAGCGGTCGTCGATGCAGACGAGCGCGGCCAGTTGCGCCCCGGCCGAATGGCCCATCACAAAGATTCGCCGCGGGTCGCCGCCATATTCGGCGATGTGCTGGTGGACCCAGCCCAGCGACTTGGCCACGTCGCGGAAGATGGTTTGCATCTCAACCTTCGGCAGCAGCCGATAGTTCGTCGAAACGAATACAAACCCTCGATCGACAAACGCCTGGGGCTTGTGCTGCACGCTCGATTTGTCGCCCACTTGCCAACCGCCGCCGTGTATCCAGAACACGACCGGCAGGTTTTGGGCGTCGGGCGGGGCATAGATGTCGAGCGTTTGCCGTTCATTTTTGGGCTCGGCGTAGGGAACGTCGCGGTGGGTTTTCGGCTCGGCGGCCAAGGCCGAACCGGCCAGCAGCAGAAGGGCGAAGGTGTTCATGAGGTTTGTCTCCGGGTTTGTTTGCCCGACCATGTGGGCGGCGCCTATTGTAGCCGAGGCGGGCGCGACAGCGAACATGATGCTAGCATCGCGGCAATTTGCCAAAAAAGTCTTTGCAATCTCGGGAATTGGGTTATACTTTTCGCCCAGGTGGCGACAAGGCGTCGCCGCCCGCGGCGGGCATCCGCCGCCGGAGTTCAGATTCTGTTTGTCTGATTTTGGGAGGGAACCCATGACCCGCGTCCGCCTCAGCACCGTCGACGAGTATGAAAAGGGCCTCAAAGACCGGCTCGAAATGAGCACGGCCGAAATCGGCCTTTCGGTGCGGACCACCAACTGCTTGGAAGAGCGCGGCATCTTCACGGTCAACGACTTGCTGCACTGCACCCGCGAAGATCTGCTGAGCATCTCGAACTTCGGCGAGAAGACGCTCGACGAAGTCTACAAGGCCCTGGAGGGCGTTGGTTTTTACCGCCCCAGCCGCCAGCCGGTGGCCGTGGGTTAGCGCCCCATTCACTCTGGAACGCGAAGTCTGCGGACGGTCGGAGGATGGCCTGCCTAGGCCATCCCCCGGGTCCGCGGACGGTGGTGCGGGCGTAGGAACACGTCTGTAAGCTTTTAGGCGGCAAGCCGGTAGCTAACCTCTTGGCACCTTGGTGAAAAAGGAGAGATTGGGCGAGTCTGTATCCAATTCTGGAGTCGGTCGTCGTCACTTAGGCGCGCGGCCCGCA
>JAICLL010000235.1 GCA_025927475.1 Pirellulales bacterium
CCCCTGCCCTGCCCTTCCCCGTTTTGCATTTTGCGTTCTGCAGTTTGCGTTTCCCACCTCTTACGCTCCTTCACCGGCGCTGGTGAAGCTGGCGGCCGAACTCGTCCAAGCCGATTCGCGAAGCTCGCGGTAGCGCATCGCACGCCGGAGCGTCGCCTAGCTGGCCGGTAGGCGACCGACGTGCCCGGAGGATCGTTTTCCTAGCCCATTCAGAATTCGAGGTGGCAATGCGCACCCTAGCGGCCAACCGTTCTCGGATAATTTCTGACTGGGCGGCGTACGACGCGCACGGCGCCTTGCGCGAGCGCGGCTTCGTTTGATGCACGCTTGCTAAATCGACCCGCGATCTGCGTTGCCAGCCATGAATCCCGACCCCCATTCCGCGTGAATCCGCGTCCGCCGCTCGCCTCGCGTGACTTCATCGCCGCCATCCATTACCATGACCGGCAGAGTCGAAGCTCGCCCACCATGCCGACCCAGCCAACCCACAACCGCTCACACGTACCAACCCGCCGCGATCTGCTTCGCGCCGGTTCGCTGGCGTTGTTCGGCTTGAGTGCCGCGGACTTGTTGACAGCCCGCGCTGCCAGTGCCGTCGCCGGCCCGACCTTCGGCCGCGCTAAATCGTGCATCCTGCTGTTTATGTGGGGCGGCCCGGCCCATCAAGATACCTGGGATTTAAAACCCGACGCGCCGGCCGAAATTCGCGGCGAATTTAAGCCCATCGCCACGCGCGTACCGGGCATCCAAATCTGCGAGCACTTGCCGCTCCTGGCCGAGCGGGCCGACAAGCTTGCCCTTGTCCGCTCGCTGACGCATTCCAACGTCGACCATCTGACCGCGACGCACTATCTGTTGACCGGCCAGCCGCCGCCCCGCGGCGACGACCTGACCAAAGACTGGCCGCATGTCGGGTCGGTGCTGGCCCGGCTCGGCCGCGGTCGCGGGCCCCTGCCCCCCTTCGTCTCGATGCGACCCAAGCCGCACATGGAGAACGACGTGCCGCGGTTTGTCGAGCAAAGTCACGGGCAATTCGCCGGTTGGCTCGGGCAAGCCTACAATCCACTCACCATCGACGCTGATCCCAACTTCGCCGATTATCACGTCGGCGACTTCGCATTGCCGGCCGAAATCTCGCTGGCCCGCTTGGAAAGCCGCCGTGAGCTGTTGCAAAACGTCAACGAGCAGTTGCGGCGCATCGAGCGGCGAGCACCGGCGATGGACGGTTTTTATGGCCGGGCCTTCGAGTTGTTGAGCTCCTCGGGCGCCGGCCGCGCGTTCGATCTCGATGCGGAGCCGCCGGCTGTTCGCGATCGCTATGGCCGCCATCCGCATGGTCAAAGCGTGCTGCAAGCGCGGCGGTTGATTGAGGCGGGCGTGCCATTGGTCACCGTCTATTGGCCCAGCGAGGGAATCAAGAACGTCAGCGTTTATTGGGACACGCACAGCCGCAACTTCATCGACCTAAAGGAGCGTCTGATGCCGCCGGCCGACCAGGCTTTTTCGGCACTGCTCGACGACCTGGCCGAGCGAGGGTTGCTTGATGAGACGCTTGTGGTTTGGACGGGCGAGTTTGGCCGCACGCCGCGCGTCGGCCAGCGTAACAGCGATGCCGGCGCTGGCGCTGACGGCCGCGACCACTGGCCCGGCTGCTTCAGCGCGGTGCTGGCGGGCGGTGGCATTGGCGGCGGGCAAGTTTATGGTTCTTCGGACCGCCACGCCGCGTACCCGGCATCAAACGCCATCGCTCCGGTCGACCTGATTGCGACGGTTTATCATTGTCTCGGCGTTTCGCCCGACCTCGCGCTCGCAGACCAACAGGGCCGCCCCTTGGTCATCTGTCCCGGCTCACCCATTCACGACCTGTTGGCCTGATTCATTCCCTCTCCCCCTTCGCAGAGAGCGAGGATGAAGGCGCATTTTTCCCCTCTCCCTCTGGGAGAGAGATCGTCCAGCTTCCTGGAAAGATGGATAAGGCCGAAGGCCGCCATAGCCCCGAAGGGGCGTGAGTCCACAGCCCAGGGCGCAGCCCTGGGTATGTGATAACGTAGCCAGAATAGCCCTGAAAGGGAGTCATTCCGGTGGGATACACCGGTCTGAAGGCACCACCGGAGTAACGCCCTTTCAGGGCTAATGACGGGGGTCGGCTCCTATACCCAGGGCTGCACCCTGGGCTGTGGAATTTGACCCCTTCGGGGTCGAAAAACGCGGCAAAAGCCGCGCAAAAAAAGCCGGACGATCTCTGCCGGAAGGAGTGTCCACGTTGTAGCTAAAAAGGCCGCCGCACTACCGCCCAGTTCCCCCCACCGCTTGCCCGCCTTCGGCGGGCACATGCTTTCTAGACTGCAAGCGTGAGACTCCCGCGGGCAAGCCGCGGGCATCCGTCCACCAGCGCCCGCGCCCCACCGCGGCGTTGTGCCGGCGCATGGCGTCCGGCTGCTGCCTAATTGCTGAGCAGCGCTGCGATGATGCCTGCCAAACGCGCACGGCTGCTGCAAATTTGCAGCAGCCGGCGGCGCTCGGGGTTTTTTGATCGCTGAGCCGATCCCGCGGCGAAGGCGGCCGATCGTGCTTAATCGCTGTGCAGACGCGCAGGTCGCGTGCCTGCTTGTGCGGCAAGGTTGCGGGGCATTTCGACCTTCGTTCAAGCGCACACAAACCAATGGCCAAGCCAGCGGCGCAGTAGCAGGCCGTCGGCGATTGGCCCTTACGTTTGCTATGATGGCAAGATGGACGTGCATTGGCTTGATCGTTCTCGGCGGCCGGGTTCAAAGCTCCGGCACGCCGCACCGCATTGGTTTTCGATCGTACTCTGCGTTCTGGTTAATACATCGCTTTCGGCCGACAAACAGACGCGCTGGCTCACCGGCGCGGCACTTGAGCGCCAGCGGCAGCAACCGGTGTCGTTGAATTGGAGCGGCGTCCCAATTCGGCAAGGGCTCTGGGAACTTGGGCGCTTGCAGCAAATCGCGGTCTTACTCGATCGCCGCATCGATCCGGAGCGGATCGTCGAACTGGCCGTTCAGCAGGTGAGCCTCGATGAACTACTGGAACGGATTGCCGAAAAGATCGACGGCGCGGTGAGCTGGCTGGGGCCGGTGGCCTATGTCGGGCCGCGACCAGCGGCGTCGCGCCTGCGAACGCTCGCCGCGTTGCGCGCCGCCGACCTCCGCGCTTTGCCCGACGAAGCACGCGCCGCCTTCTTGAGAGACAAAGCTTGGCACTGGGACGATCTGGCAGAATCGCGCGAGTTGCTGGCCCAATTGGCGGCCGAGGCCCACGTCGAACTGCGGCGCCGCGATTTGCTGCCGCATGACCTCTGGCCGGCCGCAAGTTTGCCTCCCCTAAGCTGGATCGATCGACTGACGCTGTTTGCCAACGAGTTTGACCTGACCTATGAGATTGTCGATGCCGCCAACGTAAGTCTCGCGCCGATTGCCGAGCCGGTGTTGATCGAGCGCAGTTACCCGATTGCCAAACAGGGCAAGGAGCTGGCCGCGCGTTGGAAAGAGTTGGCCCCCGACGCCGCAATCGAGCTGGTGCGCGGCAAGATCGTTGTCCGCGGCCGGCTGGAAGATCACGAACGGCTCAAAGCGCCCAAGCCGGCGCAGCCTGCCGCCAGGCCAGGCACGAAGGCTTACACGCTCACCGTCTCCGATCAACCGTTAGCCGCTGTGCTCGATACCTTGCGCGCCTCGTCGATCAAAATCGCCGTGGACAAGCCCGCTTTGCAGAAGGCCGGATTGAGCATCGATCGTCGCATATCGTTCAGCGTGGAGCGTGCCACGCTCGAAGAATTGCTCACCGCGGCGCTCAAGCCCGCCGGCCTCACGTTTCGCCAGCGGGGCGACGCATACGAAATCATTCCGGGCAAACAGGCACGCGACGATCCGTAGTGCGTTGCCCAGCCACCACCCTCGCACGAAGAGAGCGCGGCGGATAAGGTACGAGCTAAATCGAGCGTTATTTTTCCAGGCGAGTGAGGGCGCTGCGCGCGGCGGCGCGCACCAGGTTGTCTTGCTCGCTTTGCAGCACCCGTTTGAGCGCCGCGACCGATTTGGGACCGCCCATTGCGCTGAGAATCTGGCAGGCTTCATGCCGCACGAGCTTGTCTTTGTTCTTGAGCAGACCGATGACCATCGGCTCGGCGATTGGCCCCATTTTTTTCAAGGCGTTCGCGGCGGCGTTTCGATCGGACTGTTCGGACATCAAATCGGCAAGCTGCCTGGCGGCGCTGGCGTCGGCAATTTGGCCCAGGGCCTCGATGGTGGCGCGGCGGATGCCGGAATCGAGCTGTTCGAGCATCTTCACCAAGATGGCCACCGTCTCTTTCGTTCCCCACCGGCCCATGATGTGAATGGCCCGGTCGCGCACCGCGGCGTTCCCGTCGCGCATGAGCGGCTCGACCGCTTTGGTCACCTGCGCGCGGCGCTCGTTAATCGGCTGCATTTTTTCCAGCGCGGTCAGCGGCCCCATTCTCTGTGGCCAATCTTTGGCGGTGCGGAGTTCCTTGAGCACGTCGTCGACGCGTTTTGGTGTGGGCGGAGCGGCGTCGCGCGCGGCCCGCTCGGCGGCGGCCTGCTTGGCAGATTCGAGATTGGCTTGGGCCTGCGCGCGGGTCTTCTCCAGTGTCGCCTGGTCGAGCCGATGCCACTCAAGCGACAGCGGTACCGTCACGCTCAGGCTGTTGACGCTGCGCACCAGCGTGGCTTTAAACTCCATCTTCTCAGCAAACCCCTTGGCGCGATTGAAGGTAATTGTGCCGTCGCCCGTCATCTGTGCAATCGGCGGCGTGCCTTGCGGTTGCAACGTTTGAAAGACGTAGCGCTTGCGGATCGACACCAGGTCGCCGTTGGTGCTCGCCACCTCGTAGTTCGCCGTCTCGATGGCCGGCGTGATGAGCACCTTCGTCTGACTTGCGAAAGGGCTGCGGCGGCGTCGCGAGCGCATCGACAGGGAATTGCTCGACTGCTCGCCGATGATTTGTGTCAGGGCGGTGGCCCGTTGCGTTTGCCACGTTCGCTCGTCGGCCGCAGCGAGCGGCTCAACGACGAGCATGCCAACCGGGCCAAACATAAACGGCACCTGTACGCTACCGGTGGCGTCGATCAGCTCGCCGCGCTCGCTCATCAGCAGTTTACCGCGTTCGCTCTCGATGCGTGGTGTGCTGAGGCGCCGATTGCCGACGACGCGAGTTTGGTTGCTGGTAACATTGGCCGAGAAATCGACCAGAACGCGGTTAGCCAGGCCGTAGCCGCCGGGTCCGATGGTAACCTTGAGCATGACCACGGCGGGAGTCACGCGGCGGGCCAGACTAGGACCGTCGAGACGTTCGCCGCCCGTGGCGACCGCGGGCGCGATGCCTTTGGTTCGCAACAGGTTGAGCACTTCGTTGGTGGGCACGGCAAAGCCGACGCCGTCGATGTCTTCACCGGCCAGCTTCGCACTGGCGACCCCGACGACGTGGCCCATTTCGTTTACCAGCGGCCCGCCACTGTTGCCGGGGTTGATGCTGGCATCGACCTGAAACAGCTTGCGTCCTTCGGTATTCACGACGCCGGCCACGGTGCCGCGCGTGATTTTGACACTCTCGCCCAGGACGGTCGAAAGCGGATAACCCACGGCGCGCACTTCCTGAGCCAGCTCGACCACATCGGAGTTGCCTAGCGGCACGGTGGGTAGGTTGCTGCCGATGATGCGCACGACGGCCAGATCGTGGGCCTTATCGAAAGCCACGACCTGGCCGGGATAGCTCTGACCACCGTTCACAACAACGTCAATTTTGGTTGTTCCCTCGACCACGTGTGCGCACGTGACCAGGTAGCCGTCGCTGGTGACCAGAAAGCCGCTGCCACTGCCTTGACCGGTCTTGGCATGCGAGGCAAACTCCGCCGGCGCGGCCTCGCGGCTGAGCGTCAGTGAACACATGCCGCTCACCTGTTCCGACGAGCCGGCAGCGTTGGCCGTGACCGAAAACGCGTAGGCATATTCTTCACCGCTATTGAAGCGGTAAACCAATGCCGGATCACTCGGTACCGGGGTGCTTGGCAGCGGACTACTCGGCGCGGGGCTACTCGGCGCGGGCGTGCTTGGCACCGTATAACTCTGCGCCGGGTTGCTCGGGGCGGCGACGGGCGGTGGCGTGGGGCTACTGGCAGCATTGGGCGGCGAAACCGTACCCGGCGCAACCGACGAGACGGGCTGAGCCGCGGCAGGCGGCGTTTGCGTTGCCGCATTGGCAGGTGGAACTGAGCCGCCGCTGGTGCTCAGCGCAGCGGCGGGAACGGACGTTCCGCTGACTGGAGTTGGTCCGCCAACCGTGCCCGAGGAGAAAGGCGCCACCGAGTCCGATGCTTGTGGCGGCGGCGCGCTGGCTGCCGCGGAAGTAGCGCCTGAATTCGCGACGGCGATTTCGGCATGGTCCGCTTTAGGCGACAGTTGCGAGACGATCAGCAATAGCACCACGAGCGCCACCGAAAGCGCCGCGCCGACACCGATGCCGATCCACAGCATCGAACCTCCGCCGCCGCTTGACGATGTTTTTGCCTGCCCTACGTGCCGCGCTGGGGCCAGGCCCTGTTGCCGCGCTCTGAGTGGTAGCGGCGGTCGCGATGGTAACGGCGCCGACAAAGGATCATGCGCGGGCCATGAAGCCGCGGGCGGTGGAGCGGCCGGTGAACGGCGGCGAATGCCGAACTCGTGTCGGCATTTGGGGCATCGCAGCACCGCTCCTTCGCCACAGTCGGCGCTGACCGCCAATGTTGTCTGACACGCCGGACAAGTTACGCGAGTTGCCACGCCTCCGCCTCCAGTTTTCAAGTGCGTTCGCGCACACGCCGGCAACAGCTCGGCGGCAACCATTACCATAGGCGGTTGCCGCCGGTTTGAGAAGCAATAAAACGCCAGAATCTGGTAGGATTTGCAACGCCATGATTGTTCATCTTTCAAGATCGCTGACCGAGCCACCTTTGCCTATTAACGTGCCGGGCGTTACGTTGCGCACTTTTTCGGGCGAATCGGACATCGGCCGCTGGTTGGCTCTGCGTGCCAAGGCCTTCGCCGACCAGACGCCTGCTGTCCGTCTTTGGACGCAGGCCGACTTCGCAGCCGAGTTTCTGGTAAAACCGTGGTGGTCGCCCGAGCGAATGTGGTTTGCCGAGGCGGACGGCACGATTGGCTCGGTGACTTGGGCCATGCGCGGCCGTCAGGTTTACGATTCGCCGGTAATTCACTGGCTGATGGTTGAGCCCGAATGGCGTCGGCGCGGCGTCGGCCGGCTCATGATCCATACGCTCGAAGCCGCTTGTTGGCAGGCGGGCTATCGCCAGATTGGCTTGGAAACCCACGCCAAGTGGGCGGACGCCAACGCTTTTTACGAAGCTCTTGGATACGGCGGTCGGGGCACGGAAGCTCCACCAGAGCCAAGTTCGTTTTCGGTTGTGCCAGATCGCATGTCTGGGTCAAGACAATGACTCGCGCAAGCCATCGTTCAACCGACATCATACGCGGGTCGGCTGGTATTCGCTCGGGACTTAAACTGACAAGCGGGCAGTCATTCAACAGGTCGCCTTGCGTCAAGACGTCGTTTCGAGCAGGAACGGTGAACATCACTTACTTCAACTTATTCCAGCTCAGGCAAGTCGTGCGGAGACGGGATACGCTCGGCGACCTCGATCGGAGTGATTCGCTCGCATTTCGGCCGTGGCAGAGTGAACGGCGCGCAAATCTCCTCGGTCAAGAACGGCTCCTGCGCGAGCGGCCCTTCCGTGCGGTTCGGCATCGTACCGCGCAATGCCGACTCCAGAACTGTTAAGACTAATGCCGCGAGATTAAGAGCGCCTAACAAAACGGACTGCCGCCGTCACGGGAGGATGGCCTTCCCAGGCCGTCACCGTGATTGGTGACGGGCTAGGAAGCCCATCCTCCAGGAACGCGATCGTTTTGTTAGGCGCTCTAAGCGAAACCACTTCGTAATCGACGCGTCCGAAGATGCCCGCGGCTTGCCCGCGGGAGTCTCACGCTTGCAGTCTAGACAGCGACGTCGCGTAGGGCCCCGCGCGTTTTTTCCGCCGCTTGCCCGCCTCCGGC
>JAICLL010000287.1 GCA_025927475.1 Pirellulales bacterium
CCTTGTGGCCGTGTGCCTTTGCTGTCTCTTGGACCGTCATGATGTTCGCCATCCGTCGCGCCCCGGCGTCGGTGCGATGACCGAATGTGATCTTCCGCAGCACGACCAACGGCCGCAACTTGCGCTCGGCAAGATTGTTCGTCGGCGGAACGCGCGGGTCGTCCACGAACACCAGCCATTCGTCATGATGCCTTTGAATCCGGGCTTGCAACGTGAGCGCCTTTTCGTGCTCCAGCGGACAGGCTTCCAAGCGCAATAGCTCTGCCCGCAGCCAGGCATCGTCGGCGGCCAGGGCTTCCGGCGGAAGCTCCTTCAGCCCGCGCCGCCGATGAAACTCGCAACTGCGCTTCACCCACTGCTTGACATCCTCAAGGAAGGCATGGTCCGCCGATCCTTCCTTCGTCAAGCGCTGCCACTCGTGGGCCCGGCGGACCACGTGCGCGAGGCATTTTTGTTTCGCCCCCGCATGATGCGCATGGTAGCCCGAATAGCAATCGGTGACCAGCGTGCCCGTGAAATCCGGACCCAACACGTTTCGCGAAACCTCGCCTTTGCGAGAAGGATCGAATTGAAAGTGAATGTAATGCGTCGTCGGGTGCAGCCAATAATAGGTGCGTTCGCCGTTGACCGTCCAATAGGTTTCGTCGGCATGCACGGCCCCGTCGCTGCTGCCGATCTTTTTGGCGATGTCGTCGACCTGAGGCTCGGCTAATTCGGCCAGCACCTTTTCAAAGGCGATCAAGGATGCGGGAACGAACGAAAATCCAAGCATCTCTTCGAGCGCCCGCGGCACCTCCCGCTAGCTGACCCCGCTGTCGCCACCCCCACACCTCGCCAGGGGGCAGCCCCGGGGGGAGTAAAGGGGTCGGGAGTCGTTGTTGACATGAATGCCATTTTGAATATGATCCCTTGTCATGCCACGACATCCACGAGTCGCCCAGCCGGGCGTCGCCTACCATGTGCTGAATCACGCCCTCGGCCGCGCCCGGTTGTTCCGTTCGCAGAAGGAGTTACGCCGCGTTCGAGCGCGTTTTGTTCGAGGCCCGACGGCATCTGGGAACGCCGCTTCTTGCTTGGTGCGTGCTGCCGAACCCTTGGCGCCTTGTGCTTGGGCCGCGTAAAGCCGGAGAGTTATCGGAGTTTATGCGATGGTTGACGGCCACGCATACGCAGCGCTGGCACGCCGCGCATCGGACCTCAGGCACTGGGCCGCTCTATCAAGGTCGCTTTAAATCGTTCCCGATCCGAGGAGGACGACCATTTGTTGACGGTGTTGCGGTATGTCGAACGCAACGCCTTGCTCGCGAATTTCGTTTTACGCGCCGAGGCTTGGCGTTGGTCGAGCTTGCCGAGGCGATTGCATGGCGAACTTGGCGAGAGTCCCGATGCGGGGCCCGTTGCCTTGCCCCACAACTGGGCATCGTTGGTAAACCGGCCTGAGACGGAGGCCGAGCTTCAGCGGCTGAGGTGTTCGGTGGTCCGGGGCGCGCCGTTTGGCGATGTCGAATGGCAGCGGCGCACGTCAGAGCAACTTGGCCTTCAATCGACATTGAGACCGCGTGGGCGTCCGCGAGTTCGGCCCGAGGTGCAACCGAACAATGACTCCCGACCCCTTTAAAATCACTTTAAAATCATCGGCGAGCGGCGGACGCTGGCCAGAAGGACGAACGTATATGCCCCCGATGCGGTTTACAAAGAACCTGTCGGTTATCGCCGCGGTGGCGGCTTGGCTGACGGTCGAGACGCTCGGCGCCGCCGAATTGTTCGTCGGCCGGGCGACGACGAGCATCACGCCGGAGCAGCCCGTGCCGCTGTCGGGCCAGATGCGGACGCGCATCTCGCAGGCGGTGGAGACCCCCGTGATGGCGACGGCTTTGGCCCTCGAATCGCGCGGCGCCGACGGCGTCGCCGAGCAGGCGATCCTGGCCTCGTGCGATCTGGTGGCGATTCGCAAGGGCGTGATCGAGGAGGTGCGCGAGCGGCTCAAGGACCGCCTGCCCGACTTCGATCCCGCCAAACTTGTGCTAAACGCCACGCATACGCACACGGCGCCGGAGGTAGTGGAGGGACGCTACGAAATTCCCGACGAAGGCGTGATGCGGCCGGCCGAATACCGGAAGTTCTTGGTCGAGCAGTTGGCCGACGCGGCGGAACGGGCCTGGAAATCTCGGGCGCCCGGGAAGGCCGGCTGGGGGCTGGGCCATGCCGTCGTAGCCCAGAACCGACTGGCCGTCTATTCCGACGGCCACGCGCAGATGTATGGCCCGACCGACCGGCCCAATTTCGCGCGTTTTGAAGGCTATGAAGACCACGGCGTCGAGGTGCTCTGCTTTTGGGACGGCGACGACAACCTGATCGCCACGGCCATCAATCTGGCTTGCCCCGCGCAAGAGGTGGAAGGCCGCAGCGCGATCAACGCTGACTTTTGGCACGTGGTGCGCGAGACGCTGCGCGAGCGTCACGGTCAGGATCTTGCCGTGCTGGCCTGGACCGGCGCTGCGGGGGACCAATCGCCTCACCTGATGATTCGCAAGCAGGCCGAAGAGCGCATGCGTCGCTTGCGCAAGCTAGACCGGCTGCAGGAGATCGCCCAACGCGTGGTTGCGGCCTGGAATGAGGCGCACGAAGGCGCTCGGCAGGAAAAGCACACCGACGCCCTCTTACGGCATCAAGTCGAAACGGTCGATTTGCCGGTGCGGCTGGTTACGCAAGAAGAAGCCCTGGCCGCGCGGCAGAAGGCGGCGGACCTGGCCGGCGACGCCAACGCGCGGCGAATGATGCTCTGGCACCAGGAGGTCGCGGCCCGGTTTGATCGCCAGAAGCCCGACGACGTCTACACAGTAGAGCTGCACGTCATCCGCTTAGGCGACGTAGCGATTGCCACGAACCCCTTTGAGCTTTACACCGACTACGGCATGCAGATCAAGGCTGGCAGCCGGGCCTTGCAGACGTTCGTGATCCAATTGGCCGGCCCGGGCACATACCTTCCGGCGGAGCGGTCGCTGGCCGGTGGGGCTTACGGGTCGATCGTGCAGAGCAACGCAGTGGGGCCGGCCGGCGGCCGGCTGCTCGTCGAGCGGACGATCGCCGCGATCAATTCGCTCTGGCCGCAATCACCTTGACGTCGGGCGCCTTGACTTCGTGCGCCGTACCGTCGTTGGGCGCCGGCGGCTTCGCGCCGCCGGCGTATTGCTCGGCAAAGGCATGTATCGCCTTAACTCATTTGCCGAAGCGGGGATCGAACCCGCACGGTGGTTGCCCACCACAGGATTTTAAGTCCTGTGCGTCTGCCAGTTCCGCCATTCGGCCTTTACAACTTCGTCCGCTTGCGACAATCTGGCTTACGCCGCCCTCGCGCTCGCCGCGCAAACCACCAGCCTAACGCCTCGCCCTATTCAAGCCAAGACGCCGCGACGCATCATGAAGGGCTTCCCGAACATCGATGGCTTTCTCGGCACGCGGGCCTCGCTGACGCTCGACCTCGTGGCGATCGCCATGCTGGGCGTGCTGGCGGTGCTCGGCCTCAGCGTCTATGTGGTTCGATTTCGCCAGCGATATGCGCTGCATCAACGCGTGCAACTCTCGCTGGTCGCCGCGCTGGCGGCCCTGATCGTGCTCTTCGAGACCGATATGCGAATCAATGGCTGGCGAGCGCGGGCCGAAGCGTCGCCCTATTATCCGACGTGGGTTATGCCCGTTCTGGCGGTGCATCTCGTCTTTTCCATCAGCACCACGGTGCTGTGGATTTGGGTGACCGCGGCGGCGTTGCGGCGGTTCGATCGGCCGCCGCGGCCCGGACGACACAGCCGCAGCCATCGCTTCTGGGGCAGAGTCGCGGCGATCGATATGGTGTGCACCGCGATCAGCGGATGGTTGTTCTATTGGCTGGCCTTCGCGGCGAATTAACGCCGCCGCCGGGCGGAGAGTTGACGGCGGCCAGAAATCGCCCGCCGCTTTCGTACCAGCCTTGCCGCGTGAAGCGGCAGCGGTGCAGGTCGAGCAGAAAGCTGAGCCAGCGGCTGTCGCCCTTTTCCAGCGAAACCACCACCAGGCGGTTCGTCAGCGGCTGCGGATGGAAGAAACCGAGACCGCGCTCTGAAAGGTGCTTGCCCACGACCGTTACCGGCGGACCAGAGGCCGTTTCGCCGTCGGATTCCATCGGCCAGAGCGTAATCAGCCGCGGATAGGGATATCGCTGTTCCTGGCGGCGCTCGACAACGTGGCCGGTCGGATAGACCGCGCCCAGCACCTTCCAAACCTGAGAGCGAACGCGATCGTCGCCCTGCGGATGCAGTTCATACGCCGGAAGCGCTTC
>JAICLL010000017.1 GCA_025927475.1 Pirellulales bacterium
CGAACAGATTATTCCGCTGGGCCTGTCAGGACAGGGAAGCAAAAAAATCAAGCAGATTCTCGACCAAGTACTCCAACTTGCGGCATAATGACGCTACGGCGTCGTTCATCTGCTAGCAAAAACTGCGAAACTTGAACTTACAGTAAGTGGAGGGTAACTCCGACAGGAGCCCGTTCAACAACCCATGAATCGATCGCTTATGGCAACGGAACTGGAAACCGCAGACGTCGCCGCTGCCATCTGGGAGCGAGTGATTCGATTCGAAGACGCTCCATCTCCGACCGCGGCACGCGCGCTTTTGAAGTTGGAATTCCCGGAAAGCGATCACGCACGGATGAGCGAACTATCGGCGAAAGCTCGTCGAGGGATGCTATCCGCCGATGAGCAACGCGAGGCGGACGCGTATGAACGATTGGGCTGTCTGCTGGATATTCTGCATTCGCGGGCGCGGCGTGTTTTAGATCGGCGAATTGGTAAGAATGGCGGCCGATGATGAGCTTGCGCGCCTCGTTCGACAGCGCGCCAATCATTGTTGCGAATATTGCGGCCTTCCTGAACGGTTTTCATCCGTTCGTTTCGAGATCGATCATGTTGTCGCAGAGCAGCACGGCGGACTTACGGTGTCAAGCAACTTGGCGCTGGCGTGTTTCGCCGACAACCGTCAGAAGGGCCCCAATCTTGCGGGTATCGATCCGAAAACAGGCCGGCGCACATGGCTCTTCCATCCACGGCGCCAGAAATGGGAGCGGCACTTCCGTTGGGCGGGACCGATCCTCGTCGGCCGAACGCCTGTCGGTCGAGCCACGGTTTTTACGCTCAAAATGAATGCAACGCACCGCATCGCCCAGCGCGCTGCCTTGATGCTCGAAGGGGTTTATCCAGATTCTGCATGATTGCGGCGCCTGCTCGACTTCCCCGCCGGGTGATTGTAAGATCGCAGAATAATTCCGTTCCTATTGATTTTAAGCTATCGCCGCGCGCATGTCGCCGAATTCCCAGCCGCTGGTCGGCGTCATCATGGGCAGCAAATCCGACTGGGACACGCTGCGCCATGCCGACGAAATGCTCACGCGGTTCGACGTGCCGCATGAATGCCAAATCGTCTCGGCCCATCGCACGCCCGATTGGCTGGCCGAATATGCGCAAACCGCCGAAGGGCGCGGCCTGGAGGTGATTATCGCGGGGGCGGGCGGGGCGGCTCATCTGCCGGGCATGGTTGCCGCCCAGACGCTGCTGCCCGTGCTCGGCGTGCCAGTGCAAAGCCCGGCCCTTCACGGACTCGATTCGCTGTTGAGCATCGCTCAGATGCCCGGCGGCGTGCCGGTCGGCACGTTGGCCATCGGCAAGGCGGGCGCCACCAACGCCGCCTTGCTGGCCGTTGCCATCTTGGCCAACCGCCGCCCCGAGCTGCGCGAGCGGTTGCGAACTTTCCGCGAAGAGCAAACCGCGGCGGTGCGGGGAGACAGCCTGCCTTGAGTCAGATCATTCTGCCGGGAGCCACGGTCGGCGTGTTGGGCAGCGGGCAACTGGGGCGGATGTTTGCCATCGCCGCTCGACGCATGGGCTATCGCGTGCATACGCTCTCGCCCGAAGACGACACCCCCACCGGGCAAGTGGCCGACGTCGAAATCAACGCGTCGTATGACGATCTGGACGCGGTGCGCGATTTTGCGCGCCGCGTCGACGTGGTTACGTTTGAGTTTGAAAACGTGCCGGCGGCCACCGCGGCGGCCGCGGCCGACGGCGCGCCGGTGCGGCCCGACGGCGCCGTGCTGCACATCACCCAGCATCGCTTGCGCGAAAAGACATTTCTCAAATCGGCGGGCTTTCCGCTGACGCCGTTTGCCGCCGTGCGCTCGCTCGATGAGCTGCGCCAGGCGGCCGCGCGGCTCGGGCTGCCCGCCGTGTTGAAGACGGCCGGCTGGGGCTACGACGGCAAAGGACAGATCAAGCTGGAGCAAGTCGAGCAGATTGAATCGGCCTGGCAGGCGCTGAACACCGACGAAGCCGTGCTCGAGGCCTGGGTCGATTTCCTGGGCGAGGCTTCGGTGGTTGCCGCCCGCGGGCTCGATGGCTCGCTGGCCGACTATGGGGCCATCGCCAATGTACACCGGCACCATATTCTCGACGTGTCGGTCGCGCCGGCGCCGCTGGGTCCCGCCGTCACGCGCGAAGCGGTGGCTATCGCCCATGCCGTGCTCGAAGCGCTGAACGTGGTGGGTGTGTTGTGCGTCGAGTTTTTTGTCACGCGCTCCGGCAAGTTGCTGATCAACGAGCTGGCGCCGCGGCCCCATAACTCGGGCCATCTGACGTTCGACGCCTCGCTGACCAGCCAGTTCGAGCAACAGTTGCGGGCGATCTGCGGCTTGCCGCTCGGCTCGACCGAGTTGCTGCGGCCCGCGGCCATGGCCAATTTGTTGGGCGACGTTTGGCAGCAGCAAGAGCCGAATTGGGCGGGCCTATGCGCCCGACCAAACATCAAGCTGCATTTATATGGCAAAGCCCAACCGCGGCCGGGGCGAAAGATGGGACATCTCACGGCCTTGGCTGAAGACGCCGATGCGGCGCTGCGTCAAGTGCTGGCGGCACGCGATTCGCTGTCCGCGCCCAGGCCCCTTGGCTAGACCGGATGGTATAATAAACTAGTACCGCACCGGACAGACGAATTCGATGGCGAAACGCCGGCATATCGACACCATTCTGCGCGACTGGGAATACGAACCCGGAGAGGTCGCTGCGCGCCTGATTCGCGGGGGCGACGGCCGCGAAGTGTTGCAAATGCGCATCGACATGGGCATTTTGCAACTTGAGGTGGCCGGCCGGCCCGACGGCGCCAAGCCGGGCGGCGCCGAGACTTATTTCGATTATCTGCTGGCACTGGTCGTTCACGACGGCAAAGACTTTGTGCTCAGCGAAGACCAATGCGCCGAGTGCGACCGCGAGTTTGTGCAGTTCTATCAGCGGCGCATTTGCTGGCTGGCGCTGCGCGAGTTCCGCCGGGCGGTGCGCGACGCCGATCACAGCCTGGCCTTCATGGATTTCGTCCGCCAGCATTCGCCGAATGAAGAATGGACGATGTCGCACGAGCAATATCGTCCGTTCATTCTGTTCCATCGCACGCAGGCCGCCGCCTTGGCCGACCTGGAAGACAACGGTCCCGAGGCGGCCATCGAGCAGATCAATCAGGGGTTGAACCGCATTCAAGAGTTCTACGTCGAAGTCGAGGCCGAAGATCGTTACGAAGACGATGAGCTGGTCGAGCGGCTCGGCCAGTTGCGGCAATCGCTGCGCGACCACTATCACATCGGTCGCACGCTGCAAGAGCGGCTCGACGAGGCGGTGGCGGCGGAACAATATGAGCTGGCCGCCAAGCTGCGCGACGAGATCGCCCGCCGCTCGGCCGGCAAGATGTAAGCCATGTGCCGCCCGGCCCGATGCCGCGGTGGCGTCTCCGCAGTGTTTAGGGAACGGCCGCGAGAGTTGTCGCGGCACGAGCGAATGTAGCGAGCTGCGGTTTTACAACGCCCTTTGTAACATTGTGCTTAGCTGGCCGGTTCGTGCTATAAGCCGTAAGTCAATATCATTGCTTAGGTTTGGCCCGTTTCACCGCGATTTCCACCGGCGTGGCATCGCAAGTGCTTAACATGGCCCGGCAGAGAACGAGGCCGCTCTAACCAACGACAAAGGAGTGTAACGTCATGCTAGTGCTGTCACGGAAAGCGACGCAGCAGATTCAGATCGGCGAGAACATCGTGGTGACCATTGTCCAGGTCAAGGGGCAAGGCGTGCGGATCGGCATCGAGGCCCCCGACGAGGTGCGGATCGTTCGCGCGGAAATCGCCGGCAAGCCCACCAAGCCCGTCGCGGGCGAGGCTTCGCCGGCGAGACCGGCCAGCGACGACCAGCGGCCCCCGCGCAAGCCGCGGAAGGCGCGGAAGGCGGTTTCGCCGGTTGGCCGTCTTCGCGGCGCCGCCGCGGATGAGTGTTTTTCGCCACCGGTGTACTCGGCGGACGAACCAGACACGGTTCCGCCGATCGGCGAATCGAGCGGCTTGTTTCCTCGCCTCCGCGAGCGAGTGGCGTGTCCCGACCGGATGCCGCGACCTGTCGAGCCAAGCTGTGGTTGGACCGCCGCCGCGCGAACGCCGGCATCTGATCGGTTCTGACCTTCCACATGCTCGGCGCGCAATTACCGGCGGTTACCCTGGCTCGCCGCGGGTGATGACAAAGCCAAGCTGCTCGATCATCCGGTAGTCTTCCTCCGGCGGCTGACCTTTGGTCGTGAGATAGTCGCCGACGAAGATCGAATTGGCCGGATAAAGCCCCAGCGGCTGCAGCGCTCCCAGGTGCAACTCGCGCCCACCGGCAATGCGAATCTCACTACTCGGATTGACCAGGCGAAACATGCAAAGCGCCTTCAGGCACTGCCGCGGGTTCAGCCGTCGCACGCTGGCCAGCGGAGTGCCGTCGATGGGATTCAGAAAGTTGACGGGGATCGACTCGACGCCCAGCTCGCGCAACGTCAGCGCCAGGTCGACCACGTCGGCGTCGCTTTCGCCCATGCCCAAAATGCCGCCCGAACAAAGCTTCATGCCCGAGGCCCGCACGGCGTGCAACGTGTCGAGCCGGTCTTGAAAGGTGTGCGTCGAGCAGATGTCGTCATAAAACGACTCGCTGGTGTTGAGATTGTGATTCACCTTGTCGACGCCGCAGGCTTGCAGCCGCTGGGCCTGCTCGGGCGTGAGCAAACCCAAGCAGGCGCAAATCTGCAGGTCGTAGCGCCGCTTGATTTCGGGCACAATCGACTCGACGGCTTCCAGTTCGCGCTCGTTGGGGCCGCGGGCTGAGATAACAATGCAATAGGTTTTCGAATTTCGCTCGGCGGCCAGCCGAGCGCCGTCGAGCAGTTTTTCACGGTTCAGCAGGTTGTAGCGCGGAATCTCGGCCTGCGACACTTTCGACTGCGAGCAATACGCGCAGTCTTCCGGGCAAAGGCCGCTCTTGGCGTTCATCAAAAAATAGAGCTGCACCGTGTTGCCAAAGTGCTGCCGCCGCACGCGATAGGCGGCGGCCAGCAGGTCGAGCAGCTCGTCGTCGGGCGCGGCCAGCACGGCAAGCGCTTCGTCGCGCGTCAGCGGAGCGCCGGCCAGCACGTGTTCGGCCAGGCCGTGCCACCGAGACGCGCTGGTAGTGCAATCTGAAATGGGCTGGGGGAGCTCAATCATCATATTATTTACGGTTCAATTGATGTTCATCGGTGGCCGGGGCAGAGCAGGCCGCGTTCGGCGCACCATTTGGTGACCCATTGTCCGCCAGCGATGCCCCAGTGCGCCGCTTTCACGCATGCCACCGGCCCTATAGTATGTCCGACCGCGATGGTTCAACAAGCCGAAACGCGGCATTGCCGCGGCTGGGCGGCTGCGGCACAATAGACAAGCATGGCACGATTTCACTTGGTTCGCATCGGCGTTTTAGGCCACATCGGGCGGTTCCGCTCGCCCGACGCCACTCGCTTTCCGCGGGGGGCGCGGGTGATTGTGCGCACCGCCAGGGGCCTGGAAACCGGCGAGATCGTGGCGCCGCCGTCGTTCGACAGCCAGGCCGAGCCCGACGGCTCGATCGTCCGCGGCATGACGGTGGAAGACCAGCTTCTGGCGGCACGGCTCGACAAGAACCGCCAGGCCGCCTACGACGCTTGCCGCCGCCGACTGACTGAATTGCAGCTCAACGTGGCGCTGCTCGATGTCGAGCATTTGTTTGACGGGCGGACGCTGATTTTTTACTTCCTGGGGCCGCCACGACCCGAGGTCGAAGCGCTCACGGCCGAGCTGGCCGAAATCTACGACTCGCACGCGCAGATTCGTTCCTTCGCGGATACGCTGGCGCACGGCTGCGGACCCGGCTGCGGCACCGAAGACGCCCCCGGCGGCGGCTGTGGCAGTTGCACCACGGGCTGCGCCGTCGCCGGGGCCTGCGTCACGCGCGCCGCGGATTCCCGCGCCCGGAGTCGTCCTGGCCAATAAGGCCGTTGCGGACATTAGAATCTACAAACGCGATGCGGGGGCTTGCAAGGCGGAGCCTAAGTCGATACATTTAGTCACAAACCGTGCCTTTCTCACTTCGTTCGCAGGAGGGCGCAGATGTTGCCCGATCGCGGTTCTTTGGGAGCGGTAATCGTCGCGGAGCGGAACGTCGCTGATCGCGACTTTTCGACGGCGACTGCCTTCGATTTAGCGGCGCTCAGCGACGAACAACTCGCCGAACTTGATCCACTGGCGATCAATCTCGTTGTGGCGAGAGGCCTCCCGGCACTGTCCGATCTCGATATACGGCCCTACCAACAGATCGTCGATGACTGGACGAGCGACTTTGTGCAACGATGCTTGCCGCACTGGGAAGTTGTCTTTCGGCAGACGCCTCATGAATGGAAGAATGATATCAGATATTTTCGGCTTGGCATGGTTTCGCAATACATCGAGCTCGAGTTAGGGATCCGTTATAAGCCGGAGCAGCGGGACGTTCAAGCAATTCTTTACACCGACCCGGCAGATTTATTTCTCAATGGCCTCATCGATTCGCGCGAGGGAACGTGCGCCAATTTGGCCGCGTTGCAATTGGCGGTCGGCTGGCGGCTAGGTTGGCCAGTATCGCTTGCCTGCGTCAACTCGCACTTCATGCTGCGCTTTGATGACGGCAATGCGGTCTACAACATCGAAGCCACGCAGTCCGGTTATGGAGGTTTCAAGTCGGATCCCGATTCATATCTGGTAGGGGAGCGAGGGCTTCCCACAATCGCCCTCGAGTGCGGGTCGGACCTCCGTGCGCTTCGCCCGCGCGAGGTGCTTGGCTCATTTGTCGGCCTGCGCGCTCGGCACCTTCGGGACCTCGGGCAGCACCGTGGAAACGAGGCCGAAATCCTTGAATCCGAGGCTGACTGGCTTCTGGCGCGCATTCTGTACCCGGCAAGCCGGTTTCTTTACAAGGGCCAAATGGTCGTCTCGACCCTGCGTGGCGGCGCGCTGTTTGATCCCAACGAGGCGGGACACCCAAACACATATGCTGGCTGCCTCCGCGAGGTTCGGCAGCTCCGGTCACGGCTATCGGATAGCGGGTCCGATACCAGCCAATCAATCGAGCCTCGTAAGCATTCGGTCGACGAACTGTTTTCGATTTTGGGAGCCGCTCAATGACAGCCACAACAACGCGTCAAATGGATTGGACCCAGCCCGATTATTTACGGCTTCTCTTTCGCCATTCTGCGGGCCCTCTTGGTTTTGCCGCAGATGACAAGAACCTGAGCCGATATGTCGGAAATTCGCCAACATTCGCAATCGACCCGACGGGGCTCGTCGAGGAAGGTGCCGCGCGCGAAACCGACGAAGAGGAGGAGGCGATGGCGGAAGAAGAGGCAGCGGCGGAAGACGCTGCTGACAGTACGGCACCTCCGGACGTCGAAGAAACACCGTTTGAAGAATTCGCCCAACAGTGGCATTGGAGCGAAGAAACGACCAACGACGTGCACACCGGTGGTTGCCAAGCGTTGACGAGCGTCTTAACGGGTATCCCAACCGGACCAATGCCCTATAACGCGCCGGGCGTCGTTGCCTTTTCGGATTTCAATTCCGCCTGGCAATACTATTTGCAGCAACAACGGCAGGGCCACCCTGTGACCTTTTTTGCATACCAAAACACAGCTCCACCGAATACTCCGACACCTGGGTCTGGCGCGCCGGCCGCAACCCCGGGTTGGACGCCGCCTGCGTCTGGAGCCATTGACCCTGTGACGATCGTATCGCCACTAGTTGGGGAGAAAAACTTTTCGACGCTCCTTCCGTGCCCCGCAATCCATTCTTATCTGTGGACTTGGATGAACAATAGCGGGGGCGACATCCAACAGTCAGAATTGGATATGAATGATCCCAACGGCATTTACGGGCTTTATCCGGACTCGGGCACGATCGATCCGGCCACGGGACAACCGAAGATCTTCCAGACAACAGTGTACTGCGTCTATGTCCTGCCGCCTCCGCCTCCGCCGCCGTCGTGGCTGGACATTGATTGGGAGCAGTTCTTAATCTGTTTTCCTGGCTAAGTCTAGTTAGGCCGGCCTTGCGCGGGCGCGTGAGAGTACAAGAACCATATACGAACAATTACTGGGGCAATGTCCTAAATCGCTGATCGCGATTTCGCGCGGACGACTTTGACAGCCATACAGAGTGCTGAGATGCGGCGTACCGCCCACCTGCCCGTAGTTTTGCTGCTAGGCGTTTGGGTTCGCGCAAGGTATGCGCGCGCGACCCCATTATGCCTAACATCGGTCGTGATCTTGATGATGGGAGGTTCGGCATGCGACGCGCAGAAAAACCGAGCAGGCACGAAGCCCCCGCCGCGTCCTGTCGCCACGCGCGCTGAAGTAGAACAGGTGTTCTCCAACGGCCCCGCGCTGCAACAATTGGTTGAATCCGGCGCTGTCATCGGCTATCGCCCAGCGACGAGAACCATATCGGGAGCGCGGTCGGTCAAATTCTCAGGAATGACCATCTCAGACGAGGTGCTCGACCCACTTCGCCACGTCGGTAATCTTTGGTTGGTTGCCTTCCACGACTGCGCATTCGAAGCCGGCGCACTGGAGACCTTTCCGCGCGCGGGCGAACCTACACAACTGGTTTTCCAGCACTGCGAGTTGCTCCCAGGGACGCTCCGCGGCTTGAACGGGTCGCATGCAGTTGCCAACCTCACGTTTTTGCACGACACGCGCGTCGACGACTCGTTGCTGTCTGAACTGACTGGGCTTCCGAAATTGTTTCGTTTCGAGACAAGCTCACCCAATGTGAGCGCCGAAGGGCTACAGTTTCTCGCAGAGTGCCCTCGCCTTGTGGAACTCGTGGTCGACCGAACGGCAATCGACGACGCCGGCCTCGCGCAGGTGGTGAAGGGCCATTCCCTTACCTGGCTTGACATCGCCGCCACCAAGGTAACGGACGAGGGAATGCCTAAAGTTGCCAGCTTGACGGAATTGAAGCGACTCCGCATCGCCGGTTGCGCGGTTACGGATTGCGGCATTGCGAGCGTTGCGGGCCTCAAAAAGCTTACCGCGCTCGACCTTGGCGCGACCAAGCTTACGGACGACGGACTTGCGGCTCTCTCTGAGCTGACAGAGATCCGGGACCTTGGCTTGCAATACACGTCGGTTACGAATGCCGGCCTGAAGCACCTTGCTCGCTTGCGCCGCCTTCAGAATCTTGATAATCGAGGCACGGCGATTTCGCGGCAGGGTACGGATCATATATTCGGGAGGTTTTTCTATCTCTCTGATTGGAAGTAGTCGCGCGACGGCTTTCCGTCGCAAATCGCGGCCGCTTGCGTCGCAACAGTGGCGTTTCCTTGTCGCGAGCGAGAGGGGACACGGCTCAATGTGCGGACTGGGGCGACTCGTGCAGATGATAAAGAGCCGTATCAGTGCGCAGGAAGACCGAGCGGCCGGCGAAGGCGGGCGTGGCCAGCGTGCGGCCCGTGAGCTGATTAACCGCCAAAAAGTCGTAGCTCGCGCAGCCCCGAGAGGCCCTCCAGATGCACCAGGTCGGCGGCAGTGACGCTCGTTCCGTCCAGCGAGAGCGATTGCAATTGACGGCAGGCACCCAAATGCCAGACTCCCGAGTTGCCAACATCGAAGTTGGCCAGATCGAGTATTTCCAGCTTGCGGATGATCGACAGCTCGATGAGGCCGTGATCGGTCACCTGAGTTCCGGCCAGGTAAAGTGCCCGCGGGTTGCGCAGCGCTTGCAGGTGCTGCAGCCCGGCGTCGCCGACCGCGGCGTTGCCGCGGCACTTGGTGGACGGCGCGCCGGTGCCCGCCAAGAGCGCGGCCCGGCGGCTGGCGCAGATGCGCTCAATCGGCGGCGATCTGTCGGCGCACAGCCTCGCGGCTGACGGCGGCGAGCGGCGGGAACTGCGGCTACTGACGAACCCACTCTACCGCTATCAGAGCAGCGATCCCGCGGTGACTGACGGCGCGTTGTTCGCCTTTGTCTGCAGCGTGGGCACCGATCCGGAGGCGTTTCTGGTGCTGGAAAGCCGGCGAACCGCCGAAGGCCCGCGCTGGCATTACTGCCTTGCTCGTTTCTCGCATCTGGGCCTGTTTGTCGACTATCAGGGCCGCGAAGTGTGGCGGTCGGTGCGCGGCCCGGGCGATGATTATTCGCACAATGCCGACCACACCTATCGGTGCTTTAACGAGCCGGTGATTGATCTACCTTGACCGCAGTCCACGTTGGATTTAAGGTTGAAACTATGCAAACCGCTGATCTGGTTCAACAACTCATGGCGCTACCGTTGCCCGATCGCGTAACGGTCGCCCAGGCACTGTGGCAAAGCATCGACGAGGGCTTAGCCCCTGACGTCGCGGATGACCCGAAAGAGACGATTCAAACTGCTCTGCGGCGCGATGCTGAACTGACCTCGGGAGCGGCGTCAGGTCGCACGCACGAGGAAGTCATGGATGCAGTGCGGCGGGCCTTGGCATGCTTTTTCACGACGGAGTACTTGACATTCTAGACACGTTGTCTTAGACTCCCCCTAATCGTGGCGCTGGCCGCGAGCACGCCGGAACAATGCCGGCGGTTACCGAGGTGGGCTTTCATCCCTGATTCTCCAAGCGGGGTGATGCATGATACGCCCTGTGCTGTACGCGGTGGGCATCGTGGCGGCGGCTGGTTTTTCCGTCTGCGCCCAAGAGGGCGCCGCCGAACAGCCGCGGCGGATGAGTTCGCAGGAGTTGGCCGATTGGATCGATGCCCGCTTCGCCGCCGAATACCGTCGCGCTGGCATCGAACCCGCCGTGCCGGTCGACGACGCCACGTTCCTGCGCCGGCTTTACCTGGATCTGCAAGGGCGCATTCCGACGGTGGCGCAAGTGCGCGATTTCCTGGCCGACCAGGATTCGCTCAAGCGGCCGAATTATGTCGATCGGCTGGTGGCCGACGACAGCCGGCCCGATCGGTTTGCTCAACGTTCGGCCGACCATCTGGCCCGTGTCTGGCGGCGAATGATGGTGCCGGCCAGCGCGCCGGGCGCCTTCATGGCCGCGCAGCTCGATCCCTGGCTCTCGCGCCAATTCGCCGCCAACACGGCCTATAATCTGGTCGCGCGAAAGCTGCTGCTTGCCATGCCGCGGCCGCCGGTTCAACAGGTCGTGCAAACGACTCCGCAGAACGACGATCCGGATGCGCAGGCAGCGGTGTTTCAAATGGCCGTCGGACAGATGCCCGAAAACCTGGCGGCGGCCTACGTGCGCGTGTTTCTCGGCGTGCGGCTCCATTGCGCGCAGTGCCACGATCATCCGTTCACCGATTGGAAGCGAAGCGACTTTTGGGGCGTGGCGGCTTTGCTTTCGGGCGATGGCACCAAGCCCCAACAGCCGCAGCCGGCGCCGAGCATCAAGCCCGACGCCACCGAAGACGTTTCCTACCCGGCCAAGCTCCTGTGGTCCAATGCGCCGCTGGAAAACATTCCGGCGGGCAAGTCGTCCCGCGAGCTGCTGGCCGATTGGATGGTTTCGCCCGACAATCCGAATTTCGCCGCCACGGCGGTCAACCGCATGTGGCAATATCTCTGCGGGCGCGGGCTGGCCGGCTCGGTCGACGATCTCGACCGCACTTCTCCGGCCGAACGCCGCATGCTCGACGACCTGGCCCGGTTGTTCATCGAGTCGGAATTCGACGTCCGCTGGCTGATGACCGGCATCTGCAAGAGCCGCACGTATCAGCAAGCGTATTCCGCCGGGGCCGCGAGCGAAGACGCCGGCTTCACGCATCGTCCGCTCAAGACGCTGCTGCCCGAGCAGGTCTTTGACTCGCTTGAACAGGCGCTGGGGTTGCCGGTGGCCAAGGCCGACAATGGGCCGCGTTTCAATGGCGAGCGCGATCAATTTGTGGCCCGTATGAACGAAGCCGCGCCGGAAACGCCCATCGATTATAAAGGCGGCATCCCGCAGGCCCTGATGCTGATGAACGGCAAACTGACGGCCGACGCCACCAGCCTGGACACCAGCCGCACGTTGCGGGCGGTGGTGGAAGCCCCGTTCCTCAAACAGCAAGAAAAAATCGAGACGTTATACCTGGCCGCCCTGACGCGCAAGCCAAAACCAGCCGAGCTGGAATTTTTGCTCGAGCACGTGCATCAGGCCGGCGACCAAGAACAGCAAGCGTTTGCCGAAATCATGTGGGGATTGTTAAACAGCCCGGAGTTTGTATTGAGCAGGTGATCGCCGCCTCAACGGATCGTGCCGGAGGGGCGGGATGTCGATGGGCAGTTCACGCCAACGGCACGGAGTCCGTTCCCTACAGACATCGAACGCAAGAACTACCGGTTTTGCGTCAAAGCCGATCAGAAGCCATCGCCAGATTCGAATATCGAAACGCTTTTCGGAGATCTATCCATGTCCGCCCGATCTCAAGCCTGGTTTCCCGTGTGCAACCCTGGCGGCGATGCCGCGCCGGGCAGGTTTGCGGCGCCGCTCTCGCGACGCGAGTTGATGGGGCTGAGTCTGGCCAGCGTGCTGGGCGTGTCGTTCAGCGGGTGGCTGCCACGACTGGCCGCGGCGGCCGGCGCCGACGCAGCGAAGCGCGGCAAATCGTGCATCTTGCTGTGGATGGACGGCGGCCCCAGCCAGACCGATACGTTCGACCTGAAGCCCGGCCACGCCAATGGCGGCCCCTTCAAAGAGATCGCCACCGCCGCGCCCGGAGTTCGCATCAGCGAGCACTTGCCGGGCCTGGCCAGGCAGATGAACGATTTGGCGATCATCCGCAGCCTTTCGACCAAAGAAGGCGAGCACGGCTTGGCCACGCGGCTGATGCTCACCGGCTACGCCCCGCAGCAAGCGGCGGTGCGCTATCCTTGCCTCGGCTCGCTGCTTTCCAAGGAGCTGGGCAGCGAAGAAAGCGATCTGCCCAACTTTGTCAGCCTCTCGCCCTTCCGCATGGCCGACGCCGGTTTCTTAGGACCGAACTATTCGCCGCTGAGCGTCTCAGGCGCCAGCGACGATCCCAACACACGGGCAAACCTGGCTCTGGAAGACCTGGCGCCGCCGCGCGACCGCGGCGAGAAAACACAGCGCAACCAGTTCGACATCTTGCGCTTCATGGCGCGCGAGTTCGAGGGCGGCGACGACAGCGAGGCCGCCAAGGCTCACCGCGCCAGCTATGCCAAGGCCATGCGAATGGTCGAGACGCAGGCCCGCAAGGCCTTCGAACTGAACGAAGAAAAACCCGAATTGCGCGATGCCTATGGTCGCAACCGCTTCGGCCAGGGCTGCCTCTTGGCGCGGCGGCTGGTCGAGCGGGGTGTGGCGTTCGTCGAAGTCACGCTCTCCGGCGCGCCGGGCAATGTGGCCGGTTGGGATACGCACGCCAACAATTTCGACCAGGTCAAAGCGCTTTCGCAAGTGCTCGACCCCGCCTGGTCGACCTTGATGGAAGATCTTCGTAATCGCGGCTTGCTCGATTCGACGCTGGTCGTGTGGATGGGCGAATTTGGCCGCACGCCCAAAATCAATCCCAACGCAGGACGCGATCATTTTCCTTTGGCCTGGAGCGTGGTGCTGGGCGGGGCGAAGGTCAAGGGCGGGCAGGCAATCGGCAAGACCAGCGACGACGCCATGCAAGTCGCCGACCGGCCCGTGCAAGTGGCCGATCTCTATGCCACGATCTGCACCGCGCTGGGCATCGACTACCACAAAGAAAACATTTCGCCCGAGGGCCGACCGATCCCGATGGTCGATCGGGGTGGCGAACCGATCAAGGAACTGATGGGGTGAGGAGTCCGTCACAATGACGTGCGGGATTTTGAACATCGGAGTGCCAATCATTGGGTGCCACGGCGTCCATCGCGGCGGCCGCGCCTGTGAATGTTTCGGCGCCACGCGCGCCGCGACGGATGCCGTGGCACCCTGACCAACCGCCAATCCCCAGCCATTAATCAATTACCACTCGCTTGTCACACGTCGTTTGCCTATTGCTGACCGCAGCCTTTGCCGCGGAGGGCGCTGCGCGCTCGGCGACCACGACGAGCGTGCGGCCCGCGCGCGAGCAAGCGGCAGCGCAGACGCTGCCCTCGCGCGAGAGCGACCGGCGCGACGTGCTGCTACTGCTCGACGGCGGGCCGCTGCACCTGCGGCTGAATCTGGCGTTGGGCGGCGTTTCGCTGGCGGAAGCGCGGCGACAATATATCTCTCGGCTGCTCACCGCTCTGGACAGCGATCACGACGGCAAACTCACCCGCGATGAAGCCGCGCGATCGCCGCTGTTGCGCACCAAAAGCCGCCCCGGCGCCGCCAAGTTCCTCAAGGGATTGGGCGGACCCGCGGCGGTCTCACCGCGCGACGTGGCTCGCACCGTCGAGCGATTGGGCGGCGAGCCGGTGGCTTATCGGCAAGATCTCAGCTCATCGCAGAACGATCTGGAAGTGTTCAAATTGCTCGACACCGACGGCTCGCACCTGCTCGACCGCGGCGAGTTGGACGCGGCGAGCGACCTGATTCTCTCCAAAGACGAAGACGGCGACGAGTGTGTCAGTTTTTCAGAATTCTTTCCGCCGCCTCCGCCCGAGGCGATGCTGCCGGTAGTCGGCATGGCGCCGCGCACGCCCGCGCCGATGGCGACGGTGGCCGACATCGTGCGCGACGCCGGCGAGCCGCTGCTGGCACGTCGGCTGCTGGTCAAATATGACCGCAACCGCGACCTGAAGCTCGACGCCGCCGAGCTACAATGGCCCAGTGAGCGGATCGCGGCGCTCGATGCCAACGGCGACCGGCGGCTCGACGCCGAAGAATTGGCGCGGTTAGGCCAGGCCGTGCCCGACGTCGAGCTTTCGGTCGATTTGCAGCGGGCCGAAGCCGAGGGCGGCGCCATCGCGGTCGGCGGCACCAGCGGCCGCCGGCTGGACGACGCCGAGCGAGCCGATTACGCGAAGCTGGCGTTCGCCGGTTCGGTGTTGACCTTCTCGCACCGCAATCTCGACCCCATCGCTTCGGCCCTCGACGCGGCGATGCGGCAGTTCAACGTGCTCGACGCCGACGCCAACGGCTATCTCGATCGCGATGAGACCGCCCAGCGAATTCGCTTCGAACGCGGCTTGTTCGAGCTGATGGACGCCGACGGCGACGACAAAGTGTTCGCCGACGAAATGAAGCAATACATTCGCGCCCGCGGCGAGCCGGCGGCGGCCACCTGCCGTGTGAATGTATATGACACGGGCTATGGCTTCTTCATGGCCCTCGACGCCAACGCCGACGGCCGCGTGTCGGTGCGCGAGCTGCGCAGGGCCTCGGCCGCTCTGGCCGAGCTCGACCGCGACGGCAGGCCGGGCATCGGCGAAAAGGAGCCGGTCCGGCATTTTCATATTGAGTTTGTCCGCGGCAGCTACCAACTATTTGGTCCCAGCGAGCAGCTCGTCGCGCAGACCCCGGCCTTCCAGCAACGCCGGCCCACCGGCCCGATTTGGTTCCAACGGATGGACCGCAACAACGACGGCGATCTAACATGGAACGAGTTTTTAGGCCCACGCGAAGTCTTTCACGAGCTAGACGGAGATATTGACGGCTTGATCGATCCGAATGAGGCAACGAAGGCGAAATAGGGGCCGGGGGTCAGAGGTCGGGGGTCAGGGGAGAGAGGGGGGAGACGCGGAGAGGGGGAGAGGGGGAGAGGGGGAGACGCGGAGAACGTAAGCGAACGAACTACCATCCACTAGCCACCAACCACCCACATGTCCCAACTCGTCAGCAAGCTAAACAGCCCTGCGGCAACGGCTCAGGCCAACGGGGACGACGTCGCCGTCATCGCTCGCCTGCGCGAAGCACGCGACCGCGTAAAGCAAGAAATGGGCAAAGTGGTCGTCGGCCAGCACGAAATCATCGATTCGTTGCTCATCGGCCTGTTGTGCCGCGGGCATGTGCTGCTGCACGGCGTGCCGGGGTTGGGCAAGACACTGATGGCCCGCACGTTGTCGCGGACGCTCGATATGGAGTTTCGCCGCGTGCAGTTCACACCCGACCTGATGCCCGCCGACATCACCGGCACCGACGTGATGGAAGAAGACCAAGCCACGGGCAAGCACCGTGTGTCGTTCGTGCCCGGCCCGGTGTTCACTAATTTCCTGCTGGCCGACGAGATCAACCGCACTCCGCCCAAGACGCAGGCGGCCCTGTTGCAAGCCATGCAAGAGGGCGAGGTCTCTGTCGGGCGTGAGACGTACCGATTGAAGCCGCCGTTTTTTGTGGTGGCGACGCAGAACCCGATCGAGATGGAAGGCACCTATCCCTTGCCCGAGGCCCAGCTCGACCGCTTCATGTTCAACCTCAAAGTCAATTACCCATCGGTTGAGGAAGAAGTGCGAATCATTCAAGGCACGACCAGCACGCTCTCGGCCCAGGCCGAGCGAGTGTTGGCCGCTGAAGAACTGCTGCGGCTGCAAGAGTTGGTGCGCGGCGTGCCGATTGCCGATAGCGTGGTGCGTTACACAGCTCGTCTGGTGGCGGCCACGCGGCCGGCGCCCGGCCGTCCCAGCGGCGGACCGCTGGAGTCAATCCACAAGTATTTAGCCTACGGCGCCAGCCCGCGGGCCTCGCAATACCTGGTGTTGGGCGCCAAGGGCCGGGCGATCCTCTCGGGCAAGTACCACGTCGATTTCGCCGACATTCAGGCGATGGCCGCCCCGGTGTTGCGGCATCGGTTGGTTTTGAATTTTCACGCGCGGGCCGACAATCTCGACGCCGACGCATTGGTCGAGCGGCTGTTGAAGGCCGTCTCGGTGGAGGAGTGATGACCACTGCCGCTCAACAACTCGTCGACCCGGCATTCTTCTCGCGGCTGGAAAACCTCGAGCTGCGGGCGCACGGCATCGTCGAAGGCTTCATGCACGGTTTGCACCGTAGCCCGTTCGTGGGTTTCAGCGTCGAGTTCGCCTCGCACCGCGAATACACCCAGGGCGACGATCTGCGGCACGTCAATTGGAAGCTGTTCGCCCGGCAGCGGCGGCTGTACGTCAAGCAGTTCGATGCTGAGACGAACATGAACCTCTATCTGCTGCTCGATGTCAGCGGTTCGATGGATTGCCGCAGCAAAGGCGTGAGCAAGCTCGAATACGGCGCCGCGCTGGCCGCCGCCCTGGCACATCTGGCCATCAAGCAGCACGACGCGGTTGGGCTGGCCCTGCTGGCCGACGAAGTGGTGGCTCATCTACCGCCCAAGGCCCGCTCGCACCAATTGCAAGAAATTCTGACGGTGATCGAAAACACCAAGCCGCGGCAAACCGCCAGCTCGGGCCGGGCCTTTCAGCAGGCCGCCGAATTGTGTAACCACCGCGGCATCGTGGTCATTCTCAGCGACCTGTTCGACGATCTCGATGAACTGATGAAAGCCGTCGAGCGGCTGCGGTTCCGCAATCACGAAGTGATTGTGTTTCACCTCTGGGATCCGTGGGAGCGATACCTGCCGCTGGAAGGGCACTATCGGTTTCACGACATCGAGACGGGCGAGGTCATGGTGACGCAGGCCGAAAGCGTGCGCGGCGACTACCTGGTCGAAGTGCATCGCTGGCGAGATCAATTGGAAACCGAATGCCGCAATCGGGCAATCGACCGCATCGAGCTGACGACCGACGAGCCGCTCGATCAAGCGTTACTGGATTACTTAGTGCGGAGAGCGAAAGCAGGCTAACGCATGTCCTTTATCCAGGTTGGGTTTCTCAGTGCGTTTGCTGCCCTGGCGATTCCGGTGATCATTCACCTGGTGTTTCGCCAGAAGGCGCGTCGCGTCGACTTGGGGACGCTGCGGTTTTTGCGCGTCGTGCTCCAGCAAAACGCCCGCAGGCGGCGCGTGATGCGGTGGTTGCTGCTGGCGCTGCGGCTGGGCTGCGTCGCCCTGCTGGCCATGCTGTTTGCCCGGCCTTATTGGCTGAGTTTTCATTCCGCCGGGCAAAAGCAGACGGTGGCCGTGCTGATCGACCGCTCGGCCACCATGGAGCTGGCCGACGAGGGACCGCGGCTGGTCGACCGCGCGGTGGCGGCCACGCAAGAGCTGCTGGCTCAGGCGGCCGACAATACGCGGTTTGAGATCGCGTTGTTCGATCAGGCGGTTCACCCGCTGGTGGATGCCAAGCCGGCGGCCGCGGGGCGCGAGCGGCGTGACGCCTCGGCCGCCGAACTGCGTGGCATGCTGGCCGCCCCGGCCTCGTGCAACGGCGGCACCGATTATGGCGCGGCCATGGAATGGGCCCGCGACGTCTTGGCCAAGGCCCCGCCGGGCCCGAGAATTCTGCACGTGTTCACTGACTTGCAGCGCAGCGGCCTGGCCTGGAGCGAGATCGACGTGCTGCCCGACGACGTTGTTTCGCATCTGCACGACCTGGGTCGCAGCGCGGTGAACAATGTGGCGGTGACCGAAGCCCGAGTCGGGCGGGCCTGGTTGCGGCCCGACGAACAGACCGCCGTTCACGTAACGATCTATAACGGCGGTCCATTCACCACCGAAGAGCTGCCCGTCTCGCTCGATCTGGCCAATGGCCCGCGCAAGCTCGAAGTGCGCGAGCGGGTGAAGATCGAGCCGGGCGCGGCCGAGTCGCTACGGTTCGATCTGCCGCCATTGGCCGAGGGCCAGTGGCAAGGCAGTGTTCGCGTCGAGACGGAAGACGACTTGCCGCAAGATAACCAGCGTTACCTGGCAATCGTCGCCTCGAAGCCCTACCAGGTGCTGTTGGTCGATGGCCGCTCGGCCTCATCACCCGCACTGGCCGCCACTTATTTTCTGGAAGCTGCGCTGCGCCTCGGGCCGCCGGGCGAGCTCGATCCGTCGAACTCGTTCGAGCCGCATCGCGTCTCCGCCGACGATCTGCCATCGTCGTTCGACCGCTACGACGCGGTCGTGCTGGCCGACGTAGGCGAGCTCGACGCGCGCGACGCCGCCAGGCTGGCCAAATTTGTCGAGCGCGGCGGCGGGCTGTTGGTCTTCGGCGGCGAAAACGTCACGCCCCAGCGAACGACGGCGCTGGCATCGGCGGGAATGGCGCCGGGCGAAATCTTGAGCGTCGCCGCGGCCACCGATCTGCCGTTGCGGCTCGAATCGTGGGACATCAAGCATCCGGTGTTCGCGGCCTTCCGCGATCCGCAGTTGGGCGACCTGCGGCGGCTGTCGTTTTCCGCCTGCACGAATGTGGCGCCGGCCGCCGACGCCGTGGTGCTGGCCACGTTTCGCGACGGCAAGCCCGCCCTCGTCGAACGCCGGCTGGGCAAAGGCAGCGTGCTGTGGTTCACCTCCAGTGGAGACCGGCAATGGAGCGACTGGCCCCGTAGCCGGCTTTATCTGCCGCTGATCTATCAACTGGTCGGCTACCAGACCGGGCTGATCGCCGGCGGCCGCGTGCGGCAAGCCGTTTTGGAAGGACGAGTCGAAGCGCCCGCCGACACTGCGCCGGGCGTGCAACCGCACGAGGGCTATTGGTTGGTCGTCAACACCAGCCCGCGCGAAGCCGAAACCGAGCGTTGCACTCCGCAAGAGTTTGTCGATCGGTTTGGGTTGAAGCTGGCCGATGACATCGTGCCCGAGGCGGCTCCACAGCCGGTACAAGCCTCGATGGGCGCCGAAATGATCGACAGCGAGTTTTGGCCGTGGATCGCCGTGCTGTTCTTGGCCATGTTGATCTTGGAGGGGCTGGTTGCCAACCGAACGGCTGCATGAACCATAGTCGGCTTTCGCTCCGCGAAAGCAACGTTTCGCTCCAGCGAACGCGACTTTGTGAACGAGCCTCACATTGTCCGAATCATTCTTTTTAAGACGGAAAACCGGTGACCCCATGTCCCACTCACCTTCCTTTATTCACCGTTTCAATCGCATCTGGGTTCAGGCTCGTCGTGTGCAGTTGTGGCAGGCTCTGTGCTGGATGCTGCTGGCCGCGCTGGCCGGGCTGGCCTTGCTGACGGCCGCCGATTACGCCTTCGAGCTCGCTCGGCCCTGGCGACTGGCGGGAGCAGTCTGCATCGCCGTGGCGAGCCTGGCGGTCGGCCTCTGGCTGGCGATCGAAAGCGTCCGCCGCTGGCAGCGCGACGCCACCGCCGGCGCGATCGAGCGCGTGTTTCCTCAATTGGGCCAGCGCATTCGCACCACGGTGCAATTTGGCGAGCTCTCGGCGGAAGAGATCGAGCAGTCCGGCGTCACCGGCACGCTTGTCGCCGCACTCGAAGACGACACCGTCCGCCGCGCCGAGCCGCTGCCGCTCGACGCCGTCGTGCCCTGGAAGACGCTGGCGCTGGCCTCGCTGTTGGCGGCGGCGGTTGGCCTGCTGATGGCCGGCGCCTCGGCCTTCGATTGGCAATGGAGGATTGCGGCCAAACGGGCGTTGTTGGGCGAGGAGCCGTACACTCGACTCACCGTCACGCCGGGCAATACCTCGGTCAAAGAAGGCGAGTCGCTGGCCGTGCAAGCCGTGGTCGCCGGACGCCTGGGCGAACACGTGCTTTTCCAAAGCCGCCGGCTCGACGACGAAACCGGCGAGTGGCGCGATGAACTGCTGCCGACAGAAGCCGCACAGAGCAGCGGCGAGCGGCAATGGACGTTCGAAGTACCGCTTGCGCGCATCCGCCGCCCGTTGGAATATCGCTTTTCCGGCGGCTCGGCCACGAGTGAGATTTCCCGCATCGACATCCGCTATCCGCTCAAAATCGCCAGCATGAAAGCCGCGGTGCAGCCGCCGGCCTATACGCGGCTGAAAGAATCCGTGGTCGAGGGTGGCGATATCGCCGCGCTGGTCGGGTCGCATGTCAAGCTGACGGTCGAGCTAGACCGAGCGCCGAAGGCAGCCTGGATTGAAATGCAAGACCCCCGCCGCAGCCGCGACGCCACGCCGCCGCAGCGCACTCCGCTGGCGATCAACGGGCTGGAGCTTTCGACCGAGTTTGAGGTGACCGGGGACAAGACCTTTGCCATCGTGGCTCAAAGCGCCGATGGCATGGAACTGGCCGAGAACAAGCACCGACTGCGCGCTCGGCACGACGAAGCCCCGCAAGTCTGGTTCGAAAGTCCCGGCGAAGCCCTCGAAGTCCACACCTTGGCCGAACTGCTGATGCGGATCCGCGTCAGCGACGATTTCGGCCTGTCGAGCGCAGGCATCATGTTTGAGGTGAACAACGAAGAGGAGTATCCGCTGCTGGCCGAAGATTTCGACTTTGAGGCTGCCGCCACCGAGCTGGAAGCCACCGGCGAGTTGACGCCGACGACCCGCGCGGCTCTGGAAAAAGTGCTGCCGCTGGAGCACTTCCAGCTTACGCAGCAAGACAGCGTGATGTACTACGCCTTTGCCGAAGACATCCGGCCTGGCTCGCCGCAACGCACCGAGACCGACCTACGGTTTGTCGACATCCGCCCGTTCCGCCGCACCTACCGGCTGATCGATCTCGACCGCACGGGCATGGGGCAAGGCGTGCAGCTTAAAACGCTCGAAGAGCTGATCGCCCGGCAACGCTATGCGCTGAATCGCGGCGTGCGATTGTCGCGTGTGTTCGAGCACACCGGGCAGGTCGATCTGGCGGCGGTCGATTCGCTCACCAAGTTCGAGGGCGAACTGGCCAAAGCGACGCGCGAATTGGCCGAAGGACTCGAAGCCCTGGGCATCGACGACACCGAGCTGCTCTATCAGGCCGAGGCTTCGATGTTGGGCGCCACCGATTCGCTCTCGGCCGGCAAGTACGACACCGCCACGTTGCAGATGCGCGACGCCTTGAAGGAGCTGATCGAGGGCCGCAACCGCGTGCAAATCGCCATCGAAAAGAACCCCGATCGGGCCCAACTGGCGGCGCTGCGGATGTTTGATCGTATGCAGCGCCAAAAACTGCGCAAGCCCAAGACCGATGCCGAAGAGGCCGAACAACTTGCCGAGCGTCTCCGCGAACTCGCCGATCGCGAAGATTTTGTGTACGCCTCGCTGGCGGGCATCGATATGGACGGCGCGTCGAAAGGCGACGGAGAAGCGGGTGGCAAGCAGGGCAAAGATCCGCAGCCGGAGGAGAAACCAGAGGAGGACGGGCAAAAAGAAGAGGGTCAGAAAGATGACGGACAGAAAAACGGCGAAGATGACGGCCCCGGAGAGAGAGCAAATGAGCGGCGGATGGCCGAGGCGGCCAAGAAAGTGGAACTAGAAGATCGGCAGCTCGATGTCTCGCTGGAGGCGCGTGAATTGGAACAGGTTTTGGAAAAGCTAAAGGGCGCCACCGATTTGGCCAAAGAGCGGATGGCCGCGGCGGCCAAGAACGCCGAAGAGGGCGCGGCTGCCCTCGACCGCGGCGCGACAAACGACGCTCAGCAGCCGATCAAAGCCGCCGGTCGCGGCTTCCGCGAGCTCTCGGAACAGGTCGCGGCGCTGGCGGCCAAGGAGCAAGCCGATCGCATCGCCGCGGCCCAGCAGATGGCGGCCGATCTGGCCAAGCAGCAGAGCGATTTTGAAGACCGGGTGGCGCAGTCGCAAGGTCAGAACGGGCCTGGCGGCGATCCACCGCCGGACCAAGACAAACCCATGTCGGGCAAGGCTAACAGCGGCCAGGCAAACGAAGAGGCGAAGCAAGAGCTGGCTGGCGACGCTCAGCAAATTGCCGACAAAGCGGAGACGCTGGCCGATGTGCTGGCGGCGGCCGCCAAGTCAGACCAGCCCGAAGACCAGGCCTCGGCCAAAAAGGTGGAAGAGCTGGTTGGCTCGCTCGGCTTGAAGGCGCTCTCCGAACGTCTGGCCGACCTGCCCGAAATGGTGCGCAATGACAATTTGGCAGATGCCCGTGCCACGGCAGGCGATGGCGCCGAGCGGATGGAAGCCGCCGCCGAGCAGCTCGCCGTGCTGCGTCGGGCAATCGTTGCCCCGCGCGTCGGCGAGCTGGCCGAGCTCGAACAAAAGCTGGCCGCGCTCGACGATCGGTTGGATCAACTCGACACCAACGAGCGGATCACCGGCTGGCACGTCGAGGCCGATCAATTGCTCGACCGGCTCGATGAGGCGGGCATCGACCAGGAACTGCGGCAGGAGTTTCTCGACGAAATGAAACGCGCCGGCTGGGATGGCAATCTCGTGGGCCTGCGATGGTCGTGGGACCTGCGCGAGGGAGGCTATTATTCCGCGCCGATGCCCTATCGACGGCTGCTTTCGCGGCTGGCGTCTTCGCTGCGGGCGCAGATGCAAGAGTTGATGCTCGGCGATTTGCTGGCGACCGGCGATGAGCCGGTTCCGCCGCAATATCAGGACTTGGTCGATCGCTATTATCAAGTCTTGGCCGGAGCAGGGGGCAGGGACCGCGATTCGCGGGGCGAGGAAGGAAAGTAGCGCGGGCCGAGCGAAGCGAGTGCTGCCTTTTGCTGAATGCGGAACACGCACCGCGGAGTCGCAAGGCCAGCGCGTTTGATATAATGATCTTGCACCTTGAGGCCTGCCCGATGCCAGTCCACGAATGGTCGCGCGTAAGCGCGGGGATCTTTCACGATTTTCACGTCGCCTGGACGATTGAGCTGCGCAATGCGCTCAACGAGCGGGTTTTGCCGGCTGAATACTACGCCATGGCTGAGCAATTTGCGGGTCCCTTTGGCCCGGACGTTTTGACGTTGCAAGCGACCACCGGAGAAGACGATGAACCGCCGCCCGGCTCCGCGGGCAGCGAGGCCACCGGGCCAATTGCGGTGGCGGAATCGCCGCCGCGCGTGCGCTTCACGGCAGTCGCCGAACACGATGCTTACCTGGCCAAGCAGCGCAGCGTGGTCATTCGTCATCAAAGCGGTGATCGAGTGGTAGCCCTGATCGAGATCGTTTCGCCGGGCAATAAGTCGAGTCGGAGGGATTTCAAAGCGTTTGTCAACAAGGCGGTCACGACGCTGCGCCACGGTTATCACCTGTTGATTCTCGACTTACATCCGCCTCGGCGGCGTGGGCCCGCCAGCGTTCACGACGCGATTTGGCAAGCCCTGGGAGAACCGCCGTACGAACCGCCCGCCGACGCTCCGCTGACATTGGTGGCCTATTCCGCATCGCCGCCCAAGACGGCCTTTATTGAGCCGGTGTCGGTGGGCGGCGTTTTGCCCGACATGCCGCTCTTCCTGGAGCCCGGCTTCTATGTGAATGTCCCGCTCGAGGCGACTTATCTGGCGGCCTGGCGCGGGATGCCCAAGCGCTGGCAGCGCGTCCTGGAGGCTTAAATGAGCGGCCAACGGTGTGAATCCATGCAAGCAATTCATCCGGCGACTGGGTCAGCGCGCACCCGATGCGACGAGCGATGCGCGCCCGATGAGATCGATCGGCCTCGATGGTGGCACTCGCTGCGCTCGGCCCGCTCTACGGGTCTGTTGTTCGTCGTTTGGCTGATGTCGGCCCCGGCGAAAGCAGAGAAACCCAAGCCCGACTCTGCGCCTGACCCGGTGCGCGACGCCTATCGCGCCGATGCAGAACGCTATGAGTTCTTCCGCGACGCCGAGCATCAGCAGCCGTTGAAGCTGCGGGCCGAGCCCATTATGCGTTGGACCAACGATGGCGACTGGTCGGGCGACGTGTTTGCCTGGACGTATCAAGGCCGGCCCGAAGTGATCGGTTGCATTCTGTCCGGGCCAGCGGGTCCGAACCACCGCAACATCTTTCATGAGTTTCACCTGCTGGCCGAAAAGCCGATCGCGCCGGCCACCGTACAAAAGGAGCGACAGTGGGCGCCCTCTGAAGGTCTGAAGATCGAGCCAATTGCCGATGCGCCGCCGCCGGCCAAGCGCGCCAGCGCGCGGCTCGTTCAAATGCGCGAGCTCGCCCGGAGCTTCAAAGCCTATATGTGGGCCGACAACACTTGGGAGCTGCGTCTGCTCACGCAGCCGTTGATGCGTTACGGCGACGAGCAATCGAGCGTGATCGATGGAGCTCTGTTCGCCTATGTCTGGACCAAGGGAACCGATCCTGAATTCATCTTGGTGTTGGAATGTCGCCGCGACGATGGCGAGCCGACGTGGTGCTTCGCGCCCGCGCGATTCTCAAACCGGGGCGTGTGGCTCAAACGCGCCGAAAAAGACGTCTGGGGCGTGCACGGCCACGACGAGCCCACCGGCAAGCTGACCACCAAAACGTATACGACCGCGTATGCCCGGACCATTGCGAACGGAGAGGTCGTAGGCCAGAGGCCGGAGATCAGCGAGGAGTGAGGAAACAACCACCAACCACCAACCACCGACCACCAACCACTAGCCCCCCTTGATGTCCTTCACCGAATTCCTTCCGCCGTTGTCGCTGGCCGCCGTATTGGCCCTAGCTGCGGTCGTGCCGTGCGCGGTGCTGCTGTTGCGCTGGCTGATGGGGCCGGCCAACGCGGTGTCGCGGCGGTGGAGTCTGTGGACGCTGCGCGGGGCCATTATGCTGGTGGTTCTCCTGGTGCTGGCCAACCCCGTGCGCGTCGATGAGCTGCCGGGGCCGGTCGAGCGGCCCGAAATGTTTTATCTGCTCGATACTTCGGCCAGCATGCGATTGGGCAGCCCCGAGTCGCGCTGGCAACAGTCGCTGGCCTTGATCGACCAGACGCGGCGGCTGGTGCCGCAGTCGCCGGTTTTGCCCAAGGCGTTTCGCTTTGGTCAGCGGCTGGCGGCCATCGGCGATTTATCAAGGCTTGAGGCGGATCGCCCCATGGGGCCGCTGATGCCCACCGACGCCGACACGCGCCTAGTAGCGGCTCTGCGGCAGATCTCCAGCCGGTTTGGCCGCGTGCCGCCGTTGGGCGTGGTGGTGCTCTCTGATGGCCGGGCCCACGACGAGGCCGATCTCGATCAGCTTGCCGCCGAGTTTGCCCGGCTGAAAGTGCCCATTCACGTGGCGCCCATCGGCGACACGACCAAGGGAGGCGACATCGCGGTGGCCGCCGTGGTTGCCCCGCCCCGCGCCCGCAAGTTCACCGAAATCGAAGTGCAAGTCTTTCTGCGCAGCTATGGCTACGACGGCAAACGGGCGGAAGTGCAGTTGCTCGAAGTCGGCGACGGCAATCGGGCTGATCGCCAGCTTGCGCCGCCGCTGCCGATCACGCTGCAATCGGGCTTTCAATCGGTCAGCCTCTCCTTCCGCACGGAACTGTCGACGCGCAAGCTGCGGGTGGCGGTGCCGCCGCTGGCCGACGAGGTCTCGAGTCACAACAACCAGATTGAAACCGAGATGGCCATCGACCGCACCAAGCTGCGCGTGCTGTATATCGAAGGCAGTCCACAGCCGTTTTCGATGGCTCAGGTCGGGGGCCAGTACCAGGTTCGCGGCCCCTTCACCGACTTCAAACAGGCCCTCACCGAAGACGAAGACATCGAGTGCGTGGTGCTGGCGCGGAGAGGCGGCCTGGGGCGGTTGCTGCGCGTCGTGGAAAACGGGCAGGTGGATGGCGTGCACGGCTTTCCGGCCACCGTGGCCGAGTTGGCCGCGTTCGACGCGATCGTGCTCAGCAACGTGCCCGCCGACGCCTTTACCGACCAACAAATGGATTGGTTCGAATCGTGGATTGGCCAACGTGGCGGCGGGCTGTGCATGATCGGCGGCGAAAACAGTTTTGCCTCGGGCGGCTGGGCCGATTCGCCGCTGGCGGCCATGCTGCCCGTCGAAATGCTGCCCGGCGTGTTCGACTGGCAGCCCGGCGAAGCCGTGCAGATTATTCCCGAACTGCCCCCCGCGCCGCACGCATTGTGGAACCTGGTGGCCGACGCCAAGCTGAACCGACAAATTGTGTCGGGCATTCCGGCGGTGGCCGGCGTCAATCGCTGGGCCGGAGCACGCGAAAACCTGACCACGGTGTTGGCCACGGCCACGCTCAGCGGCGGCCCAGTTGCACAGGACGGCTCGGCTAACGAGGGGTTCAGGGTTCAGGGCTCAGGGTTCAGCATTCAAGAATCAGCTCAGCCGGCAGGTACGCGGCCTACCGATAATCTCTCGATGGCTTCGCCAATTATCGTGGCGGGCCGCTATGGCCGCGGGCGGACGGCGGCGCTGGCCTTCGCCATCAGCTCGCCGCACGCCGACGAGTTGGTGCAGCGTTGGGGTTCGGGCGACAACCGCTATTATGGCAAGCTCTGCCGCAACCTGGTCTATTGGCTTACCGAGAATTCGGCCATCGGGCGGCGGCGGTTGGTGGCCGGCGCCGACAAGCGCTTTTATCGACCCGGTGAGACGATCGCCATTCAGGCCACCACCTACGACGAAAGCGCCGCGCCGACCAACGATTATCGTGTGGTGGCGATGGTCGAGCCCCACGCCGCCCCCGGCGAAGCCGAGCCGGAGACATCGCCGCTGCGTTGGCCCAGCGGCATGCCGCGCACCAGCGGCGAGGAAGAACCGAACATCGTCTGGGGCGAGGAATTCGATTTGCCATTGGGTGATGGCGCGAAAAACCATTCGATCGAGCTTCCTTTGGCCGACGTGCTATCCAGCGGCGCCTCGAGTCAATCGCTCCGCGTCGAGCTGACCGCCTACGAAGATCTGACGCAAATCGATAGCACTTCGCTCGACATCCAAGTGCTGCACGATCCTTTCGAGCAGCAGAATCCCTTTCCCAATCACCCGCTGCTAGAGCGACTGGCCGCCGGCTCGGGCGGTCGCGTGTTGCACTCTGCCGACGACCTGGCTGAGCTGTTGCGTGACGCCCCGGTGGACGTTGGCCCGCCGATCATCCGCCGCGCCCCGCTGTGGAGCAACGTCTGGATTTGGGGCCTTTTGATTGGGCTTCTCACGATTGAGTGGTGTTGGCGGCGGAAACTGGGTTTGGCGTAAGAGAGCCGCTCTCATTTCCCGGTGTTTACTTTTGCATTTTGCATTTTGCCTTTCCTCTTCGACGACGCTATCCACGCCCCCGGCGGCTTTTTTTGGCTCCTCGCGCGCTACACTCGTGCGCGGTGATGTCCTCGTCGAGTAAGAGGCTCGGCCAGTCAAGTTGCGGATTCTTGACGATGCGACTGGCACCGGGCAACAGACTGAGCATCGCCGTTGGTTCTTTCGGATTATCGGCGCGGACAACCTCGCCACCGATTTGATCTAGGACGAAAGAAGCCCAATGGGGGTTTGATGCCGCCGCCGAAGCAGTAAGTGCCGGCGTCGACTGGTTCAACATACGTCCGCCCAACTCCGAGCCGCATCGCCGATTATCACCATCATCGCCATCCGGGCGGCATGAAAAATGCCGGCGGAGGGTGGGGCAACGCACCACCGCCCTCTAGCCCCCGAGTGATTCTATGGCCATGCAATTGCTGCCTATCCTCGATCGCCCGTCTGTGCGGCCAGCGGACGAGGCACCTGATGTCGATGCCCAGGCGCTGGCCGCCGAACTGCGGCGCCATGTTTCGGGCGAAGTGCGATTCGACGCCGGCAGTCGTGCGCTCTATACGACCGACTCGGCCATTTTTCGGCGCGTGCCCATTGGCGTGGTGCTGCCGCGTGGCGCCGATGACGTGGAGGCCACGCTGGCTGCCTGCCGCAAGTACGGCGCGCCGGTGCTCCCGCGCGGCGGGGGCACCAGCATCAGCGGAAATAGCTGCAACCTGGCCGTTGTGATCGACATGTCGAAATACATGAATCGTATCCTCGAGCTCGATCCCGGCAGTCAGACTGCCCGCGTGCAGCCGGGCGTGATCTGCGATTCGCTCCGCGACGCCGCCGAAAAACATCACTTGACCTTCGCCCCCGATCCTTCGACCCACAACCGCTGTAACCTGGGCGGCATGATCGGCAACAATTCGTGCGGCACGCACTCGATGATGGGCGGACGCACCGCCGACAACATTCACGAGCTCGACGTCATCACCTACGACGGCGCGCGGATGCGGGTCGGTCCGGCGGATGACGATGAAATCAACCGCATTGTTGCGGCGGCGGGGCGGCGCGGAGAAATCTACGCCCGACTGCGAATGATCCGCGGTCGTTATGCCGACCTGGTCCGCCAACGTTATCCACAAATCCCGCGGCAATGTTCCGGTTACAATCTCGATCAACTGCTGCCCGAAAAGGGGTTTCATGTCGCGCGGTCGCTGGTTGGCTCCGAAGGCACCTGCGTAGTGGTGCTCGAAGCCGCTTGCCGGTTGGTACACAGTCCGCCGGTGCGAATGCTGGTGGTGGCGGGCTTTCCCGATATCGCCACCGCCGGCGACTATGTGCCGCTGATCCGCGAGCACGAGCCGACCGGGCTGGAGGGCGTCGACGATTACCTGGTCGATGCGCTGCGGGCCAAAGCCCATCAGGTGGAGAAATTGCCGCTGCTACCCGAAGGGCGAAGCTGGCTCTATATCGAGCTGGGGGCAGAGGATCGCGCGGAAGGGCTAGCCCAGGCCGAACGGCTCGTCACGCGGCTGCGCAAACAGCCGGGCGTGGTGTCCGCCGAAGTTTTCCCCGATAAAGACATCGCCAAAAAGCTGTGGGACATTCGGCACGAAGGACTCTCGCTCACGCACGTACCCGGCGTGGGCGCCTTGTGGCCGGGCTGGGAAGACGGCGCCGTCGCCCCCGAGCAAGTGGGCGACTATCTGCGCGAGTTGCGCAAATTGATTAACTCGTTCGGCTATGTCGGGCCATTGTTCGCGCACTTGGGGCAGGGTTGCATTCACACGCGCACCAATTTTGACCTCACCTCGCGCGAGGGCATTGCCAAGTACCGCGCCTTCATGGAAGCCGCCGCCGACCTGGTGGTGCGCTTCGGCGGCTCGCTGTCGGGCGAGCACGGCGATGGCCGCTTCCGTTCAGAGCTGCTCGTAAAGATGTTCGGCGAAGAACTGATCGAAGCTTTCCGCGAGTTCAAAATGGCCTGGGATCCCGACAACCGCATGAATCCCGGCATCAAGGTCAATCCCGACCGACTCGACGAGCATTTGCGGCTGGGACCCGACTATGCTCCGCCGCGGCTGCATACGCACTTTCAGTTTCCCGACGACGAGGGCAGTTTTGCCTCGGCCACCGTACGCTGCATCGGGCTGGGCGAATGCCGCCGCGAACAAATTGGCGTGATGTGCCCGAGCTACCAGGCTACGCGCGAGGAGATGCATTCGACGCGCGGGCGGGCGCGATTGCTGTTCGAGATGCTGCAGGGCAACCCGGTGAAGGGCGGCTGGCGCGATCCGCACGTGCGCGAGTCGCTCGATTTGTGCCTTGCCTGCAAAGGCTGTAAGAGCGAATGCCCGGCCAATGTCGATATGGCCACCTACAAGGCTGAGTTTCTTTCGCACTATTATGCGGGGCGAATCCGGCCGCGATCGGCCTATGCAATGGGGTTGATCGCCTGGTGGGCGCGACTGGGGTCGCTGGCGCCCGAGGCGGTCAACCTGTTGACGCACGCGCCCTTGATCGGTCGCGCGGTCAAATGGCTGGGCGGCATTTCGCCCCGGCGAAAAGTGCCGCCGTTTGCGCCGCAGACGTTCAAGGAATGGTTCCACGCGCGGCCGCCGCAGAATGTCGGCCGTGCGCCGGTGATGCTCTGGCCCGATACGTTTACCAACCACTTTCACCCCGAGATTGCCAAGGCGGCGGTCGAAGTGCTCGAACACGCCGGCTTTCAGGTGCTGGTGCCGCGGCCGGCTCTCTGTTGCGGCAGGCCGCTGTACGACTTTGGCATGTTGACCACCGCCAAGCAGTTCTTGCGCAAGATTCTCACGGCATTGACCGACGAAATTCGCGAAGGCGTGCCGATGGTCGGGCTTGAGCCAAGCTGCGTGGCAGTGTTTCGCGACGAAATGCTGGGCCTCTTCCCGCACGACGTCGACGCACAGCGATTGGCCAAGCAGACATTCACGCTCGGCGAGTTTCTGGCCAAGGCGCCTGGCTATCGCCCGCCGCCGCTCGACCGCCGGGCCTTAGTCCACGGCCATTGCCATCACAAGTCGATCATGCGGATGGGCGGCGAAGAGAAGATCATCCAGCAGATGGGCTTGGAGTACGGCAAAATTCTCGATTCGGGCTGTTGCGGCATGGCCGGCTCGTTTGGTTTCGAGGCGGGGCACTACGATATTTCGATGAAAATCGGCGGGCAGCGACTGTTTCCGGCGGTCGAAGAGGCGGCGACCGACGAAATCATTATCGCCGACGGTTTTAGTTGCCGCCATCAGATCCTGGAAGCGACCAATCGCCAAGCGATGCACTTGGCCCAGGTGCTCAAGATGGCTTACGACGCGGGGCCGGCGGGCCCGCCCGGCGGGTTTCCCGAATTGCGATATCCCGAAGTGCGTTTCGACGGTCCCGAGCGGATGAAAAAAACGCTCCGCTCCGCCGCGGTTGCCGGCGGGCTGTTGTTGGCCGGGGGAGTAACTTTGGCGCTTGTGAGGCGGCGCCGCTTGTAGGATAAGCGTCTCGCTTGTCCGTCCTCTTCGCTGAAGTCCCGCCACGGCGAATGCGGTGCTCGGGCTTCAGGCGACCGCGGTTTCAGGTATACTTAAGGGAATGGACTAACATTCGACGCATTCGCCACGGTGAGGTTATGGAGGTTATGAATCCAGAAGTTTTTCGGCACAACCGCGCGGTGTTTGGGCCTGCGGAACTTTCTGCGCATCAGGGGCGCTGGGTGGCATTCAGCTTAGACGGACGGCGGATTATTGCGAGCAGCCAGGATCTTGAACTGCTGGACAAGATGATCACTGATGCGGGCGAAGACCCCGAACGAGTAGCGCTGGAACGCATCGAGCCTTACGACGTGTCGTTGGGAGCGGCGGAGTTTTCTTAATGCTGCGGTTCCCGTACCAGGATGAGCCGCTGAGTGGTCCTTCGCCTCCTTCGTTGCCATCTTCCGCGAGAGTCCGCTGGCGGCCTCTCGTTCCAGTAGCGATCATCGGACCGAAGGCAAGCCGCCGCACTTTTTCTCGCGCGGTGCTCGACCCGGGGGCCGATGATACAGTCTTTCCGCTAGGCGTCGCGGGCATAATCGGCGTAGTGCTTCGTCCAGACACCGGTCACGCCCTGCGATGGCGCGGCCAAGGCTACTCATTGCGCTTCGGGGATGTTGACTTGGAGCTGTCTGATGGAATTGAGCTCCGACGGTGGCAGGCAGTGGTCGGTTTCTCACAAGCTCCGCTGCGTTATCCGGTCCTTGGGCTTAGTGGCTGTTTGCAATTCTTCGATGCGCGTTTCCTGGGCGATAATCACTTTGTGGAACTGGAACCGAACCAGTCATTCTCCGGAAGGGCTGTCTGTGCCTAGTCCGTCATAATCGCGAGACGGCCTAAATTCATCTTTTTAATCATGGTCTCGGCCAGAGAAACAGATATACCGCGATGCCGGAGAGCACAGCAATCAGCAGCCAGCGCAAGGCGTGTGGCAAGCGAGCCCCAATCGAATCATCTGTTTTACGTTCCGCGGGCCAAACTCGGTCGATGCCGATGGCCAACGCCAGCGCGGCCAAGACAAACAGGGCCTGACACGCCTGGTAACCGTAATGAAACCGATAGAGCAACCATATGGCGGCTCCCGCGGTATGCCCTACGGTGACGGCCACGCTACTGGCCAGTGCCAATGTCCGTGGCAACAGCAGGATCATCGCGACGAAAACGAACATCCACCCTAGAAACCCAGCCAGAAAGGCGAGCGGGTGGTACGCCAGCAAATGCTGAAAGGTCGGCGATATCTCGTTTACGCTGGCATAGTCGCCGGCCCAGTACTCCGCCGATTGGCCCACCAAGGTCAGCGTGGCATCCAAGCAGGCCGCGGCGGCGGGCGGAAGACAAAGGCCACAAAGTCGCCGAGAGAACGGTGTCATGCATCACCAGAAGTCAGGCACGGAAGGCAGCGTAAGCCATCACGGCGGTCGGCGCCGAAACGAGCAACGCAAGTGCGAACGCGGCGGCCAGACGCCACCGACCGTATGAGCCGAGCCAGGTCAGGCCGGTGGTGAGCATAAGGCTCGTTACTCCCATCGCCCGGAACTCCAGCGAATCGTTCACTCGAGCGTGTAGTAGCCAGGCCGCCGGCAGAAAGCCCGGCAAGAGTGGCCAAAGCCTGAGCCAAAGCAAGCGATAGCCGCTCCAGGGTTCGTCGATCAGCAGCAGCCAACTGAAGGGAGTGTAAAGACCCAACAGCACCACGGCGAGTGAAAGTCCGAAACGCGACTGCTTTCTGGCACGAAGCAGGCACAGTCCGATGCCGATTGCCGGAATCGCGGGCGCCGGCACGGCGCAGATCACCGCAATCAGGGCAGCAACCCCCATGAGTTTCGCAAGCGTGAATTGAAACGGCGTCCGCGTCATCTAATGTCGGCAAAAGGTGGGACTCGCTGCGATCAGCCCATCCTGCGCCCTTGGCTCGCCCGACGATAAGCGTTTAGCCCTGATCATTCCGCCGGCGTCGCGGCCGTCCGGTCGGCTCGAGGCTTTCCACCATCAGCAGCGAAACTTCGTGCCAAGCCTCGTGCCCATTCGAGGCCGCGGTGGTATAAATGCGCGCCGTATTGCGTCCGACCAGGATCATCTCAGGGTGACGGACCTCAAAGGTCTGCCCGCTGGCCATGCGGATTCGGAAGGGCCGAAATGGCTCGGCGAGAACATGGTCGCCGAGTTTTCTGTAGTTGATCATTGTCAAACCTGATACTCAGAATGACATGTGCCTCGCCGAGCGCCCGCCGACGGTCATCATAATATGGTTGGCCTCAACGAAGCAACACGCGGCACGACCTGGTTCGGCCGAAGAGGGGACTCGCTATGCTCGGCCCAGCCTACGCCGATAACCTTAGGGCGATACCGCCTCGGCGTCCGTCGGGCGATTAGAATCGATCCGTTGCCCCAGCCCGGCGAAGAGGCGAGTGCGCAGTTCGGTCAACCGCTGGCGGTGTTTCTGCCACGCTTCGCCGAGTTCCTCCACATCGAAACAGTCTGGCTCGATAAACAGCAGCGACGGCTGAGCCAGCCTGTGCTCCAGAGCAAGCTGTTTTAAGAGCTGGCGATCGGGGCGGTTGAGTTGATGGGCGCGGCACAGCGCGCGGAAGAGCGCTCGCGGGTCGAGGCAACTGACCGCTCGCTCTTTGCGCGCCACCAGCCGCGAGATTCCCCAGACGCTCACGAAGAACAAGCAGAAAATCAGCAGCGCCGAGGTCAAGTCGCCCACGTCGACTTGCGCCTGGCGCGATTGCATGCCCCGCGCAATGTTGCGTATGGCGTGCTGATCGGCCAGCAGAGCGAGCAAGAGTTGAAGGTGTTGCATCAGTATGCTGACTCCTGAACCCTGCCCCCTGCGCCGCCTTCTCTGGCCACGGCCAATAACTTGCCAATCTGCTCCAAGCTTTGCAGCGCGGCCTCGCGCACGATCGCGCTTTTGTCTTGTTCGGCTTCGCGCAGCGCTTCGATGGAGGCGAGCGATCTACACTGCACCAGGGCCTTGGCCGCGCCCAAGCGCACCAGGTGATCGTCGTCGTGCATGAGCTTGAGGATGTCTTCTTCGACTTGTGGCGCCAGGTGCATGGTTTCTGCCATTTGCAGACCGCGGATACGGCGTCGCCGTGAGGGGGCGGCCAACTCCTCGCGCAACAACGGCAGAGTCTGCGGGTCGATTTTGCGCACCAAAACGCCCGTGCTGCGGCGCACCTGCTCTTCGAGCATGTCGAAGGCCGAGAGGTACCGCGCGAAGCTGAATTCCGAAAGGCTCTCGCGGGCGGCTTGCTGCACCACGGGCAGGGGGCTCTCGGTGCGCTCGATGAGCAGCGAGACTGCTCCCGGGATGCCGCGCTCGCGCAACTGAGCCAGGGCAAGCGCCTGCACATACGGATCTTCGTCGTCGAGCGCCTTCAACGCGATTTGATTGGCCTCGATGCCATGAAAGGCGGCCAGCGCCCGCACAGCCGCCCGTCGACCGCCGGGTTTGCCGTGCAGCACCAGGTGAGAGATGGTCTGGAAGGCTTGCAATCGGTTCATGCCCGACGCCGCCAGCAGTTCAATCGTGCTGTGCTGCGCGGCTTCATCCAGTTCATCAAGCAGCGGATTGCCCGGACGAAGCCAGGCAAAGTGTTCGATGCGGGCGAGGCTGCGGCGGACTGCGGGCGATGGTTCGCTGCCGACGCGGCGCAGGAACGGCTCGACAAACTCGCGATCGTCGCGATGGGCGATGGCCGTCAGTGGCGCGGAGGAAGTTTGCGGATCGTCGAGATAGCTCAGCAGCAGGCGAATGATGCCGGGCTTGCGACTGCGCGTGAGCACTTCGATCACCGCCAGATAACTGGCATTGAGCGGATCGAGCAGAATCTGCTTCAGCGTGAGGTTGTCGCGATTGGCCAGCAGCAGGAAGGCCTCGACGGGTTCCATGCGCCGATGCCGAGCGTAGCGCTTGACCGATTCTTCGAGCGTCTTGGTGAGGTGCCGCAGCATGGTTTGCGGATCGCGACGGGGCTGGAAGTCGTGGGCGCCCGCCAGATCGTCGTAGAAAAGTTCGGCCAGCTTCAGCGCGGTCTCGGCGGCCAAGGGCGCGTTGGGGTTGGTGTCGTCTTCCAAGACGTTGATCAACGTCGGCATCAGGTCATACTCGTGAAACCAGAGAATGGCCTGGCAGCTATTGGCGCACCAGCGGGCGTCGGCCGACAGCAGGGCGTCGCGCAGTGCCTGCGACATCGTGCCGCGATGATCATGGATGATCGCCCGCCAGCGATCATCGAGTTCATGAATGCGGCGAATCACCTCGTGTTGGCCAACGAGGCTGCGCCGTTTCAGCAGCACGGCCAGGGCCCGCTCGGCCAGATCGGGATACGGCGAATCGAGCGCAGCGGCGAGCACCTGCGCGGCGGCCTCGTTTTCGGTCTGCGCCAGCAGATGAAAGGTCGTTTCGAGTCCTTCGCCCGTCGTCAACGCATTGCTCCGCCAGCCGAGTAACCCACTTCTTATTCATCGACGCTTCTGCCGCGATCTCTGTAGGGAACGGACGCCGTGCCGTTCCCCCAATGCGGCAACTTGATTTCACCGGCCTTTCCGTTCAAACTGAGAGAACCGTTCAATTCCGCGGAGACCGAGAATGCCGATTCCCTTGACCGCGCCGCAAGTGCTCGACCGCGAGTTCCTCCAACTACGAGCAAAGTTGCTGGAACTTGCTGCCGGCCTGGACCGTATCGACCGGGCGTCGGGCGATGTGGAGACCGACCCCCGCCTGGGACAGATCGAGCAGGCACTGGAAGTGTTGAGCAGCGGAGAACCGGGGCGGGCCGAGCAGGTGCAAATGATCTTTTCGCTCGCGTTCGACGAGAAGTGGCGCGAGACCTTCGAGCTGCGTCAGCGGGGGTAAACACCGACATGGATTATATCGACCCCCACATTCACATGGTCTCGCGCGTCACCGACGACTACGAGACCTTGGCCAAAATGGGCTGCCGCGCCGTCAGCGAGCCGGCCTTTTGGGCTGGCTTCGATCGCGGCAGCGTCGATGGTTTCCGCGATTACTTCCGCCAGCTCACTGAGTTCGAGCCGAAGCGGGCCGGCTGGTATGGCATTCAACATTACACTTGGCTGTGCATCAACGCCAAGGAAGCCGAGAACATGCAGCTCTCGCGCGAAGTGATCGCCATGATCCCCGAGTTTCTCGGGCGGCCCGGCGTGCTGGGCATCGGCGAAATCGGCCTGAACAAAAACACGCGCAACGAGTCGACCATCTTTCTGGAGCATCTCGATCTGGCCGCCAAGACGAACGAGCAAATCCTGATTCACACGCCTCACCTGGAGGACAAGTTCAAGGGCACGCGGATGATTCTCGACATGCTCTGCGATGATCGCCGGATTGACCACGGCCGAGTGCTGGTCGATCATGTCGAGGAGCACACGATTCGTCCGGTGCTCGAAGCCGGTTTTTGGGCCGGCATGACGCTTTATCCCGTGAGCAAGTGTACGCCGCAGCGCGCGGCCGATATGGTCGAGATGTATGGTCCCGACCGGTTGCTGGTCAATTCGGCCGGCGACTGGGGACCCTCGAAGCCGACCGCCGTGCCCGACTTCATTTTGGCGATGCGTCTGCGTGGCCATCCCGAGTCGCTGATTCGCCAGGTCGTATATGAAAACCCGCTGAAATTTTTCCGCCAGAGCCGAGGATTTGAATTCCCGCCCGCGTCGGTGTAGGGTAGGCCGAGCGAAGCGAGTCCCACCATTTCGGCGACGAGCCGCACTGATGCCCACTGCGTGCCGTGGAGGGACTCGCTTCGCTCGGCGCACCCTACAGCGTTCCTCACTACTCATCCGCAACACGACCCCCATGACACGCCCCACTGAGACGCTTCACATGCCAAATCTTCACTCGCTTTCGCAGATCTGCACTTGTCTCGCTTTGGTCGCCGCAATGCCGTTCACCGCGGCCGCGGCGGACGAGGAAGGCGGCTTCAAGCCGATCTTCAACGGCCAGAACCTCGACGGCTGGGATGGCGACGGCAAATTCTGGTCGGTGCAAGACGGCACCATAACCGGCCGCACCACGGCCGAAAATCCCACCAGTGGCAACACCTTTCTCATCTGGCGCCAAGGCGAAGTCGACGATTTCGAGCTGCGGCTTTCATATCGTCTTGTGGGCGGCAATTCGGGCATTCAATACCGCAGCGCCGACTTGGGCAATCACGTCGTTGGCGGCTACCAAGGCGATTTTGAAGCGGGCGATACCTATTCCGGCATTCTCTACGATGAGCGCGGTCGCGGTATTTTGGCGGGCCGCGGCGAAAAGACGGTGGTCGGCGCCGATCACAAACCGCAAAAAACCGGCTCGGTGGGCGATTCGGCCGAGTTGCAAAAGGCGATCAAGAAAGAAGACTGGAACGACTATACCATCATCGCCGAGGGAAACCACATCCGGCACTTCATCAACGGCAAGCAGACCTGCGACGTGACCGATGAAGACCGGGAGCAGCGAGAAATGACCGGGGTGCTCGCCCTGCAGCTTCACGCCGGACCGCCGATGACTGTGCAGTTCAAGAACATTCGGCTGCGTCGGCTGAAGCTCGCCGGCGGACGTAAAAAAGTGGTGATGGTGGCCGGCTCAGCAAGCCACGGCAAAGGAGCGCACGAGTTCAATGCCGGCGTGACGGTGTTGCGGCATTGCCTCGATAAGTTCCCCGACGTGGTGCTGCCCGCCGAGTACCACAACGGCTGGCCCGCCGACCCCACCGCGTTTGATAACGCCGATGCCGTGCTGCTCTACATGGACGGTGGTGGCGGGCATCCGTTGATTCGGCCCGACCATCTGCGCCGCATGGGCGAATTGATGCACCAGGGCGTCGGCCTGGCATGCGCACACTACGCGGTCGAGGTACCGAAAGACCGGGGCGGGCCAGAGCTTCTGCAGTGGATTGGTGGTTACTACGAGACGGGTTACTCGATCAACCCGCATTGGGACGCCGATTTTCAAAAACTGCCCGACAACCCGGTGACGCGCGGTGTAAAACCTTTCAAGATCAACGACGAGTGGTACTACAACATGCGGTTTCGCGAGGGAGCGGTGACGCCGATTCTCGAAGCGACTCCGCCCGACTCGACGCGCGGCACGCCGGCCGCCAAAGAGCACCCGGGCCGCAAAGAGATTGTGGCCTGGACCACAACCCGCCCCGACGGGGGCCGCGGCTTTGGCTTTACCGGCGGGCATTTCCACCGCAACTGGGGCAACCCCGACTTCCGCAAGCTGGTGCTCAACGCGCTGTTTTGGGTGGCGAAGGCCGAGGTGCCCGTAAACGGTGTCGAGTGCGAAGTCTCGCCGGAAGAGTTGACGAAGAATCTCGATGAAAAAAAGGAATAGTCATGCACGTTGTCGCCATGCTCTTCGGGATGTCAATGGCGGCATCTGCCGCAGATGCCCAGGTGGTGGCGGCCTGGTATCCGGCGCCGGCGGTGGTGGCGCCGCCCCCCGTGCTCGTGCCCCCGCCGGTCCCGGTGATCGGTTATTATGCGCAGCCCGTCGTGCGGTTCACGCCCGGCTACTACTTCGGTCCGGCCCGCCCCGCCCCGCTGCCACGGGCTTATGGCTATCGCGAGCGTTTTCGCGTCCGCGGACCGTTTTATCGTGGAACGGCACGCGTTCGCGGCTGGTAAGTTGCGTTTTTTTGCCGCTCGCATAGACTCTTAAGTAACCGCGCCTAGGACAGGTGGTCTTCATGCCGCGGGCCTTGTCACGGGCGTGGTTTTTTATTTGGGTTGACTTCATGTGCGCCGCCAATCCGTCCCGCCCATTATACGACGTGCGGGGTAGCCAAACTTCGAACCATCTCGATATGCTGCGCGGCGCCGCGGCAGTGGCGGTGCTGGCGTGCCACGCCAAGATTCTGTTGTTTGGCGCGCTGGCGGACGACATGCCCGCCACCGTCTTTCGCCGCACGCTCGAAGTGTTGGGCCGATATGGCCATTCGGCGGTGATCGTGTTTTTTGTGCTCAGTGGCTTTTTCATTTCGGCGTCGGTCATTCGAGACGTGGGCGAGGGCCGCTGGTCGTGGCGAAAATACCTGGTCAACCGCGCGTCGCGCCTCTACGTGGTGCTCGTGCCGGGATTGTTGCTCACCTTGGCTTGGGACCAGGCTTCGCTGAGATGGCTCGGCGCATCGCCGCCCGCCGCGGCGCCCGTCGTCGAGAATATTGTCTCGGCGGAAGTCATCCGCGAACACGGCACGGCGGGCGCCATGGCCGGCAACCTGCTCTTTTTGCAGACCATTGCCGTGCCCACGTTCGGTTCGAACGGTGCTCTGTGGAGCCTGGCGAATGAGGCATGGTATTACGTGCTGTTTCCTTGTCTCTGGCTCGCCTGGCAAGGCACCGCGCGGTGGCCCCTGAGAATCGTGTATCTCGCGCTGGCCGCCGGCATTGCCTGGCTGGTCGGAGCGGAGATCGCTAGCTACTTTGCGATCTGGTTAATGGGCACTACGCTTTGTCTCTTGCCGCGATGCCGCTGGTTGGCAAAACCACGCTCGGCGCACGTCGCTTCCTGGTTCGCCGGTGCAGCGCTGTTGGTCATGCTGGCGGTCATCGGTCTGCACGGGCTGCACCACGGCCGCTTGCGCGACGGACTGCTCGGCTTTGTCTTCGCCGGGTTGGTTTATTGCCTGCTGCACCGCGGCGAAGCGGACCGCGGCGGCCTTTACGCTCGCCTGGCGCAGGCGCTAGCGGGCTTTTCGTACACGCTTTATGTCGTTCATTTTCCGGTGCTGGCGTTTTGCTGGATCGCCTGCACCTATCAAGGCCCCTGGCCCGCGGACCCGGCGCACCTGTTGTATGCGTCGGGCATCCTGGCGGCGGTATTGTTTTACGCCTATCTCCTCTCGCGGTTGACCGAGGCGCAAACTGACCACGTTCGCCGGTTTCTGATGCGGCCTCAGTTTGCCTTCCGCCGGCCCCCTGCAACTCCAACGGCCCATTCTGTCCCCCCGCCGTTGAGCCCGCTTGCGAACGCTCCTTTAGCAGCGGCCCCTGCCCCGGCCGTTTCGGGACCACAGCCCTAAGCCCCACCGATCCAGGCGGCGCGATCGCTACAACCTGCCGGGCATTCGGGCAGCCCGCCGGGCCGGCGATCGACGCGCCGCACTCGTGTGCGTGTTTCCGGCCTATACTTCGTGGTGCAGTAGGGCGTGGTAGGCCACACCGGCAGGAGCGTGGAAGATGTTCGAGACAAGTGATTTCGGTTCGTGTGTAATCGTGCCCGGCGCCGCCAAGCGGGTGCGCGAGGCGGTCAACCGAGCGTTGAATCTGGCCCAGGGCGGCCCGGGACTAAGCCGACGAATATCGGTGCGCTCGCCCTACTTTGGCCCCGTGTTGGTGACGCTCACCGACGAGCCGTTCCCGCAGTTCTCGGCGTTTGCACGCGACCTGTCGCCGGTGGGCATCGGCCTGCTGCACATCATGCCGTTGGAGCGCGGCGAGGTGCGGGTCAGCATTCGCAACGCGGCCGAAGACCCGCTGGTGCTTCGCACGCAGATCATGTGGTGCGAAGATTGCGGCGAAGGTTGGTACATTAGTGGCGGGCGCTTTTTGGATGTGGTCCGAAAGCAGTAGCGCGGGCCGCATCACTGCCGCCAACTTCACGCTGCCAACTCCACGCTGCCAGCATCACTGTTGATCGATGCGCTCGTCCGACTGAATCATGCCGTCGCGGAGGCGGACGATGCGGCGAGCGCGGGCGGCCACGTCTTCTTCGTGCGTGACGATGATGATCGTCTTGCCTGCCGCGTTCAGCTTGTCGAATAAAGCCAGGATCTCACCGGTGGTCACCGAGTCGAGGTTTCCGGTGGGTTCGTCGGCCAAAATGAAGTAGGGATCGTTGATCAGGCTGCGTGCGATGCCCGCCCGCTGCTGCTGGCCGCCGGAAAGCTGCATGGGCCGGTGCATCAACCGATCGCCCAGGCCCACCAGGTCGGCCAGTTCGCGGCACCGCTGGCGACTTTCGGGCGTCAGCCGGCCGAGGTAATAAAGCGGCACCTCGATGTTTTCCAACACGGTAAGCTGTGGAATCAGATTATAAGACTGAAACACAAAACCAATGCGCGAGGCCCGGATCTCGGAAAGCTCGTCGTCGTCCAGTTCGGCGGCGTTTTCGTCACCCAAGTAAAAATTGCCGGCTGTTGGACGGTCGAGGCATCCCAGCAGATTCAGCAGCGTGCTCTTGCCGGATCCAGACGGTCCCATGATGGCCACGTAGTCGCCTTCGGGGATATCGAGGCTGATGCCGGCTAGGGCATGCACCACTTCGCCGCCCAAGACATATTGCTTGCGCAGATCTTCAATTTTGGCCGCCAGCCGCGTCGTGGACAGGGGCTGATTGGTCTGGGGTACAGTTGGCATCTTTCTCATCCTAATTGAAGGCCGCTCCCTTGTCACGGTCGCCCGGCGGAAGAGAAAGTGGCTGAGCGAGGGCGAAATGGTTACTGTCTCAACCAAATCCACTTGGCGACCACCCAGCTCGCCATCGGGGCGCACACCCACCACCGCAGCCGAAAACTCGCCAGCAGGCAAAGCGGGGCAAGGCACCACACATAATAGCCCGAAAGCAGGCTGCCCGGCCGCTCGCCGATGGGCATGCACCACATGGCGGTCGCGCCGGCGGCCAGCAAAACCCCATAGGCCCGCCCTTTGCCCCGCCGCATGCGAAGGATGAGAAGCGGCGAGAAAATCACCAGTAAGTTTGCGAGATTCAGCAAGCTGAATTCGAGGTACGCTGGCAGCCAGACCTGCGCGGGTTGATGCACCGGCGGTTGCACCTGGTAGCGCATGGTCACGGCGGCCGCGCGATAGCCCGGCACCGCCTCGTTGCCGCAGCCGCGCGCGGCCGGCATCATCAACGAAATGAGCAACAGCAGCCAAGCCAAGAACACGGCGCGGTGTTGGCCGCGCGACGTTTGCAGCGCGGTCAGCTTGCCGGCGCAATTTGCGGCGGTCACGGAAAAGCCGAGGGCCGTCATGAGCCAGGCGCTCCGGCTGCTCACCGCGATCGCCATGAGCAAGGCGATCCAACCGATCAGCGCAAACAAGGTTCGCAGATTGAACTGTGCCATCCCGAAGTTCCAACATCATGATCTGAGACCGAGTTGCTCCGGAGCTAAAGATGCGACGATCCCGACAATTATTCCCGAACGGCCGTCAGTTCGCGCCCAACGGAAACGGAAGCGCGCAGCGCGCGACGTTGTCGTCGCGCGCATCGCGCGATCGCGCGCGCGACGAATCGTTCCAACCAGCAAGCTTTGCGCGATCGATGCGCGAGACGCGCGACCACGACGACCGAAAATTTTTTTTGCGAAACGCGCGCCGCACTATTGCATCGTGTCGGCGCTTTCGCTAAAGTGGCGCGTGTGGTTGAGTGAAAAAGTTGTTTCACCCAACCACGCGACCTCGAGGTCGACGGCTGTGAGGCTTCCTTGGTGGAGGCCAGAGCGGCGCTGGGAGTCGTTACCTCGAGGTTTTTTCTTGCGCTGCTCATGCAACTACTGCCGACGGATGAATTCGATCAACTGCTGATCGCGCACGCCCATCCGCCCGAGTGGACCAATCCGTCGCCCGAGGGTCGCTATAACCTGGTGGCCGTGGGCGGCGGCACGGCGGGCATCGTCGCGGCACTGGGCGCTGCGGCGCTGGGCGGGCGCGCCGCGCTGGTCGAGCGCGATTTGCTCGGCGGCGACTGCCTGAATGCCGGCTGCGTGCCCAGCAAGGCGCTGCTCAGCGCCGCCCGTGCCGCGCATTTGCTCACGCAGGGCGAGCAACTCGGGTTTCATTTGGCCGGGCCTCCGCGCGTCGACTTCGCCGAAATCATGCGGCGAATGCGCCGAATACGCTCGCAAATCAGTCGGCATGACTCTGCCCAGCGGTTTGCCGTGCTGGGCGTCGATGTCTATTTCGGCGAAGCAACGTTCACCGGCCCCGACACACTGGAAGTCGCGGGCCGGCAGCTCCGCTTTCGCCGCGCGGTGATTGCCACTGGCACGCGGCCCGCCGTGCCCGCCATCGCCGGGCTGGATGCCTCCGATTTCCTCACCAACGAGACGATCTTTGCGCTCACCGAATTGCCGCGACGATTGATCGTCGTCGGTGGCGGGCCGGTCGGCTGCGAGTTGGCACAGGCGTTTCGCCGCTTCGGCAGCGAGGTGCATTTAATTCAGAGAGGCGAATCGCTGTTGGCCAAAGAATCGCCCGACGCCGCGCGGCGGGTGCAGTCGCAACTGGAGCGCGAGGGCGTTCATTTCTGTTTGGGCTGGAGCACGCAAGCCGTCGAGCGCGTGGGCGATTCGATCAGCATGGTCATCGAGCGGCAGGGCGAAAAACGGAAGCTGATCGCCGACGCCATCCTCATCGCCACCGGTCGAACGCCCAACCTGGAGGGGCTCGGCCTGGAAGCCGCCGGTGTGCGGGCCACGCCCGACGGCGTCGAGGTGAACGAGCGGCTGCAGACCGCCAATCCGCGGATTTTCGCCGCGGGTGATGTTTGTTCGTCGTTCAAGTTCACTCATGCCGCCGATGCGATGGCCCGGCTCTGTCTGCGAAACGCACTCTTCTTTGGCCGAAAGAAGCTTAGCTCGCTGGTCATTCCGCGGTGTACTTACACCGACCCGGCGGTGGCGCAGGTCGGTTGGACCGCTGCCGAAGCTCGCCAGCGCGGCATCGAGGTCGATTGTTTTCGCGTCGAGATGGCCGAGGTCGACCGGGCAGTGGTCGATGGCGAGGACGCGGGATTTGCCGAGGTGCTGGTTCGCCGCCGCACCGGACGAGTGGTGGGAGCCACCGTCGTCGCGCGCGAGGCCGGCGAGTTGATCGCCGAAATCGTGCTGCTCATGACGCAACGGCGCACACTGGCGCATCTGGCCCAGACAATTCATTGCTATCCCACGCAGTCGGAGGTGTGGAAGCGCATCGCCGACAGCTATACTCGAACCAGGCTCACGCCGACGGTGGCGAAGGCCTTGGATCGCTGGCTGGCCTGGTGGAGACGATGAATGGCTTCGGGCGAATGGTCGCATCTGGAGTTGCTGGCGGAAGTCGACACGCTCTTGGCCGAACTAAGCGATTGGGCCGGGCGGGCCGGCGACTGGCCGCCGGCGCGCCAGGCACGCGCGTTGGTCAAACGACTCATCGAGCGGTCGGACACCATGCGCGTGCGGCTCGAAGCGCCGCTGGTGGTCGCCACGCTCGGCGGCACCGGCACCGGCAAAAGCTCGCTGGTCAATGCACTGGTCGGCGCCGAAGTGGCCGAAGCCGGTCGCCAGCGCCCCACCACCCGAAGGCCGACGCTGGTTTGCCGGCCCGATCTGACGCCCGAACGGCTGGGCATTCGCCCCGACAGCGTTCACCTGGTGCAGCGCGAAGGGCCGTTGCTGCGCGACATGGTGCTGCTCGATTGTCCCGATCCTGACACCACCGAGGAATCCGACGCACCGGGCACGAATCTGCACCGCTTACGCGAGCTGCTGCCCCACTGCGACGTGTTGCTGGTCGCCACGACGCAACAGAAATACCGCAGCGCGCGCGTCAGCGGCGAATTGGCCGCCGCTGCGCCGGGCGCCCGGCTGGTCTTCGTCCAAACCCACGCCGATCTGGAAGACGACATCCGCGACGACTGGCGGCGGATTTTGTCGGAAGAATACGCTACCGGTGAGATGTTCTTCGTCGATTCGCTCGCCGCCTTGGCCGACGCGCGAGCCGGCCTGGAGCCGCGCGGCGAAATGGCTCGGCTCATTCATTTCCTCGCACGCGAGCTGTCGGGCACGGCGGCCAAGCGAATTCGCCGCGCCAACTTTCTCGATCTGATCTTGCGGACGCTCGCCGCCTGCCGAGCGCCGCTGGCCGTGGCCATGCCGGCCGTCGAGCAGCTCGAACTCGGCCTGGCCGAGCAACGTTCGCGGCTGGCCGCGCGCCTGGCGGCCGAAATGCGCGGCCAATTGCTGGCGAGCCGCCGCCCTTGGGAGCAGCGCGTGCTGGGCGAAATCACCGCCTGTTGGGGCTTCAGCCCTTTTTCGTGCGTATTGCGCGTCTACCAGGGCCTGGGCGGGTTGCTCACCAGCGCGGCGCTGCTGCGCGCCCGCACGCCGGCGCAGCTTGCTTTGTGGGGCGCCATCGAAGGCGGCCGGCGACTTCGCAATCGCCGACAAGAGGCTACCCTCGACGAGGCCTCATCGCGCGCCATCGCGGCCTCTTGGGACGAGGGTGAGCTGCGCACCGCCGCCATTATCGTCGATGGCTATGCTGCCGAAGCCTCGCTGCCACGCCGCGAGAACCAAATGGCCAGCGTCGAACGCGAAGCCGCCGAGTCGGGCAAGCTCTGGGTCGCCACCGCCGCCGCCGAGTTGCAGCAGCTTGTGGCCCGGCTCGCCCGACGACACACCGGCTGGTGGGTCCGCTGGCCTTATGAAGTGGGTGTGATCGCCATGCTAGCCGTGCTGCTTTACCGTTTCGGGCGGAACTTCTTTTACGACTCGTGGCTGGCGGTTGAACTGGGCCGAGTTGCCCAAGCGCAGCCGGTGTTGGGAACTGATTTCTTTCTGGGCGCCGGCTTTACGCTGCTGCTGTGGTGCGGTTTCCTCTTGTGGCTCTTCACCGCGCGGCTGCGGCGGGGCGTGCGGGCCGAAGTCGAGCAGCTTGCCTCGCATTGGACCAACCCCAAGGTGATGCAGCCGGTCTTTGCGCGGCTCGAGGAACAATGCCGCTCGATCCACGAGTTCCAGCGCGAGCTGGACCGGCTCGAGCAGCGCGTTCACGAGTTGCAACAAAAGCTCGCCTTGCGCGATGCGCGGCTTGGCCACAGCCGGTCGAGTGCGTAAAGCCGCCGTTTAATTGTCGCCTTTCGCTCCGATTGTCGCCTTTCGCTCCGCGAAAGTAGCGTGCATCGTCGTGCGCTCCCGCGGCAGACCGTTTCTTTCGCGGAGCGAAAGACGGCAATGCTTTCGCGAAGCGAACGACGAGAAAGGCCCAAGTTTCTCCCTCGCGCGAGCCGATAACCTGCCCTGCTTTTCCTCTCCTTACTCTACGCGGAGGGCCTCGCATGGCAGCCACCCACGGCGCAACTCTAGAGACGGCAACCGCTTCGCATTTGGTCGATATGGAAGCCTTTTTCTGCGGACCTCGATCGGACGACGACGCCGGGCTGGCCGCATGCCGCTGGCTCGAAGAAGGCAAGATTCTCTATTTCGCCCAGTCGCCGTTTCCGCTGCCGCCCGGCGACGTCGAAGTTCTGCTGCGGCAGCGGCAATCCGACCATCGCTGGCATAAGAACATCGCCTATCGTCCGCTGCAAGACCGGCTGACCGGCTTCGACGCCAAACACAGCGACGCGGCCCGGATGCACGAGATCATGCGGTCGTTCAGCCGCCGCTTGCTCGATTACACCGCCACGCTGTTGCCGGCTTATGCACGTGTCTGGAGGTTAGATTACGCCAGCTTCCGCCCGCTGGAAGAACAGGGCCGCCAATTGAGGCTACAAGCTCGCAATGATCTAGTACACGTCGATTCTTTTCCTAAGCGGCCGACGCACGGCGACCGAATTTTGCGGATCTTTACGAACATCAATCCGCATGCCGAGCGGCACTGGATCACCAGCGATCCGCTCGATGTATTGGCACAGCAAATGGGCCGCGAATTCGCGCAGCATTTGGCGCCGCCGGCCGGGCCCGCGTTGTGGCGGCGTTGGGCCGCCCGGGCCGGGCTGCCGCTGCGCCCTTATTCGGCCTACGACGAAACGATGCGCGGCATCCATCGCCGCATGAAAGAGAGCGCCCTATTCCAGCAGTCTTGCCGTAAAAATCACAGCCACTTTCCGCCCGGTTCGGCGTGGTTGGTGTTCACCGACGCCGTGCCCCATGCCGTCGTTTCGGGGCAATATGCTCTGGAGCAGACGGTCATTGTGCCCCGCGCGGCGATGCTGCTGCCCGAGCGTTCGCCCGCCGCCGTGCTCGAGCGGCTGGCCACGCCACCGCAGCAACGGCGGGCGGCCTAGCTTGCAGAATCATCGGGGTTGTGCGGATTGCCGGGCACGCCTATACTTCCCGCCCCGTTTTCTCGCAAGCATGGAGGCTGAGCGATGCTGCACTCGGCACAACGCACGTCGTGGCCGGTTGGTTGGATTGGGAGCTGCGCGCCGGCGGTGCTGCTGTGGGTGGCCATGGCCGGCGCCGTGCCGGCGCAAGTCGCTTTGCCCCAGGCCACCAACGACGTCGACGACGAGACCGCCCCGGTGGGCCGATCTGGGAAAGCGAACTCGTGGCAGCCGCCGTCGATTAGCAAACAGACCGTGGGTAGGCCGTCTCGCTCGTCGAGCGACGGCGCCGACGCGCCGACCAGCCGCCCCACCCGCTTGGCAAGCCGGCCGGCCAGCCCTGCCGACAACGCTCCCGCCGACTTGCCCACCGACGCCGGGCAGTTCATGCGCACCTACAATATTCGGCCGTATACGGTGCGCGTCACTTCGACCAACCATCCCGAAGAAGCCATCCGCGATTGGATCCTCCGCGAAACCGGCTACGAAGCCTGGTTCTCTGAGCCGTTTGGCTTTATGTCGGCCAACTCGCACACGCTGACCGTCTATCACACGCCCGAAATGCACAAACTGGTGGCCGAGATTGTCGATCGGTTTGTCAACACCGAGGCCGAAACGAATGCCTTCGGGCTGCGCGTGATCACCGTGGGGCATCCCAACTGGCGGGCCCGCGCTCAGCCGATGTTGCACGCCGTGCCCACGCAAACGCAGGGTATTCAGGCTTGGCTGGTCCACAAGGAAGATGCCGCCGTGCTGCTGGCCGATCTGCGCAAGCGAATGGACTTTCGCGAGCACAGCTCGCCCCATTTGTTGGTGAACAACGGCCAATCGACCACGGTTTCCGCTCTGCGGGCCCGCACCTACGTGCGCGACATTCTTAAACGGCCCGAACGATGGCCGGCCTTCGAGCCGGAGATGTCGCAGTTCGACGAGGGATTTACGCTGGAGTTGAATCCGCTTTTGTCGCTTGATGGCCGCACCGTCGACGCGGTGATTCGCTGCAACATCGACCAGCTCGAACGGCTGGTGCCGGTTATGCTCGATGTGGCCAATCCGGTCAATCCCCGCCAACGCACCAAGATTGAGGTGCCGCAGATCACGCACTGCGGCCTGCACGAGAAATTCCGCTGGCCGACCGATCAGGTGCTGATTGTGGGGCTGGGGGTGGTGCCCACCCCGGTGCCCGGCAAGGCCACCGGGCTGCTGGAGATGATCCCCGGCCTGTCTTCGCCGCCGCGGGCCGATCTGCTCGTCTTTATTGAGAGCCGCGGCAAGGTAGGCACCTCGCCGGAATCCGGGCTGAAAGAGAGCAAGCGATACCGGAACCGGTACTAGGGAATAGGGAACAGGGGATAGGAAATAGGGGACAGGAAAGAAGCTATCCCTTGATTCCCTGCTCCCTATCCCCTGTTCCCTGTTCCCTCGCTCCTGCGTATACTCAACGATCATCCTGGACCCAAGTCTCTCGTCATGCCTGCCATTGAGCGCCGCGCCCGCCGGGTTGTCATCACCGGCCTGGGCTTGATCAGCCCGTTGGGAAATAGTCACGCATCGCTTTGGGAATCGCTCTCCACGCGCCGCAGCGGCGTGGGACCGATCGAATCGCTTCCGGCAGGCGCTTTGCCGATTGCGTTTGCCGGCGAGGCCCGTCAATTTAGCGGCGGCATCGAAGATTTTGGCCCGCTCGACGGCGAACATAAAAAGTCGGTCCGCAAGGGACTGAAGGTGATGTGCCGCGAATGCCAGATGGGCGTGGCCGCGGCCCAGCTCGCGTTGGCCGACGCGGGACTTGGCCCCAGCAAATCCGACCCCGACCGCACAGGCGTCGTCTACGGGTCGGATTACATGCTCACCGTGCCCGAGGAGTTCACCGCGGGCATTCTGGAGTGCATGCGCGAGACCTGCCGCTTCGAGTTTTCGCAGTGGGCGCCGGTGGGCATGGGCAAGATGAACCCACTGTGGCTCTTAAAATATTTGCCCAACATGCCGGCCAGCCACATTGCCATCTACAACGACCTGCGCGGCCCGAACAACTCGATCACGCAGCGCGAGGCGGCGGCCAACCTGGCAATGGGCGAAGCGTTTCAAGTCATCTTGCGCGACCATGCCGACGTGATGGTGGCCGGCTCGACCGGCACGCGCATCCATCCGATGAAAGCGGTGCATGCCGCATTGTCCGAAGAGCTGGCGACCAACGGCCACGACCCGACCAAGGCGGCTCGGCCTTTTGATTTGAACCGCGAAGGCATGGTGCTGGGCGAAGGCGCCGGCGCGGTGGTGCTGGAAGAAATCGAATCGGCGCGGCGGCGCGGGGCCACCATCTATGGCGAAGTGATCGGCGCGGGCTCCAGTGCCGCGGCCGACCGTAACCTGACGGCGCGCCGCGATGTGGCTTTAATCAACGCTACCCGTGCGGCCTTGCGGCAGGCCGGGCTCGAACCCTCGCAAGTCGGCCATGTCCAGGCGCACGGCCTGGGCACACGCAAGGGCGATGTGGAAGAAGCCCGTGCTCTGCGCGAAATCTTTGGGCAGCACTTCGAGCGCGTGCCGGTGACGGCCGCCAAAAGCTATTTTGGCAATTTGGGGGCGGGCAGCGGGACGGTCGAGCTGATTGCCGGTGCGCTAGCGCTGACCCACAACCATCTGTTCCCCATCCTGAACTACGAGACGCCCGATCCCGAATGCCGCGTGGCTGCCGTCACCGGCGCAGGCGCTGAGCCCGGCGAGAACTTTATTAACCTGAGCGTGACCCCCACCGGCCAGGCAAGCTGCCTGGTGGTTAAGCGGTTCCGGGCGTAAGTCCAGATCGTGACGTGTGGTCCCGACATGAATCTCTCATAGTCGAGCATTAACGATCCATCGGTGTCACGGAATGGAATGACCAAGCATTCGGCCAAAGTCAAATCGCTAATCAAAAAGCGATGACCGGCGGCCTCCAGACTCGCAATGTGATTTTTAGCGCGATGTTGGAGCGCAATTTGACCTTCAATCGCATAGATCACGATATTGGTGTCGAGGAAATACAACATCGCTCACCGATTGGCCGATTCGTCCTTTAAACGAGCGTCTTCCATCCGTTGTTCGTATTCCTCTTCCCCTTCGCGTAGCGCGGCATCAATCTCCTCCAATGACCGTCCTACGAAGCCTCTTTCCTGTTGCCCGCGATGTATGTCGTCAAGGATCTCCGTGAGCCCGTGAGGCTGCGTGCCGGACCGGTCGGGTTGCAGCGTAATCCGCACTCGACCGGGTAATAAATCCGGCTTTTGATCCAAATCGAGTGTTCCATCGGCATGAAGCGTTCCCGTGACAATTGCTTCTTGGTTCATGATTGCCTCCTGGCAACCCCAGATCCCGCAAAGACAGAGCAACTAAGCATCTTCCAGCCTACCCTAATTCAGGCCTGTCTTCAAAACTGCCGTGCGGCCCTAATCGTTTCCCCCAAGGCAATCGAATAATCTTCCATTCGCACTCCGTCGACGGTCGGTTCGGGCTTCCTGGTCACCCCATCGACGGCGCCCGCCTCGCGCACCAGGTGCTCGATCAGCCGCACTTGGCTCTCTCCGTCCCAGCCAGGCAATAATTCGCCGCGGCCGCGCAGGGCGATGAGGGCGCAAGCCAAGCCATACGCTCCCCAATTGCTGATGCCTGCGACAATCAGGTAATCGGTCGCAATGCGGCAAATGATCCGACCGGCGTCTTCGCCGGGTAGCGCGGCGCGAAGCGTCTCCCAAGGCAGCGATCCCATGCCGATTTCGTTGCCGCCGTCGCCGATGCCAATGGTCTTGATTGCCGGGCGGCGCGCGGCGGCCGCGGCAAACAGCCGATGCGCCGGCGCGGTGTAGGCGTCGATCGGCTGGCCGCGCATGTTATGGCAGACATCGCGGTGCTCCGGCGGCACATCGCGCAGGAACTCTTCCAGGGGCGGCGGCCCCGAGCGCGCCTGCGCCGCCAAGGAATCGGGCGTGTGGCTGGGACCGACGCGCTCAATCGAAATCAGATGCGTTAGCCGGCCGCCCCGCGGCGAGTTGAGAAAGCATTCCGACCAATCCCCGGCATCACCGCCGTGGCTCGGTGCTTTCGCGTTACCGAGAGGCATTTCGATCAGCTCGCTATCGAGGCCCCATAAGCGACAGCCGCATTCCAACAGCGGCAGGCCAAAACGATCGCTGATCAACGCGGTTTCGATGCCCAGCGCCGCCAAGGCCCGGGCCAGGTAAAGCGCTCCGGGCGGACCATCGGTCTCCGCGGCGGGCGGATTGGCCGCGGTGATGCAAAAGCCGGTGACAATCGCCACGCTGCGCGCCGCGGCGAGCTCATGAGCCGCCTGTTCGAGCTGGCCGGCTGCCAGCCAGCGGCCTTGCGTGCGGAAACCCGCCAGCCCGCGCCCGCCCGGATCGCGGCGCACGACTGCTTCAAGGGCATCGCATGTGGTGGAGCGTAAAGGCGTCATTGCTTACAAGAGTGTAATTCGCCTGGCCGATGTTCAATTAGGGTTTTCTTCGGGCGAGTGGCGCGTTAGATTGAATCGACGGTTGATGCATTCTGCATCGGGGGTGGTTGACAAGGCAGTAGAGCGGGATACAACCATAGCGGCAGACATTGTGAAATTTATCACAAAGCATGGCTGACAAGAAAAAAATGTCGGTGGCCGAGATTTTGGCCGCCGCGCGCAAAAGCGACAACAAAGGTGATGGCGGCGAACCGGCTGCGCCCGTGCCGGCAGAACCGGTGGCCGCGGAAGCCGCCAGTGAGTCGAGCGCGGAAAGCACCGCGCCGGCGGTTGCAAATGCTGCACCGGCGCCCAAAGAGCCGGCTGCGAAGCCCAAGCCCGCCGCCGGCGGCAGGCCAAGCGTGGCCGACATTCTCAAGGCGGCAAGGGAAAAAGGCGGTGGCGCCTCAGCCGAGAAGCCGGCGGCCGGTCCCAGTCCGGCCGCTGCCAAGTCAGCAGCCGCGAAACCAGCAGCCGCAGCAAAGCCTGCCGCCGCCAAGGCAGCGGAAAAACCCGCCGCAAAGCCAGTCAAGGCAGGCGCCGCGGCGGCTGCCACGGACACCAGCAGCATCCTGGCCGCCGCCCGTAGCCAGCACCGGCCCGGCCCGGTCTCGAAGGCCGAAGCGGCTGCGCGGCTGAAGCAAGAGCCGGCGGACAAGGCCAAGCCAGCCAAGCCCACGGTGCCCCCCATGCCGGCCAAGCCCGACTATGCCCGGGCCAAGCCGGCGAAAGCGGTGTCGCTCGACGGCGACCGCCGTGGGTTCCTGAGCTTCGCCGTCGGGTCGTTCTTGGGCATGGGTTTTACCTCGCTGGCTACCACCTTTGGGCTGTGGACGCTTGGCACCGCACGGTTCATGTTTCCCAACGTGCTCATCGAGCCGCCGAGCAAGTTCAAGGTCGGCTTCCCCAGCGACTTCGCACCGGGCATGGTCGAAGAAAAATTCAAGGCCCAATTCGGCGTGTGGGTGGTCAAGGCCGAGTACCAGGGGCAATTGCAAATCTACGCCCTGCGCACGGTTTGCACCCACCTGGGCTGCACGCCCAACTGGCTCGAAGGCGAGCAGAAATTCAAATGCCCCTGCCACGGCAGCGGTTTTTACAAAGACGGGATCAACTTTGAAGGCCCGGCGCCCCGCCCCTTGGAGCGCTATGCCATCCGCCTGGCCGACGACGGCCAATTGGAAATCGACAAGAGCAAAACGTTCCAGGAAGAAATGGGCAACTGGAAAGACGCCGCTTGCTTTGTGCCTGTGTGAGAGGGGCTTGGGACTGGGGGCTAGGGGCTAGGGGCGTATGAAGAACATGGAATCAAAATTGAAATCGGAACATTCTGCGCGCTCCGTAGGAACGCCCCCCACCGTGCCGTTCCGCCAGTGGCGAGCTGACATCGCGCCGCCCGCCCCGGAACGCCACAGAACGTTTTCCCTGCAAACGTTTTCCCTGCAGACGTCCAGCCCAGAACCCCAGCCCTTAGTCCCCAGCCCCTAGTCCCCACTCCTCCGCATGCCCTCCCTCAGCGAATCGATCCGAAACTCGCAGGTTTGGAAAAGCGTTTTCCGCCATCCGATGCCCATCGACCGGCGCAATCGGATCGTGGTGATGCTCACCAACTTCTTCCTGCACTTGCACCCGGTGTCGATCAAGAAGCAGGGCATCGCGCTCAGTTATACCTGGTGCATGGGCGGCGTTACGTTTTTTTTGTTTCTGGTCGAAACGGTGACCGGCGTGCTGCTGATGTTCTATTACCGCCCCACGCTGGAGTGGGCCTACAACGACATCACCGCCCTGCGCGACGTGGTCAGTCTGGGCATCCTGCGCGAGCTGCATCGCTGGGGTGCGCACGCCATGGTCATCACCACCTGGCTGCACATGTATCGGGTGTTCCTGACCGGCAGCTATAAGCCGCCGCGCGAGTTTAACTGGGTGGTCGGCGTCATTTTATTGCTGCTTACACTTTTGCTTTCGTTCACCGGATATTTGCTGCCCTGGGATCAATTGGCCATCTGGGCCATCACGGTCGGCTCGAACATGGCCCGCGCCACGCCGCTCTTGGGGCACGAAGGGCCAGGCCAGCAACTGCTCACGCTGGGCGGCATCGACATGATCACCAACGGCTCCGACGCGCGGTTCGCCTTGCTGGGCGCCCGCTTCGTCGGCGAAGAAACGCTTAATCGGTTTTACGTCCTTCACTGTGTCGCCATTCCGCTGGCCGTGTCGCTGCTGATCGCCATTCACTTTTGGCGCGTGCGCAAGGATGGCGGAATTAGTGGACCACTGTAAGAAAGGGTTCGGAGGTCAGAGGTCGGAGGTCAGGGCGCACGAATTCCAGCCCTCGTAAAGGTGGGTGCTGGATCCGCCATGCGGACATAAGCACGGCCCTTAAAACTCCGATCGTGATCTCTGAATCCCGAATCCTGACCCCCGACCCCCGCCCTCCTGCTCATGCACGGCTCTCACCAAGCATTCATCCACGATATCGCCACCGGGCTGGGTCTCTATTACCTGCTCTTGTGCCTGATGAATTGGGCGGCGGCGCTGTGGCTGTGGCGCAAGGGGCCGGTCACCTATTTCCATTTCGGCCTGATGCCGTTCACCAACGTGCTGTTGTGGTTGTTGGTGGGCATGTTCTTTTTCATCCTTGCGCCGTTCACCATGATCGGCTGGCCGCCTGAGTTGGCCGATTTCATAAAAGGCGGAGTCAATACGCTCTCTGGCCCAGTGACGCTCACGGTCGGCGCGCTGGCGTCGCTCACCATTCTCTTTCTGGGGCGACGGTTTTTCGTAAAGCCGGTAGTGGCCTGGGCAGGGTTCAACCTGGCCCTGCTGGCCATGGGCCTGTCGATGACCGATCCGACGTTCGCCGAGATCGTGCGCAAGCCCGACAATGTTCCGATCGTCGTGCTGGTGTTTTTGCTTGGCTTTTTCACCTGGCTGGCCGGCTATCAGGCGGTGCGCAACGACGACCGCATGCGGCAGGGTCTGCCGCCCATGGAAAAACTCGATGACGAAAAGACGCTCGTCTGGCCCGACCTGGTGTATACCGAACTGATCTGCATGATCGCCCTGACGGCGCTGTTGCTGGTGTGGGCCATCATGTTGCAAGCGCCGCTGGAAGATCCGGCGAGTAGCGTCAAGACGCCCAACCCCTCGAAGGCCCCCTGGTACTTTCTGGGGCTGCAAGAGATGCTGGTCTATTTCGACCCGTGGTATGCCGGCGTCGTGCTGCCCAGTGTGGTGCTGGTCGGGCTGATGGCCATTCCGTTTCTGGATTTCAACCGCCAGGGCAGCGGCTATTACACCATCGAACAACGGCGGTTCGCTTACATCGTGTTTCAGACCGGTTTTCTGCAACTGTGGGTGGTGCTGATCGTGCTGGGTACGTTTTTGCGCGGGCCAAACTGGAACTTTTTCGGGCCGTTCGAGCACTGGGACGTGCACAAGGTGTTGCCGTTGAACAACATCGACCTTTCCCAATATTTCTGGGTGTACGGCCTGCAGCAAAGCTTGCCTCGCGCCCCTGAAGGCAGCAGCACCGGTTTGCAACTCGCCTATATCCTGCTGCGCGAATCGCCCGGCATCATCGCCGTGCTGGCCTATTTCATGTTTCTGCCGCCCTTAATGGCCGCCACGGTGTTCCGCAAGTTTTTCGTGCGGATGGGTTTTCTTCGTTACATGGTCATGTCGAACCTGCTGCTGCTGATGGCCACGCTGCCCATCAAGATGGTGCTGCGGTGGACGTTCAATTTGAAATACATCATCAGCATCCCGGAATACTTTTTGAATTTCTAGCATGCCAGCGACAGAACAAACTTGGTACAACCAGAAGTTGCTGCACGTGATTTTCGGCGCCACGGGCGTGCTAATGCTGCTCTGCACGCTGTGGATGTTGGCGGCCGACCACAATCGCGAGTGGAAGGTGGTGCAGCGGCAGTTCCGCAATTTGGAAAGCTATACGGCGGCCTCGCGGCTTAGCGGCGAGGAATCGGCCGAATACTATCTGCGCCAGCGGCAGCTCAAAGCTCAGGTCGAAGAGGCGCAAAGCGAGGCGCCGCCGCGCGAGCTCATCGACGAATTTAAGCGTGTGGCCAATCAAGAGGCCCACAACGGCTACAATGTGGACAGAATCGACAACGCTTATGAGCAGCTTGTGCAGGCGCATCGCACGCTTCATCCCGAGAGCAGCGATGGCCAATCCGACGGCGACGCGACGCTCAGCGAAGACGACCGCAAGGAGCTGATCGACCTGCGCCGCGACTTGCTCTCGGCCCTGCAAGATGTGCTCTCGAAGGCTCGTCAGGACGAAGACAACAAGCAGCGGAATCTGAAATTCAAGCGGGCCGAACTGGACGGCAGGCGCAGCGAGTACGATATCGCCGTGGCCAACGGGATCGACGAAGTCCGGCAGCGCGAGTTGGAAGAGCGCGTGCAAGAAACCGAGAGCGAGGTCAGCGGCAAGCTTTTGCCATTGGCTCAGAACGCCAAAAACCACCGTGTCGAACTGCAAAAGCTGTTCGACCGGGTGATGGCGCCCGAAACGGCGGCGCGGAAGACGCTTTCCGACCACGAGGCCGAGGTGGCCCGGCTCGAAGCCGCCTTTGCCGAACGCAGCAACACCGCGCGAAAGCGCATCTTAGAGCTGCCGGTGATCGATGCCTTCGGCCGACCCTTGAAGATCGACAACATCTGGCTGCCGCAGCTTACCTGGAACAACAACTTCCGCGACGTGGCCCGCTACGATCGCTGCACTACTTGCCACCAGGGCATCGACAGAACCGCTCCCGGTTCGGCGGTGGCGCAGGGATATGCGTCCGTCGAGCGGCTGGAAGTAACCTTGGCTACGCCGGAGGCTGCGCCGGAAATTACGGAAGAGCAGCAGCTTCATATCGATGGCATGAAGAACGCCGCCAACAAGGGGTGGTTTTGGCAGCGGGGCGAGTTGAACGACGCCGCCAGCGAGCAAGAGCTGCAGTATAAGCTGAGCAACGCTTACGGCCTGCAATTGGGCCGGCAGGGCACCTTTGCCGCCAACGACGTGACGGTGACCGTGGTGCGACCGCGTTCACCCGCCGCCAATGCACGCATCGAGCCGGGCGATGTGATCGAGCAGATCAACGACGTCAAGCTGCTTGACCGCACCCGCGCAATCACCTATTTGCTCAAGAGCGTCGATTGGGGCAAGCCGCTGGTGCTGCATTTGCGCCGCGGCACGCCGCAGCCATTCACTTCGCATCCGCGGCTCGACCTGTACGTCGGCTCGCTCAGCCCCCACAAGCTGGGCGAGATGGGCTGCACCGTCTGCCACGACGGGCAAGGCAGTGCCACCCAGTTCAAATGGGCTTCGCACACGCCCAACACGCCGGTCCAGGCCGAAGCGTGGCACGGCGAGCATGGTTGGTTCAACAACCACAACTGGCTGTTCCCAATGATGCCCAAGCGGTTCAACGAAAGTCTCTGCCTGAAGTGCCATCACGACGTGGTCGAGCTGGCCGCCAGCGATCGCTTTCCCGATCCGCCCGCCCCCAAGCTGATGGCCGGCCACCACACCATCGAGAAATTCGGCTGCTTCGGCTGCCACGAGATCAACGGCTGGGACGGTCCGACTCGCCGCCGCGGTCATGACCTGCGGGCAGAGCCAATGTACTTTGCCGCCGCCCAGCAATTGCTGATCGATCCCGGTCTCAGCGACCGCGAGCGCGAGCTGGCGCAGGAAGTGATATCCGGACCTGAGCGGCACGAAGCCCGCAAGCTGCTGGCCGAATCGATCCGCGCAGACGCCGCATTGGTGCCGGCCGCCGGCGCCAAGGAACCGCAGGTCACCGAAAAGACCGGCAGCGAAGTGGCCGCCGACGAAGCGCTCGATGCGGCGGGCGACGAACCCGCTTCCGCCCCCGAGCAGGCCCGGCTGACTGCCGAATCGCACAAGCTGGCAACCATTTTGGGCGCCGACGACGCAACGCCCGGCGAATATCGCAAGGTCGGTCCCAGTTTGCGGTACGTGGGCCAGAAGGTCGATTTCGACTTCCTGTATAGCTGGATCAAAAACCCCACCGACTTCCGGCCCAGCACTCGCATGCCGCGGTTTTTTGGTCTCTGGGACCACTTGGTGCCTGAGCAGGCCGTCGATGACCAGGGGCGTCCGAAGTTCCGCGACGCCACCAAGCAGCATCCCGTGATGGCCGAAAGCCCCGGACTGGCCGAAGCCAAGCGGTTCGAGCCGGTCGAAATTCGGGCCATCGCCGAGTATCTGCTCGATCAGAGCCAGCCGTTCGACTACGCCGAGTATTCCGAGGGCGTCACCGAAGAGCCTTCCGCCGAACGCGGCAAGCAGGTCTTTCAGGCGCGCGGCTGCCTGGCTTGCCATCAGCACCGCGACTTCCCCGAGGCCAAGCAGACGCAAGGTCCCGACCTATCGCGAATTGCGGCGAAGCTCAAGGGTGAGCGCGGCGAGCGCTGGCTCTATAGCTGGGTGCGCGAGCCGAACCGCTATCACGCCCGCACGGTGATGCCGAATGTGTTCTTGCTGCCCGTGGAAGGCGCCGGCGGCGCGGTGAGCGATCCTGCCCGCGATGTGACGGCCTATCTGCTTTCGTCGCAGGCTGACGATTGGGCGCCGCAAGCCCCGCCCGAACTCAACCCCGCCGCGCTCGACGAGCTGACGAAGATCTATCTCAGCGCGTCATTCAGCGATGCCCAGATTGAAGGCAAGGGCGGCATTTTGGAAGACGGCATCGCCAGCGACCTGGCGGCGGACATCAAGGGCGACGAGCGCATGCTGCTGCGCGGCGACGACTGGAGCAAAGAAAAGTTCGAGCGGCAAAAGCTGCTCTACCTCGGGCGCCGCTCGATCAGCCGCCTGGGCTGCACCGGCTGCCACGACATCCCCGGCTTCGAAGACGCCAAGCCCATCGGCACCGGCCTGGCCGATTGGGGCCGCAAAGACACCTCGAAGCTGGCCTTCGAGATGATTGTGGAATATCTGCGCGAGCGTCCGCCCGGCGAATCGCATCGCCACCACGCGGGCGAACATGCCGTTGACGACGAAGACCACGCGCACGAGGCCGCCGAGCACCATCTCGATCCCACCGAGATGGATCCCGACACCGGCTTCTTTGTCGAGGCCCTGTTGCACCATCAGCGCGAGGGCTTCATGTGGCAGAAGCTGCGCGAGCCGCGCAGCTACGATTTCAAAAAGACCGAGAACAAGTCGTATGTCGAGCGGCTGCGGATGCCCAAGTTCAATTTCGATCAACAACAGATCGAAGAAGTGATGACGTTCGTGCTGGGGCTGGTGGCCGAGCCGCCCGCGGCCAAATACGTGTACGGCGCCAGCCCGCGGCGCAAGGCGGTGGTCGAGGGCGAACGGCTGCTGGCCAAGTACAACTGTGTGGGCTGCCACGCGGTGAAAACGGAAACCTGGGAATTCGACTACGATCCCACCGATCCGACCTTTGCCGAGGCGCCCAAGGTCGACGAATACGAATTCCTTGTTCCTCATTTCACGCCGCAAGAACTGGAGGAATCGAAAAAGGTCGATCGCCGCGGCCTTGGGCATGCGGTGGTGCATGGCACGCCGGTGCCGGTGACCGATGACCACGAGCCGGACGAACCGATTTATTTCACGCTTTACCAACCGGCGGCCATCAACGGCCAGACCTGGCTGGTGGGCGGACCGGAAGTGCCGGTCATGGAGCAATACCTGACCAAGAAGCGCGAGGCCGAAGGCGGCGATTTTGCCCGCTACCTGCACCCGGTGGCGGTGGCCATCGGCCAAGAGGAAAACCCGAATGTGAAGCCCAGCGATGTCTGGGGTTGGGTGCCGCCGCCCTTGGTGCGCGAAGGCCAAAAGGTGCAGACCGGCTGGCTGCACGACTTTTTGCTGAATCCCTATCCGATTCGTCCGGCTATTGTCGCCGGCTTGCGGATGCCCAAGTTCAATATGTCGAGCGACGAGGCCGAAAAGCTGGTGCATTATTTCGCCGCGGTCGACGACGCCGACTATCCGTATCAGTATCACCGCTCGGGCGGCGAGGATTACATGCCCGAGCGCGAATACCGCCGCATTGAGCAGGCGCTGAAGGTCGTCACGGACAACAACTACTGCGTGAAGTGTCACCTGGTGGGCGATTTCCGGCCCAAGGGGTCGGCGGCAGCCTTGGCCCCGAACCTCGACCGCGTCTATCAGCGGTTGCGGCCGAGCTATGTGCTGGAGTGGGTGGCCAACCCCAAGCGCAAGCTGCCTTACACCGGTATGCCGGTCAACTTCCCGCCGCACAACGATCCCAACGCCAAGCTCCGCGAATCGCTATTCCCCGGCGAGAGCGAAGACGCGCTGCGCGGCGTGGTCGGCTTACTATTGAATTACGACGCCTACTTGAAGCACCAAACCTCGATCAAGTCGATGGTCAAAGAGCCGCCGCCCGAACCCGCGGCCGGCCAACGGGCATCCGCAAGGTAGCTAATCGGAAGGAGAATATCCGGTCGTTTAACCATTGAAGCGTCAATGATCTTCGCGGTCTGTAGGGAACGGACTCCGTGCCGTTCCGTGAGGGGCGGCGCGGGGCCGAATCGCAGTTCGCGGAACGGCACAGAGTCAATCCCGTTCGGCACGCCATTTTATCCGTGTCCTAGAACGTAGCGTAAGAGCGATATGGTAGCCTATTTTGGGAGTTCTGAGGGTTCGAGGCGCCGCTTGGTGGCTGTTGCACGTTGCCAAGTGCGCAGCGTAGAGGCC